>NZ_JBNNWS010000014.1:0-169106 GCF_050281185.1 Heyndrickxia sp. NPDC080065 | reverse complement strand
AAGTACCTTGCGCTTCCTTAGTGGTTGGACGATGTGTACCCCCACAGTGGACTTTCACCACCAAGATAGTTGCCATGCCTGGCACACATAAAAAAGCCTTCAATCAAAAGATTGAAGGCTAAAGTATTAGTCTACCATATGATCGCTTCCGAAGAAGTTTTTAAACATTTGGAATGTTGTTGAACGGTTCAATGCTGCGATCGAAGTAGTTAATGGAATTCCTTTAGGACAAGACTGCACACAGTTTTGTGAGTTCCCACAGTTTGCTAGTCCTCCATCTCCCATTATCGCTTCTAAACGCTCATCTTTATTCATAGCACCTGTCGGATGACTATTAAATAAACGAACTTGTGAAAGTGGTGCAGGTCCGATAAAGTTAGATTTGCTATTAACATTCGGACAAGCCTCTAAGCAAACACCACAAGTCATACATTTTGATAATTCATATGCCCATTGACGTTTTTTCTCCGGCATACGAGGACCTTCACCAAGATCATAAGTACCATCAATTGGAATCCATGCTTTTACCTTTTTCAAGGAATCAAACATACGGCTACGGTCAACCTGAAGGTCACGGACAACTGGGAATGTACGCATAGGTTCAAGACGAATCGGTTGTTCTAATTGATCTACAAGTGCAGAACATGATTGTCTTGGTTTTCCATTAATCACCATAGAACACGCACCACAAACTTCTTCTAAACAGTTCATGTCCCAAGTAATTGGAGTTGTTTTTTCGCCTTGTGCATTTACCGGATTACGACGAATTTCCATTAATGATGATATTACGTTCATATTTGGACGATACGGTAATTCAAATTCTTCTTGATAAGGGGAAGAATTCGGATTATCTTGGCGAGTTATTATAAAGCGTACCGTTTTTTGTTCACTCATCCTTATTTCTCCTCTTTCGTTTTAGTTTACTCGCGTTCACGAGGCTTATAAGGAACATTAATAGTGGTTTAAAGTCTAGAACCAAGATTAATGTTTCTTAGTATAGTCACGCTCACGAGGCTTAATAAGGGATACATCTACATCCTCATAGCTAAATTGCGGTGTATTAGTTGCAGCATCAAATTTAGCCATAGTAGTTTTTAAAAATTCTTCATCATTACGTTTAGGGAAGTCTGGTTTGTAATGAGCCCCACGACTTTCATTACGATTTAAAGCACCGATAGTGATAACACGTGCAAGATGAAGCATGTTTTTCAATTGGCGTGTAAATGCTGCCCCTTGATTACTCCATTTAGCTGTATCATTCACATTGATGTTATTGTAACGTTCCATCAACTCAAGAATTTTATCATCGGTCTTTTTAAGTCTGTCATTGTAACGAACAACAGTTACATTATCTGTCATCCATTCTCCAAGTTCTTTATGAAGAATATAAGCATTTTCGCTGCCATTTAATGATAAAATATCGTTCCACTTTGCTTCTTCTTTCTTAACAGCATTATCGTAAATAGAAGAAGATAAGCCATCTGAACTTTTTTCTAATCCATTAATATAATTTACTGCTTCAGGACCAGCTACAGTTCCGGCATAAATAGCAGAAAGTAGTGAATTGGCACCTAAACGGTTCGCACCATGTTGAGAATAATCACATTCTCCAGCAGCAAATAATCCTGGGATGCTTGTATGTTGTTTATAATCTACCCATAATCCACCCATTGAATAGTGAACAGCAGGGAAGATTTTCATTGGTACTTTATGTGGATCTTCACCAACGAATTTTTCATAAATTTCTATGATTCCACCTAGTTTAACATCTAGTTCATGTGGATCTTTATGGGAAAGATCTAGATAAACCATGTTTTCACCATTGATTCCAAGTTTCATATCTACACAAACATTGAAAATTTCACGTGTTGCGATATCACGCGGAACAAGATTTCCATATGCTGGATATTTTTCTTCAAGGAAGTACCATGGTTTACCATCTTTATATGTCCAAACTCGTCCACCTTCACCACGAGCAGATTCACTCATCAAGCGAAGCTTATCATCTCCAGGAATCGCAGTTGGATGAATTTGTATGAATTCACCATTTGCATAAGTAGCTCCTTGTTGGTAAACAATAGAAGCTGCAGAACCAGTATTAATAATTGAGTTAGTAGATTTTCCAAAGATAATTCCAGGGCCACCAGATGCCATGATTACAGCATCAGCTTCAAAAGCTTTAATTTCCATTGAAGTTAAGTTTTGAGCAACTATTCCACGACAAATTCCTTCATCGTCTTGAACAACCCCCAAAAATTCCCATCCTTCGAATTTGTTAACTAATCCTGCTACTTCATGACGGCGAACTTGCTCATCAAGAGCATATAGTAATTGTTGACCTGTAGTTGCCCCAGCAAAAGCTGTACGGTGATGCTGAGTACCACCAAAACGACGGAAGTCCAATAATCCTTCTGGAGTACGATTAAACATTACACCCATACGATCAAATAAATGAATAATTCCAGGTGCTGCCTCACACATTGCTTTAACAGGCGGCTGATTCGCTAGAAAGTCCCCACCATAAACAGTATCATCAAAGTGGATATATGGTGAATCTCCTTCACCTTTCGTATTCACTGCACCATTAATTCCACCTTGTGCACATACAGAGTGAGAACGTTTTACTGGCACTAATGAAAATAAGTCTACTTGTTTGCCTGCCTCTGCTATTTTAACTGTTGACATCAAGCCGGCTAAACCGCCGCCAACTACGATGATTTTCCCTTTACTCACTCGAGACTCACTCCTTTTTAAAAACATGCTCCGAACATAATAATAATTTCCTTATAAGGCTTAAACGAAAGCGAAGATTGCTCGAATACCAATGATGGATAACACAACAAATACAACTAATACAACATATGAAGATATTTGTTGGGAACGTGGTGATTGAGTAATACCCCAGCTAACACAGAAAGACCATAAACCATTTGAAAAATGGAAAGTTGTTGCAATTAAGCCCACTATGTAGAATGCGATCATCCATGGATTAGAGAAAACATTTTCCATAAAGCTATAATTCATTTCTTCTCCGAATGCCATTTGAATACGAGTTGAATATACGTGCCATGCTAAGAAAATTAGCACGATAATTCCGGATACACGTTGGAATAGGAACATCCAATTTCGAAAAAATCCTAGTCTGCTCGTATTATTTTTTGCTGTGAATGCAATATAAAGTCCATAAATTGCATGGAACAGCAATGGTAAATAAATAAAAATAAATTCAAGAAAGATAAGGAACGGTAGACTTTCCATAAAACCTACAGCTTTATTGAAAGATTCTTCTCCACCTGTAGCAAAATGGTTCACAACTAAGTGTACAATTAAGAAAAGTCCAACTGGTATTACACCTAGCAATGAATGCAATCTGCGATTTAAAAACTCACGATTTCCGGCCACATTTTACCCCCCTTAATAATAAAAGCGTTTGTGCATAGCAAAATGATTCAAAAAATTTTTCTTGAATTTACTATGCTTTAAGTATATAGCATTTATGTGACATATCCATTTTACTCCTGCACTTAGAGACCGTCAAGGAAACGGATACACAAATTCGACATATAATCTAATACTTTTTCATGTTATCCTTCATATAATCATTGATAATACACAAATTGATTTTGATGATAATATGCCTCAAATTATTAGAAAAATTTTTTAAAACCTTCTTACCAAAATTTATATTAAACTGAAATAAATTTTTGTATATAATAAAGGCATAGAGAAAGAGGGGAATAACGTGAAATCTTCTGCAGAATTAGAACAAAAAACTACTGAAATTGATCTTACAGTTCCAGCATTCGGATACGAACTTATTCGGGATATACTACTACCTGAAATATTAGGAAAAGAAACAGCAGATATATTGTATTGGGCCGGAAAACACCTAGCTCGCAAGTTTCCGTTAATGTCAATAAATGAAGTGATCTCCTTTTTTGAGGAAGCTGGCTGGGGAACTCTCCATATCACAAAAGAAGAAAAAAATGGGATGGAATTTGAGCTATCAAGCTCGCTTATTAGCAGACAATTCGAAATGAAAACCGAATCATGTTTTAAATTAGAGGCGGGATTTTTAGCAGAACAAATTCAATCACAAAGAAAAATGCGAACAGAAGCATTTGAGGAAATTATTAAACGACATAAAAAGATTAAAATACTTATACGTTGGGATTTTAAAGACCTAGATATTTAAAAATAGGGGCTGTCTGACACTTTGCTTTTCAGATAGCTCCTATTCTTCTTTTTGCTCCAGTATTCTAAAGTCAACTGCTTTTATTTTATTTTTTGCCCCACCGAATCAAGTTCAAATGCTGTATGAAGAATTCGGGATGCTTCAATCATATGATTTTCTTCAATTACCGTTGATACCTTAATTTCTGATGTACTGACCATCTTAATTTGAATATTATTTTTTGCTAGTATGTCGAACATTTTGGCTGCTACTCCTGGATTTGAAATCATTCCAGAACCAATAATTGATACTTTGGCAAGATCAGATTCATATTCGAAATGATCAAATCCTAAAGCTTCTTGATACTGTTCGAGTATGTCAATTGTTTCACGCAAATCATCATTTTTTATTGAAAAAGAGAGATAGGTATCTTCACCAACGGTTAAATTTTGAATAATAATATCAACATTTATGTTTCTTCTTGCCAATTTATTAAAAATAGAAGAAAGGTTGTTGTAGCCATTTTTCAATCCGAAAACAGTAATTCTTGTGATTGCCCCCTCAAATGCTACTCCACGAACAATTAAACTTTTTTCCACAGCTATTTCCTCCTCAATTACAGTCCCAGATTCTTTAACCAAGCTCGAACAAACCTCTAATGGAATTTGGTGATTTTTCGCAAACTCCACCGCTCTTGCATGCAAAACTCCAGCACCAAGATTTGCCAGCTCCAGCATCTCATCATACGATATTGCTTCAAGTTTCCTAGCACCAGGGATGTATCTAGGATCAGAAGTAAATACACCCGTTACATCTGTATAAATGATGCACTTATCTGCTGCTAATGCTGCTGCTAAAGCTACTGCTGTTGTATCTGAACCACCTCTGCCTAATGTCGTAATTTCCCCATTTTCTGTTGCTCCTTGAAACCCTGCAACGATTACAATTTGTTCTTCTGCAAGATATTTCTTTATTTTATTTGGATCAATATCAATAATACGAGCATTACTATGTATATTTTCCGTCAATATACCAGCCTGCCATCCGGTAAATGAGATGGCTGAATGACCTTTCTCAGCTAATGCCATTGATAAAAGGGCAATAGTAACTTGTTCGCCCGTTGATAGTAGCATATCCATTTCCCTTTTACTCGGGTAAGAAGATAGCTCCTTAGATAAGGCAACAAGTTGATCAGTTGTTTTTCCCATCGCAGATACGACAACAACTACTTTGTGGCCTTTCTTCTTTTCCTCTAAAATTCGATTTGCTGTATTTTTAATTCTTTCTACATCGCCAACTGATGTCCCGCCAAATTTTAGTACAACTAACCCCAATGATTTCGCCTACTTTCAACAAATGATTTTGTAGTTACAGCCAAATGTAAAATAAAAACAAAATAAAAAAGCAATGAGAAATCTATCTCATTGCTTGTGATGACGTAACTAAAACTTATTACGAAAAACACTTTGCGAGATAGCTCTCCAAGATGAACGAATCATCTTGACAGTTCAGCACTTCTTAAATACATGAACCAGCAAAAAAAGGAATGAGCCTGTTTTCACTTCGGCAAAACTACCTTTCAAAGCTTTTCATAGAATCTCATCATTCTCCAAGCATCTACTCTTTAGTTTTGCACCTCTATCACTTATTAGTAATAAAAGTTTATTAAATTTTTTATCATTATAGCACAAGCTTATTTACTTGACTATACTTAATTAACGTAGTTTTCAAAAGATTGATGTAATATTTAATTTATATAGTTTTTAAAGAAGGCTCTTTTCGTATAAATTGTTGTTTTTAGACTATAAACTTAGTCCGTTGATTTCCGCTCCAGACACTTGCTTTCAGCGGGGAGGGATGGGAGCCTCCTCGGCGTTACTCGCCTGCGGGGTCTCCCACTTCCCTCTTTTTCCCGCAGGAGTCAAGTGCCCTCCGCTACAATCAACTCAGATTGTTAATAAAATATCACTATAATAGCAACAAACTTTACGAAAACAGCCTTAAAGAAAGAACTTAGGGCATCATTTCGTGAGAAAATTATTCCTATAGTTGTATGCTAGTTCATTAAATTTTCTATTCCAAAATATCAAAATTTACGAACAAAACTTTAATCCTCTAATTTTTCTTTTAATGCTTCCGCTGCGGCTTGAGGAATTCCCAGCTTAACAAAGTCGTCAATAGAGGCTTCTTTCATATTCTTCATCGATCCAAAGTGACGAAGAAGAAGTTTTTTTCGCTTCGGACCAATTCCCGCAATATCATCTAAAATAGACTGAAAGGCGGTTTTACCTCTAAGCTGACGATGAAATGTAATGGCAAATCTGTGTACCTCATCTTGGATCCTTTGCAATAAATAAAACTCTTGGCTAGTCCTTCCTAAAGGAACAACTTCTAAAGGATTACCTGCAAGCAATTGAGAGGTTTTATGTTTTTCGTCTTTTGCTAATCCTGCTATCGGAATTGATAAGCCTAGTTCATTTTCTAAAATATCCCTTGCTGCTTCGATTTGCCCTTTACCACCGTCTATTATAATTAAATCAGGCAGAGGAAGTTCTTCTCGTAATGCTCTACTGTATCTTCTTCTTACTACTTCTCTCATAGATTCATAGTCATCTGGACCTTTAACCGTCTTTATTTTATATTTACGATACTCCTTTTTATCTGGTTTTCCATCAATAAAAACAACCATCGCGGATACTGGATTAGTACCTTGAATATTTGAGTTATCGAATGCCTCAATACGATGAGGTGTATAAATCCCCATTGCCTCACCTAGGCTTTCAACAGCATTAATTGTCCTTTCTTCATCCCGTTCAATTAATGCAAACTTTTCTGTTAAAGCTATGGTCGCATTTTTTTCAGCTAGCTTGATTAATTCTTTTTTTTGTCCTATTTTAGGCTGAATGATTTTTGTTTCCAGTAATTGTTCAGCTAGAGTAGAGTCTACAGCTTCCGGAATTAATACTTCCTTCGGTTTAAAGTGATTTGGTTTTAAATAAAATTGTCCTAGAAAAGTTAAAAATTCTTCTTCTGGTTCATTATATATAGGAAACATTGAAACATCACGTTCAATGAGCTTACCTTGACGAATAAAAAAGACTTGTACACACATCCAGCCTTTATCAACTGAATAGCCAAATACATCTCGATCAGCCAAATCAGTCATTGTTATTTTTTGTTTTTCCATTGTTGCTTCTATGTTAAGAATTTGATCTCGGTATTCTTGAGCTCTTTCAAATTCTAAATTTTCTGCTGCATCTTCCATTTTTTTCGAAAGCTCTTGTTTAATATCTTTATACCCGCCATTTAAAAATCTTGTAATATCATCTACTATTTCTTTATACGTTTCTTCGTTCACTTCATTTACACATGGTGCTAAGCATTGTCCTAAATGATAATATAAACAAACTCGATCTGGTAATGTTGAACATTTTCTAAGTGGATAGATTCGATCCAATAGCTTTTTCGTTTCGTTTGCGGCCTGAACATTTGGATAGGGACCGAAGTATTTCCCTTTATCCTTTTTTACCTTACGTGTCGTTATTAACTTCGGATGACGCTCATGCGTAAGCTTGATATAAGGGTAGCTTTTATCATCCTTTAACATAACATTGTATTTTGGATCGTGCTTCTTGATTAAATTCAATTCTAAGATGAGTGCTTCGATATTTGAGGATGTGACAATATATTCAAAATCTTCAATTTCACTTACAAGTCTTTGTGTTTTCCCATCATGGGAGCCCGTGAAATATGAACGAACCCGATTTTTTAAAATTTTCGCTTTCCCAACATAAATGATCGTTCCTTGCCTATCTTTCATCAAATAACAGCCTGGATGATCAGGCAGGAGAGCTAATTTATTCTTGATTGTATCATTCATACCTTTCTACCTTTCTGGAGGTTAGGTGTTATATCCTAAGATTTTAAAAAATCCGAGTCATTTGGACTCGGATGTAGTATTTATTATAAGTGTTTATTTACTAACTCAACTAAAGCTTCTTTAGGTTGATAACCAATAACTTTATCTATTTCTTGACCATCTTTCATTAAAATTAGTGTTGGGATGCTCATTACGCCATATTTGCTAGCTGTTTCTTGATTTTCATCCACATCAACTTTTACAATTTTAACTTTATCGCCCATTTCACTATCTAATTCTTCTAGAACTGGTGCAATCATTTTACATGGTCCACACCAAGTTGCCCAAAAGTCTATTAAAACTAGTCCTTCAGAAGTTTCTGAAGTGAAATTTTGATCAGTTGCATGAGTAATTGCCATTTATTCATGACCTCCTAAATATAACTATTAAAATGCTTGTTCAAAAAGGAGGACAAAAAGAGCCGAGAAGTTCGAGGAAGCGAAGCCTGCGAGCACCGAAGCGTATGCTTTTAATACGTGAGGAGCTGAGCAGCAAGCTGACGAAGAAATTCGACAACTATTTTTCCCGGACTTTTTGAACAACCTCTTAAAACTAATGCTAACGCAAGTATAACATCGATTATTAAGAGAAGCTAATGATTTGTTTCAGTTTTAAACTTCCCTTATCATTCTTAGATATTCATTAGTTTCCTGAGTTGATTTATACGTTGACTAGTCTAGTGCAAGCCGTCTGTCTCCTCGAGGTCAAAAACGAGTAACATCTTTCCCCAAGGCTAACCGAGTTCCACCTGCTTTTCTTATAACCGAATGTTCTTTAATCTTAGGGAGTTTAATACAACGGAAACTGAACTAAACGCCATTGTTGCACTTGCAAACCACGGTGGCAAAAAACCAGTTATCGCCAACGGTATACTTATAATATTATATATGAATGCCCATAAAAAATTTTGTTTAACATTCCTCATCGTTTTTTTACTTATAATGATTGAATCAGCTATTCTATTCAAATCACCGTTCAATAAGGTAATATCTCCAGAATCAACCGCTATGTCGGATCCATTGCCCATTGCTATCCCAATGTTTGCTACGGTTAGAGCAGGTGCATCATTGATGCCATCACCTACCATTATTACTTGTTTTCCTTTGTTTTGATATTTTTTTATCCATTCTGCTTTCATTTCAGGGGTTACCTCGGCCTTTACATGATTAATGCCTGTCCGATTAGCAATTGATGTTGCAGAATTTATATTATCTCCCGAAAGCATTATGACTGTTAATCCCATGTTTTTTAATCTAGTTATTGCTTTTCCAGACGATTCTTTAATTTCGTCTGCTACTGCAATAATTCCATGAATATGATGGTCAATTGAGACTAGAACGACCGTCTTCCCTTCCTGTTCCAACTCATTTACCTTTTTTTGAACTTCCGATAATACGATCTTGGTTTGCTTATTAAAGAAGCTAGGATTTGCAATGATTATTTGCTTACCATCGGCAAATGCCTTTATCCCATGTCCCGGAATCGTATTAACATTTGCTAAAGTTGGTATAGTATCCACTTTTTTTTCTACTTCTTTTATTATAGCCTTCGCAATAGGATGATTAGTATTTTTTTCAATTGCACCAATCAATTGCATAAATAATTTTTCTTCAAGATTTCGCACAAATATATCCGTTACTACTGGTTCCCCTTTCGTAATAGTCCCCGTTTTATCTAATACAACCATATTATTTTTAGCAAGAAGTTCAATCATTTTCCCTTCTTTAAAAAGAATGCCTAATTGTGCAGCTTTGCCGCTTCCGACCATAATCGAAGTTGGTGTAGCAAGACCTAATGCACATGGACAAGATATAATCAATACGGCAATTGTTTTTTCTAAAGCTTCATTTACATGTCCAGGACTTAAGTATAAATACCATAAAACGAAAGTAGCTGCAGCAATGACAATAACAATAGGCACAAATATTGCTGTGAATTTATCTGCAATATGTTGTATAGGTGGTTTAGATATTTGTGCTTCTTCAACTATTCCAATAATTTTAGATAAGAAAGTTTCAGATTCTTTTTTAGTTGCTTTTATTTTTAACAATCCGTTTTCATTAATCGTACCAGAGTAAACAGTATTTCCAATGTTTTTTTCAACAGGCAAACTTTCACCAGTAAGCATAGATTCATTAACCGATGAAAATCCTTCAATCACCTGCCCATCTATTGGGATTTTTTCTCCTGGCTTCACTAATAAAATATCCCCTGGTACTATTTGATGAATGAATGTTTCAGATTCTATACCATCCATATATTTCGTTGCGGATTTTACTTGTAATTGGTTAAGCTTTTTTATTGCATCTATCGTTTTTCTTTTTGTCTTAGCTTCCATCAGTTTACCTAACAAGACAAAGGTAATAATGAGTACACTCGTTTCATAATGAAGCACAGTTGGTTCTGCTGAAGAAAAAGTTAAATAATGGCTATAAAAGTATGCTGCAGAGGTACTTAAGACAACAAGCACATCCATATTTGCACTTCGATTTTTCAATGCACTCCAAGCACCTTCATAAAAGGGGTAAGCGATGATAAATTGTACTGGAGTAGCCAAGGCAAGTTGGAACCATGGTTGTAAAAATAAATTCGGAACAGATATGTAAAATAAATTGAAATGAGCCAACATCGTCCAAATTAATGGAAGTGCAAGAATTAATGATATTAAAAATTTCCATGTAAGAATATTCATATCTTTCCTTTTTGAATCGGTTAAATTATAGTTATTTCGAGATACAATCGCTTCATAGCCAATTTTCTTTATTCGATTCAAGATAATGAGCTTACTCGTTAGATTGGGATCAAACAAAACCCTCCCCTTTTCTGTTGCTAAATTTACATTAATCTTGTGAACACCCTCCATTTTCGAAACAATCTTTTCTATCCTAGTGGAACATGCACTACAATGCATCCCTTTAATATCAATCTGCATCGTTTCGATCACTATTTTCACCAGCTTTATTCCATCGTTTTTAATAGTGTATTTTTGTAAACTTGGACTAGAACTTCATTGCAATTTTTGTATAAAAAAGAAGTCGACACTGCAGGAATAACCAAATGAACGCTCTCTGTTATGTATAACTTGATCAAGTATAGTTGTCATAGCTAAACCCACTTTATGCATAAAGAACATGATGATCCCTGCTAATTGTTGATCGAGTTGTATATTGATTAATGGCTGAATTAATTTTGTGGTTTCGGTAGGAGGAAAGCATAGATTCAACATTTGTAATAACATCGGATTAACTGATTGAAAAGGCAAGAAAAGAAACAAAAGACATGCGGGAGTTATGAACCATACATTTAATTTCATCAAGCTTTTTTCAAAACAGACATTTTGATTGATTTTTGATGATATCAATGGAATCCACATGAAAATTGATAAAATAAACAGGAACCATGTAAACAAGGTATGATAGCTTTTTTGTGTTGTAACAAACTCTAAAAATGCTGGTGTATGATAAATATATAAGAAGAATGCAAAGATGATCATAATAATAATCGGATCTAATTTTATTTTCTTCATAAACAAAAATCGAAATAGGTCCTTAGGGATGCCGAACAGGAGCAGCGGAGGAATAATAAAATAAAGCATGCTTATTTGGAACATATGTGTTGTAAACGAGATGTGGCTTATTTCCGCTATGGGGCTCCCAGCTAATAAGTAAAATAGACACATTCCGATGATAAATAGTAAAGAATGCTTACCACTGCTTTTCCTATAATAAATGAAGAAATAATAAAAACATAAAAGAAGGAGGGAAACTACAAGAAGAGGGAAATTCCAATCTAAACGATTTGCAAGGATTATATAATATGGCAAGATACCACTCCTTTTTTCATTGTTAGAGGTGAGAGGTTAGATGAAAAAACCTTGCTTCAATTTTATTTTATTTATAAATCTATGGTGACATGACAAGGAATTGATAAAAAAAAAGAACCGGCTAATATCAATATTTAGCCGGTTCTGTTTATTACTTATTCTTTGGTAACAGTGTTAACTTATCTCCTTTCAAAGCACTTTCGTTTAATGTAGTTTTATGATAGTTTCCATCTACCCAATCTACGATCTGATCATGATACCATTTGCTACGGAAATTTCCTGATTGACCAGGTCCTACAATATGGTATCCTGTCTGCATATCATTCGTATCAATAACAAACCTCCATGATGCTCCGTGGTCGACAATTCCATTTTCTTTATAAGATGCTGCCTGTACAGTTACTTGACTTCCACCTATAGCTACTGGCTTTTCATTATTAAAAAAGAATTTTAAAATATCAGAGACTCCTGAAATAGGGTGAGCAAAATATAGTTGATGATATTTTCCCCATTTCCATTTTGTTGGGTTGCTGCCATATTGCTTACTTAATTTTTCTAGAACATGGTTAAGTGAAACTGACAAAACCGTTTTTACTCCACCTTTTTCTTTTACCCAAGGTCCCTCATTATCCTTCAACGCATCCCTTAATATGTTGTCAACTACTTGTTGTTTTCCTTCAAATATCTCCAACACTTTATTAGGAATGGTACCCTCGAACAAAATTTTCGGTATTTCCTTCATCCAGAGATGAAAGATAAGTGGTGCCGCTTTATCTTTGTCATCTGTAAAATCCCAATTTTTCAGCTCATTTAACGCTTCTTTCTCCATATCAGAAAGTTTTGCATCATTTAACACATTTAATAGTAATGGAACAAATTCTCGTGCATAAAGATTGGTTTGATCCATCTGTAATTCTTGCATGTCTTTTACTGATAATTTATCTTTTTCTTTTAAAACTTCCTGAATCCGCATTTGGCGATAAGGTTGTGTCCATACATGACTGATATGATATGGATAGCTGTCATCAATTACCTTATTATTAGCACTCGATATAAATCCTTCCTTCGGATTAATAGTTTTAGGAAGTTCGTCATATGGAATATACCCCTTCCAGCCATATTCATCAGTCCACCCAGGAACTGGTAATAGTCCGTCACCTTTTTTTCGAATCGGAATTTTTCCATTCGCCTTATAAGCAATTGTGCCATCATTTGATGCAAATACAAAGTTTTGTGTAGGTGTATGGAAATCTTTTAAAGCGCTTTCGAATTCATTCCAATTGGTCGCCTTATTCATATTAAGTACAGCCTCGAGTTCTTTAGATGCCTCTAAAGCTGTCCATTGCATCGAAAACACTGTATTATCCTTGTTTTTATAAGCAAATTCAGAAATAACTGGACCGTGTTTTGTAATTGTCACTTTATAAGGTATCGTTTTCTTTCCTTTTACTTTTATAGGTTCATCAACGACACTTGCATCATACCACTTGTCATTATATAAAAATTGAGTAGAGTTTTTTGGATTGCGTTTTTCAATATATAAATCCTGTACATCTGGACCAGTATTTGTCACTCCCCATGCAATATGCTCATTTGCCCCAAGTATGATACCAGGTATTCCAGCAAAGATTACTCCGCTTACATTGATATCTTCGGCTTGTAAATGCATTTGATACCAAATCGATGGAGTAGCCAAAGAAAGGTGTGGGTCATCAGCTAAAAGCGGTTTACCGGATTCACTTTTATCTCCACTTACAACCCAATTATTACTTCCATTAAACTCAGGAGGACTAATCGCTTCTGCAAAGCTTTTTTCAATATTAATATTTGTGTCATTAAGCTGTGATATGATCAAAGGAGCATCCTTTGGATATTTTGGTAACAAATCCTTTGCTTTTTCCTCAGGTAAATTTTTTAAAGCCCAATAATTAAATGCTTGAGCCTCCCAGTGTCCTCCAAGATCAAAAGCCATATATTTTCCGATTGTTAAAGAGTCTATTGGTGTCCAAGGGTTTGGTTGATAATTTAATAAAGTAAATTCAATGGGTAACTTTTTGTCTGCAATTGCTTCTTTCATATATGCGTTCACACCATCAGCAAACCATTTTAATGCATTTTTACTTTCACTATCGTATATTGAATAGGAGCTTTCAGCCGCTCTTCTTAATCCAAGGGTCCGAAAAAATTTGTCATTGTTTACTGTTGCTTCACCAATAACCTCACTTAATTGTCCAGAAGCTTGCCTCCTGCTTAAATCCATTTGAAAAAGACGGTCCTGTGCGACGACATATCCTTGGGCAAAAAATAAATCATGCAGGCTTTGCGCTTTAATATGAGGGACCCCTTTTTCATCTCTTGTAACATCAACAGGTTTATTGACCCCTTTTAAATAAACTTGACCTGTTGTTTTTGGCAATGATCGTAAGCTGTAAAAGTTAGCAAAAATAATCGCAGCTATAATGAGTAGCGCTAAAATAATTAACGTCCAGATTAAAGGCTTTTTCCATTTTTTCGTCTTTCTTTTCTGTTCTATAATTACTTCCATCCAGCTTTCCCCCTTTATATAAATTATTCGTTAATATACGAAGAGAGTCCGTTTACTTTTTGAATAGTGAAATTATAAAACCGGAGAAAAGTGAACTTTTTCTCCGGCTGTATATTACGATTAAGAACTTACTTATGAACTTGCTACTTTTAATTTTTTAAATTCTTCTGTCAGCATTGGGACAACTTCGAACAAATCCCCTACAATTCCGTAATCTGCTACTTTAAAAATATTTGCTTCTGGATCTTTATTAATTGCTACGATTACTTTTGAATTGGACATTCCAGCTAAATGTTGAATCGCTCCAGATATTCCACATGCAATGTAAAGATCTGGGGTAACAACTTTACCGGTTTGACCGATTTGTAATGAGTAATCGCAATAATCTGCATCACACGCTCCACGTGATGCACCTACTGCCCCGCCTAATACATTTGCCAACTCTTTTAATGGTTCAAATCCGTCAGCACTTTTTACACCACGACCGCCAGCAATGACAACTTTAGCCTCTGACAAATCTACACCTTCACTAGTCTTTCGAACAACTTCTTTTATAATTGTACGAAGATCCTTAATTTCTACAGAAATTGAACTTACTTCACCAGTTTTTGTTTCATCCTTTTCCAGTGGAGTTATATTATTCGGACGAATTGAAGCAAAAATAATACCATCTGTAACTATTCTCTTTTCAAATGCTTTACCAGAATAGATTGGTCTAGTAAATACTAGATTACCTCCTTCAACCTCAACATTTGTTACATCTGAAACAAGGCCCGTTTCTAATTTACTTGCAATTTTAGGTGACAAGTCTTTTCCAAGTGCTGTGTGTCCAAATACAATGCCTTCAGGATTTTCATTATCAACAACCTCCATAAAGGCTTGAGAATAACCATCAGAAGAATATTGATGTAATTTTTCATCTTCAACAACTACCACTCGATCTGCACCGAAATGAATGAGTTCTTGTGCTAAAGCGTTTACATTATTGCCAAGTAAAACACCAACCACTTCTCCGCCTTCAGCCATTGTTTTTCCTGCTGCAACTGCTTCAAAAGATACGTTTCGAAGTGATCCGTCACGAACTTCTCCTAGTACTAAAACTTTTCTTGCCATTTACATTCCCTCCTGTATGTGAACATGAATGAAGTTTTCATTATTTCTAACACTCGTAAACTCATTTCTGAATATAGGCTGTTTTCGATAATAAAACACAAAAGCTTTGAAAAGAGCCTAATTAAACGACCTTCGCTTCTTTATGGAGAAGATTAACTAGTTCTTTCACTTGGTCTCCCAGCTCACCTTCAAGAATTCTTCCCGCTTCTTTTTTCGGTGGATGATAAACTTCAATTGTTTTTGTTTTTGCTTCTACATCGTCTTCATCAAGATCAAGATCATCTAATTCAAGTTCATCTAAAGGCTTTTTCTTTGCCTTCATAATTCCAGGTAATGATGGGTAGCGAGGCTCATTAAGGCCTTGTTGTGCTGTAACGAGTAAAGGTAATTTCGTTTCAATCACTTCAGAATCACCTTCAACATCGCGGACAACTGTAACATTTTCACCGGAAATATCTAATTTTGTGATTGTCGTAACATACGGAATTCCTAAAAGATCAGCTACACGTGGTCCTACTTGACCAGATCCACCATCAATAGCTACATTCCCGCCAATGATTAATTCCGCCTCTTTATCCTTTAAATATTCAGATAAAATTTTTGCTGTAGAATATTGATCTGCATATTCTAGATCATCTTCAGTATTGATTAGCACCGCCTTATCAGCTCCCATTGCAAGGGCAGTGCGGAGCTGCTTTTCAGCTTCTTCATTACCAACTGAAACGACTGTTACTTCACCACCATGCTCATCACGGATTTGGATTGCCTCTTCAACAGCATATTCATCATACGGATTGATAATAAATTCTGCTCCATCCTCATTTATCGATCCATTTGAGATCGTAATTTTTTCCTCAGTATCAAATGTTCTTTTTAATAGTACGAAGATATTCATGACAGTCCCTCCTAGGATTTAAAAAACATTTTACCAGTTTTAAAGATTTTGAATATTTATTTTAGATTCATAGAACTTCAAATAGATATGACTCTTCTTTGAAAATCTATGTTTAAATAATAGGGATTAAACCTTTTATTCACCTTTAAATTGTGGTTCCCGCTTTTCTATAAATGCCTGTATGCCTTCTTGTCCATCCTTTGACGCAAAAACCTCTGCAAATAGCTCTGCTTCACGTTTTACGCCTTCATAAAACTGATTCGTTTTTCCATAGTTTAATAATTCAATTGCTGCTTTAATAGAAACAGGGCTCTTTTTAGCAATTTTTCCAGCTAACTCCTTAGCTTTATCCAATAAATCTTCCTCTTCATAGACATGATTTGCAAGGCCCCATTCTACCGCTTCTTTTCCAGACAGCGGCTCACTTGTAAATAGCATTTCAGCAGCTTTTGCTGCTCCAACATATCTTGGCAGCCGTTGTGTCCCTGCAAAGCCAGGAACTAATCCTAATTGAAGTTCTGGCAACCCTAATTTCGTTTTATACGTGACTAAACGAATATGACAGGCCATTGCCAATTCTAATCCCCCGCCAAGGGCTGCTCCATGTATCGCAGCAATAATTGGTTTAGGGAACCTTTCCATTTTCTCAAAAAGGGTTTGCCCCTTTTCTCCTAAACTACCAAAATCATCGCTTGATTGGATCGTAGTAAACTCTTTTATATCTGCACCTGCAGAAAAGAAACGACCTTCACCGTGAAGGACAATCACTCGAACGTCCTGGTCGGTTTCCATTTGATGAAGCAGTCCAGATAATTCATCTAACAATGCGGATCCTAAAGCGTTAGCAGGTGGTCTATTAATAGTAACCAGGGCCACCTGATTTTCTCGCATAACTTTTAGGTACTCCATTTCAATCCCCCTTGCTTAATGCCTAAATATTGTTTAGTGTGCACCAAAACCGTTTATTAATAATTGTTGGACGGAAGGAGCCAGACTAACTAAATCATATCTTTCTTCATTCATTACCCATGTAGTCACCGTTTCATCAATTGTTCCAAAAATCATTTGACGAACTAAACGAACCTCAATGTCTTCTTTAAATTCACCATTTTTTATACCATGATCAATAATTGAATCGATTAGTTTTAAATAACCTTTCAATACTTCATTAATTTTCATTCGAAGTTCTTTATTCGATTGACGTAACTCTAATTGGGTAACGATGGCAAGTTGGTGATCGTCAGACAAAATTTTAAAATGACTTTTCACCATCACTAATAATTTCTCTGCAGCTGTTTGTTTTCCTGCTATTTCTTCATCAATTTTTTCAATAAACATTCCCATTTTTTCATGAAACAATGAAATAAGGATATCTTCCTTGTTTTTAAAATATAAATAGATTGTCCCATCGGCAACACCTGCTTGTTTCGCAATCTTTGAAACTTGTGCTTGATGATAGCCATTTTCAGCGATAACAATGACTGCTGCATCAATAATTTGTTTGTATTTCGGTTTATTTGTTTTCAAAAAAAAACCATCACCTTTCGAAATATAAAAGCGAGAGGTGGAGGTTAAAGATAATCATCCTTGACATTTAAAATCAACACACTCGCTAATCCTTTATAAAAAATGAATGACTATTCATTCATATCTTTATAATAAAGTGAATGAATTACTATGTCAAGATTTTGTGTAAAAAATGAAGAGCCACGCTTGGCTCTGTAAAATTAGTTTACCCTAATTTTTCATTATTTTCGAGCTTTTTGCGTTCTTCCTCAATTAATGATCGTCTTAAAATTTTTCCAACTGCAGTTTTCGGTAATTCCTTCCTAAATTCATAAAGCCTTGGTACTTTGTATGCCGCTAAATATTTCCTAGAAAATACATTTAATTCTTCTTCAGTTACTGATGCATTTTCCTTAAGGACAATATAGGCTTTTACCGTTTCTCCACGATATGGATCAGGTACTCCAGCAACAACGACTTCTTGAATATCAGGATGCTCATAAAGTACTTCTTCAATTTCACGAGGATAGATATTATAACCTCCAGCAATAATCATATCTTTTTTGCGGTCTACAATGTAAAAGTATCCTTTTTCATCCATATAACCTAAATCCCCTGTATATAACCAGCCATCTTTTAGTACTTGTTCTGTTTCTTCCGGACGATTCCAATATCCTTTCATCACTTGCGGTCCTTTGACAGCAAGCTCTCCTATTTCACCACTTGGCAAGGGAAAACTATCTTCAAGGGACATGATCGCAGCATCTGTATCTGGCCATGGAACCCCAATACTTCCCTTTACACGTTCAGAGTCCCAAATAAAATTTGCATGTGTTACAGGTGAAGATTCAGTTAAACCATATCCCTCAACAAGCTTGCCACCTGTGATTTCTTCAAATTTTTGTTGAATTTCTACTGGTAAAGCGGCAGAACCACTAATACATGCTTCAATAGATGTTAAATCATATTTTTGAATATCCGGATGATTTAGTAAACCAATATAGATCGTCGGAGCACCTGGAAATAGGGTTGGACTCTGTTTTTGTATCGTTTTCAAAGTCGTTTCTGCATCAAATTTTGGCAGTAATATCATTTTATATCCTTGCATGACAGATAAAAGTAAAACCGCAGTCATCCCATAAACATGGAAAAAAGGTAATAAACCAAGTATAATTTCTTCTCCCTTTTTTGCTTTATAAATCCAAGCATCACACATAGATGCATTTACAATAAGGTTTTTATGTGTTAGCATCACACCTTTTGGAAAACCGGTTGTACCACCTGTATATTGAAGTAATGCGACGTCCTCTTCAAAGTTAAACTCATTTTCCAAAGGTATAGCTTTTGTTTCAGCAAGGATTCTCTTTAATAAATGGTGATTTCCTTCATGTGAGACATTTACAACGATGCCTGATTGTTTTTTTTGGATAAATGGATAGATAAGATTTTTCGGAAAAGGTAAATAATCTTTGACAGCGGTTACAATTATATGTTCTAAATTTGTTTTTTCCATTACCTTTGACACTCTCGGGAATAATAAATCAAGAGTTAAGATCACCTTTGCACCAGAATCATCCATCTGATATTCCAGTTCCCTTTCCGTGTAAAGTGGATTTGTTTGCACAACGATTGCACCTGCATATAGTATGCCAAAGTAACCAATTACAGATTGTGGACCGTTTGGAAGCATGATTGCAACCCTGTCACCTTTTTTAATGCCTAATTTCTTTAAATAATTCCCAAACTTTAATGCGGATTCATAAATTTCTTGGTAAGTTAATTCTTTGCCCATAAAATGTACGGCAATATTTTTTGAGTATTTCTTGGCAGCTTCAGTTAAATAGGAATGTACTGGTTTTTCCTCATACGATATCGTTCCCGGTATTTCATCAGGATACTGTAACAACCAAGGTTTATTTACCATATGTCCCCTCCTAAAATAGAGTTAGAAAATTTAAACTTCTTCTATTTATTATAGACCATTACATACATTGTTACAATTTGAAAAGTATAGAAAGTAACAAATAGAAGGAAAGCTAGGGTCATTCTATAAAAGTATATGTTCAATGAAAGGTTTTTGACTGGATGGTTGACGTAGAAAAAAGGACTGTCAAGACAACAGTCCCTTCCCCTTTTTATGATACTACTAAATAAATGATTCCCACTATTAAGAAACACGCACATACCGCGAGTAAAACCTTTGCTAATGTTTCCATATAATTACCTCACCTAAATCCTTCCATCAAGAAATACTTTCTCCGATTACAAATGATAATCCGACTGAAATCACCATGGATATGAAGCCAACTGCACGATTATCATTTTCAATTTCGACATCGATTTTAAATTTCGGTGTTAAAAATTCATAAATAAAATAACCGATTAACAATAATAGAAATCCGTAAAATCCCCAGCCGACCATAACAAAAAGTGTATTATGATGCTGAATCGAGTATCTAAAGATATTAGCGATTCCGAAGATTTTTCCGCCAGTTGCCATTGCAACTGCCATATTTCCTTTTTTGATTTCTTCCCAATTTTTGTATTTAGTAACGATTTCAAAAACTACCAAAAAAACAATCATACATAGTATGACAACACTGTAGTACCCCGCCGTTTGAACAAAGGGATTCTCCCAAAATTGATTCATCATTACTCACAGAACTCCTTTTATCACATGAATTAGTCACAAATAAGGCAGCTGCCTACTTAAATTCGACAACGGTTATTCCGCTTCCTCCCTCACCAGCTTCACCTAATCTAATACGTTTTACTGAGCGATGATGTTTCAAATAATCTTGAACTCCTTGACGAAGTGCACCAGTTCCTTTTCCATGAATAATGGAAACTCGAGGATATCCAGCGAGCAACGCGTCATCAATATACTTTTCTACCTTAAGAAGCGCATTCTCATACCTTTCTCCTCGTAAATCAAGCTCTAGACCAACATGATAATCTTTTCCTTTTACAGTAGCAAGAGGCTTTGTTTCAACTTTTTTCTGTGATTGGATAAATTCTAAATCCGACTCCTTCACCTTCATCTTCATAATCCCCATTTGAACCTGCCACTGACCACCGTCTATTTTTTCGATTAAATGACCTTTTTGATTAAAACTTATCACTTTTACTTCGTCTCCAGGCATAAATTGATGCTTTTTGTTAGCTGACTTTTTCACAGTTGTTTTTTCAAGGTTTGGAACCGCATCATTTAATCGTTTTCTAGCCTCAATGAGCTCATGTTCTTTAATTGCCGCATGATTATTAAGACGCATTTTACGTAGCTCACGAATAATTTCGTCTGCTTCTTCTTTTGCTTCTTCAACTACTTTAGCTGCCTTTTCTTCTGCCTTCTCATACATTTTGTCACGTTGCTCGTAGAATTCAATCATCTGTTTTTGTAAGTCTTTATGAAGCTTCTCTGCCTCTTTCCTATAATCCAATGCCTCAAAACGTTCCCTTTCAGCATCTCTCTTACTTTTTTCTAATGAAGCAATCATATTCTCTACTTGGTTAGATTCTGTACCAATATGTGATTTTGCATGTTGGATCACATATTCAGGAAGTCCTAATCGCTTTGATATTTCGAAGGCATTACTTCTACCGGGTACACCGATAAGCAGCTTATAGGTAGGACTAAGGGTTTCTACATTAAATTCAACACTCGCATTGATAACCCCATCTCGATTATAGCCATACGCTTTTAATTCTGGATAATGAGTTGTTGCAACTACTTTTGCCCCTCTTTGGTATACCTCATCCAATATTGATATTGCTAATGCCGCACCTTCCTGCGGATCAGTGCCGGCACCAAGCTCATCGAATAATACTAAGCTTTCATGGTCGACCTGTTTTAATATTTCAACTATATTCACCATATGCGAAGAAAAAGTACTGAGGCTTTGTTCAATGGATTGCTCATCACCAATATCAGCAAACACCTCTTTAAATACAGCAACTTCAGATCCATCTAGAGCTGGAATTTGTAAACCAGATTGGGCCATGAGTGTACAAATTCCTAACGTTTTAAGTGTGATGGTTTTTCCACCTGTGTTCGGTCCAGTAATGACGATGGATGTATAATCTTTACCTAATCCGATATCATTTGGTACTGCTTTATCGATTGGTAAAAGTGGATGTCTAGCTTTATTTAATTGGATGATTCCTTTATTGTTCATAATCGGCTTTGTCGCTTTAATTGTTTTACCGAAGCTAGCTTTAGCAAAAATAAAATCAAACTCACCCATTACTGAAACAATGACCGCTAGATCCTCACCCACCTCCGCAACATCAGCAGATAATTCGCTTAAGATCCGTTCAATTTCCTGCTGCTCCTTCATATGCAATTCTCGTAGCTGATTATTTAATTCCACAACTGATTGAGGTTCTATAAAAAGAGTTTGTCCCGAAGAAGATTGGTCATGGACAATTCCTCCATAGTTCGACCGATATTCTTGCTTCACTGGAATAACATAACGATCATTTCTTATTGTAACAATCGCATCAGATAACATTTTTGCTGCATTTCGCGAGCGAATTATGCTTTCTAGTTTTTCCCTTATCCTACTTTCATTTGAACGCAATTTTTGACGAATTTGTCTTAACGCTTCACTTGCACCATCAAGAATTTCTCCATTTTCATCGATCGCATTTTTAATTTTATGTTCAAGTGGTGTTAGAACAACAATTTGTGCTGCTTTCTCTTCTAAAATAGGGATTTCTACACTATTTTCCAGAAGATCCTCGACAAATCTTTTCATCGTACGTGCAGCATGAATCGTATTTGCTGTTTGAACTAATTCATGCGGATTTAATACCCCTCCAATTAAAGCTCTTTTAATATGAGGGCGAATATCGTAAATGCCGCTTAATGGTGCCGTTCCTTTTAGACGTAACACATGTACCGCTTCATCTGTTTCCGCTTGCATTCCCAATACTTCTTCAAAAGAAGAAGATGGGACTAGATGATTAATCTTATCTTCACCGAGTGTTGAAGATGCATGCTCAAGCAATAATTCTTTAATCTTATTATATTCTAATGTTTTTAATATTTTTTCTTGCATTTTAAGTTGCAAGCCTCCTAAATATCACTTTCGTTTTAAAAATGCTAATAACTGTTCTGAATCCATCGCATTTAGGACCATATCTTTTCGAATCCAGCCCTTTCTTGCAGTCCCGACACCGTATTCCATATATTTTAAATTTTCGATGCTATGTGCATCAGTATTAATGACTATTTTAACACCATGAGCTTGAGCTTTACGGACATAATCAGCCATTAAATCTAGTCGATTCGGATTCGCATTTAATTCAAGAACTGTATTCGTTTCTTTTGCCAGCTCTATTAACAAATCAATATCGACGTCATAACCTTGCCTGCTTCCAATTAATCGGCCAGTAGGATGGGCGATAATATCAACATGAGGATTTGTTAATGCAGATTTCAAACGTTCCATAATCTTTGTTTTAGATTGATTAAAATTTGAATGGATAGATGCAATAACAATATCCATTTCCGCTAATAATTCATCATCATAATCAAGTGTCCCATCTGGAAGAATGTCCATTTCAATTCCCGATAATATCACTATGTCATCGTATTTTTCATTTAATCGTTTGATTTCTTCTTTTTGTTCTCTTAATCGCTCTTCGGTTAGACCGTTTGCTACCTTCAAATATTTCGAATGGTCAGTAATCGCCATATATTTATATCCCTTTTTCCTACACGCATTAATCATTTCTTCAAGGGAATGTGCACCATCAGACCATGTTGAATGCATATGGAGATCACCTTTTATATCATTAATAGTGATTAACTCCATATCAGCATTATACTCATCTACTTCATTACCATCTTCTCGAATTTCAGGGGGGATATACGGTAAATTAAAATGGTGATAAAAATCCTCTTCATTATTAAACGTAAAAATTTCACCTGTTTCAAGGTTTTCAACGCCGTATTCACTAATCTTTTCTCCACGTTTTTTTGCGATCTGCCTCATCCTGACATTATGATGTTTTGAGCCAGTAAAATGATGTAATGTGGTCGCAAATTCGTTAGGACCTACAAGTCGAAAGTCAACATTAATATCATAAACACCTGATATCGTGATAGATACCTTAGTATCACCGCTTGCAATGGCTTCTTTCGTCTCATATAGTCGCAGAAGTTTTTCTTTTACCTTTTTCGGTTCGTTTGTAGCGATTACATAGTCCAAGTCCTTAAGGGTTTCCTGCATCCTCCTTAAGCTTCCAGCTCGAGAATACTGAATAACACCATCCATGTTCATTAAAATATCGTCAAAAATTTCTATATACTTTAACATATACGCAAGTGGGAATCTCGTTGGCTTTGTACTGAATGCATTTATTGCATCTAATATTTTCGCTTCGGTTTTTTCTCCAAATCCTTTTAGAGCCCGAACTAGTCCTTCTTCACAAGCTGCTTTTAAGGAATCTACATCCGTAATACTCAACTCTTGATATAGTTTTGCTATCTTCTTTCCACCAAGACCTTGTATTTGTAATAAGGGGATCAGACCTTTTGGTACCTCTTCTTGCAAATTTTTTAAAACTGTAGATATTCCTGTTTCAATAAATTCTGTAATGACATCAGCTGTTCCTTTTCCTATTCCACTAATTGAAGTAAAATCCTTTATCTCATTTAAACTTCGTTTATCTGACTCCAGCGCTGCAGCTGCTTTACGAAAAGCTGATATTTTAAAAACATTTTCGCCTTTAAGCTCCATATAAATGGCGATTTGTTCTAATAATCGAATAACATCCTTTTTGTTTATTTTCATGTACAGTCCCCTTCCTACAATAGAAAGTGTTTAAAATGTCTATTTTAAATATATACTAGCAAAAATATTAATAAAAGACATACGATAAGCTTACACTAACCACATATACACAGTAATTTTAATAATAGCTATAAACATAGTTATCAAGAAAAAAACCTCCCTTTAAAGAGAAGTTTTTATGAAATATTATTAATCCACCAGTTTTCAAGTTGTTTAGAAAAAATAGGTGTATTTTTTATCATTCCCTTAGCTATAAAAGAATGGTCAATCGCATTTTGAATGGATTCGATTGGCAGCAAAGCGCCGATATAAAGCACGATAAATACAATAAGGTATACTTCTAAAAATCCTAGTATTCCACCGGCCCATACATTCAATTGTTTAAGAACTGGTAAACGTGCTACGAAATCAAGTGCAGAACCGACAATATGTAAGATGATTTTCACTCCAAAGAAAATCATAGCAAATGCAATAGCTCGATAATATGCCGATTCAAGGTTTAAGCCATCCAATAGCATGGAAAGTGATTTATTTTCATCAAATGCAGGGTATGGAATCCATAATTTTAAATGCGGTGCTAAATCTTTAAAGTACATATATGCTACAATAAAAGCAATGGTAAAACCAATTATGTGGATTAATTGAAGAATAAATCCTCTCTTCAATCCAACAAAAAAACCAATTACTAAGATTAATAGAATCACTAAGTTAACCATGATTTCATTCCTTTAAATGTTGTAGTTGTTTCTCTAGAAGCTCAAATTGCTCCTTTAATATTAGATAGTCATGTACTGCGTTTACAGCAGTTAAAACGGCAAGATTATTAGTATCTAATGAAGCATTCATTGACCTCATTTCATGCATTTTCTTATCAACTAATGAGGCAACCAGGTGAATATGGCTTGCCGGATCCGTCCCAATAATGGTATATTGCTGACCATATATTTCGACCTTAGTCCGATTTTTGTCTGTCAATCTATTTTGCCCCCTCATTATCAAAATCCTATATTATATAATAGCATGAATAAACAGGGTTGGGAAGAATTCGTCCGCCATTAACGAATGACTAAAGTTATTAACCAAAATGCTAAATTGATCACTTTTTGGAGGTATGATGATGTCTAATACAGTTATACAAGTTTCATCAGATTTAATTCATTCTATGAAGAAGCATTATGCTGACTCACTACTTGAAAAAATTCCGCCAGGAGCAGTGTTTGCCGCAAAACATAACAGCTGCTCCATAACAGCGTACCGATCAGGTAAAGTGATGTTTCAAGGAAAAATGCATGCTGAAGAAGCAATGAAGTGGGGAAAGCCTTCCGATCCACCGGCAAAGAGAAAAACATCTGGAAGTCCATTACCGCCTAATATTTCAAGAATGTCTTTAATCGGCTCTGATGAGGTTGGTACAGGTGATTATTTTGGTCCTATTACCGTTGTCAGTGCCTATGTCAAAAAAGAGCAAATTCCATTGTTAAAAGAACTTGGAGTTAAGGATTCAAAGGACCTTTCGGATATACAAATTATCAAAATCGCTAAAGATTTACTCCATGTTATTCCATACAGTTTACTATTATTACGTAATGAAAAATATAATAAATTACAAGCCTCAGGAATGACACAAGGAAAAATGAAGGCACTCCTGCATAACCAAGCTTTAAATAATCTTTTGAAAAAAATAACACCTGAAACACCCGAAGCCATTCTCATTGATCAATTTGTAGAAGCAGACACCTATTATCGTCATTTAAAAGGTCAAGCTGAAATCGTTAAAGAAAACGTGTTTTTCAGCACGAAAGGTGAAAGTGTACATATTGCAGTAGCAGCTGCGTCTATTTTAGCGAGATATGCTTTTGTTAAATCATTTGATGATCTTAGTAACGAGGCGGAATTTACTCTGCCCAAAGGAGCAGGCCATCAAGTCGACCAAGCTGCTGCGAAATTGATTAAACAAAAAGGAGAAGCAGCATTATATAAATATGCAAAAGTTCATTTTGCAAATACTGAAAAAGCCAAAAAATTAATATAATATTAATAATAACGAAAATATGCCACTAACATCTAAGGAGAATATATGATAATATAAGGAAAAAAAGGGGATGAGAAATGATGAATGAAGTTTATAGTACGACTAGTAAACGTGATCTTATGGGATCCGTGTTAAAAGCATTTGCTCTATCATTACTCGTAGCAGTATTAGGAATGCTAATTGGGACACAGGTCCCTCCAGTATTATTTATGCCATTAATTATTATTGAATTTGTTATGTTATTAGCCGCATTTTTTGCACGCAAACGAAAAAGTGTCGGTTACGGATTCCTTTACGCATTTACCTTTATTTCAGGAATCACAACCTATCCAATTATTGCTCATTATTTAGCAGCATCTGGCGGACAGGTTGTATTGTCTGCATTTACAGCAACTCTTGTCATATTTGCAGTTATGAGCTTTATCGGGACAACTACAAAAAAGGATTTATCATTTTTAAGCGGATTTTTAATGACTGCTTTACTTGCACTTATTGTGATCGGGGTAATTAACCTCTTTTCACCTTTTTCATCAACAGCTTTATTTGTAGCATCTATTATCGGTACTGTCGTATTCTCACTTTATATTATGTATGACTTTAACCGTATGAAAAATATTGATTTTACGGAAGAAGCAATTCCACTTTTAGCACTTAATCTTTATTTAGACTTTATTAATTTATTCTTGAATCTTTTAAGATTTTTCGGATTTATTAGTAGAGATTAGTTATTATAAGAAAAGCGCAAGCGACTTGCTCATCGGCGTACGGATTTCGTAGTCTTCGACTGAGATAAAGGAGACACGGCGAGGGACGAGTCGATGTTGACTTATCGTAGGGAGAAGACGGAGAAATCCGCTAGCCGATAGGCGCTGGAGCTAGACACAGCAGACAGTTTTCACGCCTAATATCCTTAGTAAATTTTATACTTTCTTACCTTTTGAAAAAATAAAAACGCGGAAATTAGTATCCGCGTTTTTATTTTTAGCCTCTTAATTCAGCACCTGCTTGTTCCTTAACTGCCTTAAGGACCTTATCATGTGCTTTCACAACTTCTTCATCTGTTAAAGTACGTTCTGGATCAAAATATTTTAAAGAGTAAGCGATGGATTTTTTACCTGGTTCCATATGCTCTCCTTCATAAAGATCGAAAATCGTAACTTCTTTTAATAGATTTCCACCAGCTTCTTCAATGATTTCTTTTAGTTTTCCAGCTTCCACCTTAGAATCTACCACTAATGCAATATCTCTTGTAATTGATGGGAATCGTGGAATCGAAGAGTATTTTAATGGCTGAACATCACTTTCAAAAATTGATTTCGTTTTTAATTCGAATACATATGTCTCTTTTAAATCCATATCTTTTTGTACTTGTGGATGAACTTGACCAACAAATCCAATTACATTCCCATTAAGGATAATCTCTGCAGTTCTTCCTGGATGCATGCCTTCAATTTTTGCTGCTTGATACGAAATGGATTTACTTACTCCAAGTTTATCAAATATGCCTTCTAAAATTCCTTTTGCTACATAAAAATCGACTGATTTTTTCTCACCTTGCCATAACTGAGAATGCCATAAACCAGTTATTGCACCAGCTAAATGCTCATATTCTTCAGGTTGTTTATGATCAGTTGTTTTCAAAAAGACAGATCCAATTTCATATAAGAACACCGAATCATTTTTTCTGGCAAGATTGTAAGATACAACATCCAGAAGTTCAGGGATAATACTTAAACGTAAATGACTTCTTTCCTCGCTCATCGGCATTGCTAAACGGATAGGTTCACGTTTTTCAATTGCATATTTTGTTGATTTTTCATTACTGGTTAGGGAGTACGTAACTGCTTGATATAAGCCTGCTCCTTCTAAAAATCTTTTTACTGCACGACGTTTCCTTTGTGCATCATTTAGTTCACCCGGTATAGAAGCACCCGTAGGTAATGTTGTTGGTAAATTATCATACCCATACAGACGAGCAACCTCTTCAATTAGATCCTCTTCAATTGTAATATCTCCACGTCTAGTTGGAACCGTTACTATAAAGCTTTCGTTTTCGATTGTCACATCAAATTGAAGTCTTTTAAACATCTCTGCTACTTCATTAACAGAAATATTCATTCCAAGGACACCATTTATTTTCTTAAGGGAGATTTCTACAATAGCTGGTTCGATTGTTAATGTATTTTCTTCAACAATCCCTTCCAGCACTTCCCCATCTGCATACTCAGCCATTAATTGTGCAGCACGTTCGGCAGCTTCATGTATACGATTAGGATCGACCCCTTTTTCAAAACGAGCACTTGCTTCACTACGTAAGCCATGATCTTTTGAAGCATTGCGGACAGTTTGACCATTGAAATATGCGGATTCAAGTAATACAGTTGTAGTTGAATCACTAACTTCGGAATTTGCACCGCCCATAACTCCTGCCAATGCAACCGGCTCTTTACCATTCGT
Source organism: Heyndrickxia sp. NPDC080065 (assembly GCF_050281185.1). Taxonomy (NCBI): domain Bacteria; kingdom Bacillati; phylum Bacillota; class Bacilli; order Caryophanales; family Bacillaceae; genus Heyndrickxia; species Heyndrickxia sp. NPDC080065. Next base: position 139,842 of record NZ_JBNNWS010000014.1, on the reverse strand, counting down.
AATAACTAAGTGCTCCGCTTTCAATGTTCTTTCTGCATCATCTAGTGTAATGATTTTTTCCCCTTCATGTGCAAGACGAACGACAATTTCTTTAGATCCTAACTTGTTATAGTCAAATGCATGTAATGGTTGACCATACTCAAGTAGAATATAGTTGGTAATATCAACTACATTATTATGTGGACGAATCCCAGCAGACATTAATCTTGTTTGCATCCATAATGGAGAAGGTCCAATTTTTACATTTTTAATGATCTTTGCCACATATAACGGGTTTTCTTCTTTTACTTCAACCTTTATGGAAATATATTCGGAAGCCTTTTCTGAAACTTCTTTAACATTTATTCCAGGTAATTTTACATCGACTCCAAGAATAGCCGCTACTTCATAGGCAACACCTAACATACTTAAGCAATCTGAACGATTTGGTGTTAAACCTAATTCTAAGATTTTATCATCTAAGTTTAACAATGCTAATGCATCAGATCCAACTTCAACATCATTAGGGAAAACAAAAATACCTTCAGAATACTCTTTCGGAATAAGCTTTCCTTCTATTCCTAATTCCTGTAAAGAACAAATCATTCCATTTGATTCTTCACCACGTAATTTTGATTTTTTGATTTTAAAGTTTCCAGGCAACACTGCACCAGGAATAGCAACAGCTACTTTTTGTCCTTTAGCTACATTTTTTGCACCGCAAATTATTTGCACTGGAGCTTCCGCGCCAAGGTCAACTAAGCATTTATTTAATTTGTCCGCATTCGGGTGTTTTTCACATTCTAAAACATGACCAACAACGACTCCTTTGATGGTCGAAGCTTTATGCTCAACACCTTCTACTTCAATTCCGCTTCTTGTGATTTTATCTGCTAATTCTTCTGCGGAAATTCCATTTAAATCAACATATTCCTGAAGCCATTTATATGAAACAAACATGTTTTTCTCCTCCTAACCTATTATTCATGTGCCGAAAATTGCTTTAAGAAACGAATATCATTTGTATAAAAATGACGGATATCATCAATACCATATTTCAACATCGCAATTCTTTCCGCACCAATACCGAAAGCAAATCCAGTATATTTTTTTGAATCAAATCCACCCATTTCTAAAACATTAGGGTGAACCATACCAGCTCCCAGCATTTCAATCCATCCAGTTTTCTTACATACATGACAACCTTTTCCCCCACATAGGAAACAGGATACATCTACTTCTACAGAAGGCTCTGTAAATGGGAAGAAACTTGGACGTAAACGAATTTGACGATCTTCACCGAACATTTTCTTTGCAAATACCTCTAATGTTCCCTTTAAATCTCCCATTGTAATATTTTCGTCGACAACAAGTCCTTCAATTTGCATAAATTGATGGGAATGGGTTGCATCATCATTGTCTCGACGATAAACCTTACCAGGACAAATAATTTTAACAGGGCCTTTTCCTTCATGTTTTTCCATTGTTCTTGCTTGAACAGGTGAAGTATGTGTACGAAGAAGAATGTCCTCAGTAATATAGAAAGAATCTTGCATGTCTCGAGCAGGATGACCTTTTGGCAGATTCAAGGCTTCAAAATTGTAATAATCTTTCTCAACTTCTGGACCTTCCGCTACTTTGTATCCCATGCCGATAAATAAATCTTCAATTTCTTCGATTACTCTCGTTAAGGGATGATGATTTCCACTGTTTACTGAACGACCTGGAAGTGTGACATCGATCGTTTCTGCAGCCAATTGTTTTTCAACCACTTCTGCTTCAAGTGCGCTAATCTTTTCTTCAAGCTTATTAGTTATTGCTTCTCTTACTTCATTAGCAAGAGCCCCCATTTTTGGGCGTTCTTCAGCGGATAGTTTACCCATCCCTCTTAAAACCTCAGTAATTGGGCCTTTCTTTCCTAAATAAGCAACACGGATATCATTTAATGATTTCAAATCGATCGCTTGTTCAATTTTAGTTAATGCTTCTGTTTGCAGCTCTTTTAATCTTTCCTCCATTGTTTAAACCTCCTTTAATTTAGAGCATAAAAAAAACTCGTCCTGAGAAGGGACGAGTTTATCATCGCGGTACCACCCTAATTAGCATTTCGTATTACTATGCTCATCTTCATAGAATAACGGCTTTTCACCGAGGCATCTTTACGTTAAATAAACGGTCCCGATGCTGACTCCTGGGGTGAACTTCACTTAACTTTTCATAAAAATGCTTCCAGTCTTAGGCATTTTCTCCCTAAATGTTACATTAAGTTACTTTTCCCTATCATTGTCTTTTATTTATTGAATTGATTTTATTATAGTATTTTGTTAAATGAATTTCAAATTTATTTTATCCTTTTAAGTAGTACATAAGAATTCCTGCAGCAACCGCTACATTAAGTGATTCAGCCTGCCCATGGATAGGAATATATAAATTTTGCTTTGTTAAAGATAATAAATTCTTAGAAACTCCACTTCCTTCATTTCCAACCATGAGTGCGAATGATTCTTGCGGTTGTACTTGCTTAAAAGGAATTCCATTTTCTAATGCTGTCCCATATACAGGGATTTGTTCCTGATCAAATTTTTGAATCCATTCTTCTAAATTTCCAAAAACTAAATTGATATGGAAGTGGCTCCCTTGCGCTGAGCGGAGTACTTTCGGATTATAGACATCCACCGTTCCTTGTCCCAAAATAACCGTATCGATACCTGCTGCATCCGATGTACGTATAATTGTTCCAATATTACCCGGATCCTGAACAGCATCGATTAAAATATACGATTTCCCTTTTAAAATAGATAGTGAAGGTTGAATCATTCGACAAATCGCAAAAACACCTTGTGTCGTCTCTGTATCTGATATCGTTTTACTAATATCAGGCGTAATTTTAGTTATAGAAAGATTACTTACATCCCAATGACCGGGAAGATCTATTTCTTCACTATATATCACTTCAACTATATTTTCTTTATTTTTTAACGCTTCTTCTACAAGGTGAAAACCTTCAACAATATATGTATTTGTTTTTTCGCGCTCTTTTTTAGTTAATAACTTTTTCCATTGTTTAACTTGCGGGTTCTTTAATGATTCTATATATTTCACCATACATACTCCTTCATTACTTCTCAATATCTCATTATAACTTAAATTTTATACATATTAAATTCAAACAGTGACACCCTAATAAAGAAAAATATTTAAAAGGAGTGCGGAATATGAACTTAAATCTCAGGAATGCGATTATTCATAATGTTTCCGGTAATACTCAAGATCAGCTAGAAGATACTATAGTTGATGCTATTCAAAGAGGCGAAGAAAAAATGTTACCAGGTTTAGGTGTTTTATTTGAAGTTATTTGGAATCATTCAGGTGACCAAGAGAAGCATACAATGCTTGAAACATTAGAACAAGGCCTGAAACATTAATAGCACATAAATCCCGTATGTTTTTGCTAAAGTAAAAACCCAATGCTTTTGCATCGGGTTTTTATTCATTAATCAAACGTGATTTTATTAACTGTTTCCTGGTCTAAGCGTTTAATTACCTCTGTAATTAGTTTAACTGTGTTTTCAAAATCATCACGGTGAAGCATTGCTGCATGAGAATGAATATAGCGTGTTGCAATAGTAATGGCTAATGCTGGAACACCGTTTGCTGTTAAATGAATGGAGCCAGCGTCTGTTCCTCCACCAGGGATCGCATCAAATTGATATGGAATATTTAATTCTTCTGCCACACCAACGACTAAATCTCGCAAACCTTTGTGTGAAACCATTGATGCATCGTAAAGGATGATTTGTGGACCTTTCCCCATTTTGCTCAATGCATCTTTTTCAGTAATCCCAGGTGTATCTCCCGCGATTCCTACATCTACAGCGAAGCCAATATCTGGCTGGATTTTTTGAGTAGCCGTTTTTGCCCCGCGAAGCCCTACTTCTTCTTGAACATTCCCAACACCATAAACAATGTTAGGATGGTCTTCATTTTTTAAGTTTTTTAATACATCAATAGCAATTGCACATCCGATTCGATTATCCCACGCTTTTGCTAATAGCATTTTTTCATTATTCATCACTGTGAATTCAAAATATGGAACAACCATGTCACCTGGAATGACTCCCCATTCTAATGCCTCTTCCCTGCTTGATGCCCCAATATCAATAAACATATCTTTAATTTCATAAGGCTTTTTCCTAGCCTCAGGCGATAAAATATGTGGCGGCTTTGAGCCGATCACTCCTGTAATATCTCCTTTTTTGGTAACAATGGTGACCCTCTGAGCAAGCATTACTTGGGACCACCAGCCCCCAACTGTTTGAAAACGAATAAAGCCTTTATCATCAATTTGCGTTACCATAAAACCTACTTCATCTAAGTGTCCGGCAACCATGATTTTCGGACCATTTGCATCTCCAACCTTTTTAGCTATCAAGCTCCCTAAACCATCGGTTTCTACTTCATCCGCAAATGGTTCTATGTATTTTTTCATCACATCTCGTGCTTCTTTTTCATTGCCTGGGATTCCTTTAGCATCAGTTAGGTCCTTTAGCATTGTAAGCGTTTCATCAAGATTTGCCATTCGTTCGACCTCCAAAAAATTATGTGTATTTACCATAAATATTATAATAGATGTAATCGAAAAAATGCAAAAATTCCTATTAAAATCTTCCTTTTTAAAAAAAATGAATCTTTTTTTTTAGTCATTCGTAACACAATAGATAATAATACGGAATTGGAGGAAAATATGATGCTTTGGTTTATACGACTAGCACTTTTTGCATTAATTATTTACCTAATCATTAAGATAATAAAATATCTATTTAATCCAAAGCGAAAATTAGAATTAGCACATGAGGAAAAAAGGTATTTCTTTTATGATGAAACAGAAAATGTTCGTAAAAATTTTCTCATCACTTATAATGGTGTATTATTTGAAGGTGAAAAATATTTGGGAACGACTGAACAATCCTTTGAAGTTGTGTCTATCTTCGTGTGGCCGCATAGTATTAGTGCGTTAAACGGACTCACATATCAAGACTTTTTGTTTTTGGAAAAAGAAATTAGTCTTAGGTACCCAAATGCAGCGATTGATTGGAAAAGTCCGATAAAAGAATTAGTACTGAAAAATAAAAACTGCTGAGATCTGTTCAGCAGTTTTTTATGTACCTTGAAAAAACTCTTTCCATTTCATAACAACCACTTTTTCTCGTAAAATAAAAAATAATATGGATAGTGCTAAGAGAATAATTACGATCATTGTAGGAGTAAAACGGGAGATAAACTGACCAAATACAGTATAAAATACTACAAGAGGTATATTAGATATTAACGAACCCTTCATATAGCTCTTCAATGTTGAATTTCTTTCTAACAGGCAAACATTTAGTAAATGATAATGAAAGAAAGGAACTAAGCGTAATATGGCAATTTGCCCAACAGTAAGTTTTGCATGGTGACCAAAACACTTTAATTTAATTCTTAATAGCTTTTCGTAGGTTTTGGGCATTTTTTTAATACAAAAATAAAAAAGTGCTGACAAAAGCAGTAATCCGATTAAGGAATATATGATTCCAAGTAAGCTGCCGAATAATATGCCTCCTGCCATACATACAATTGCAACTGGGATAAAAAGAAACTGACGAAGTAAATGAAATAGAATAAACATAAATGGAGCTAAAATTGCGCTTCCCTCAACAAATGAAAATAACATTAACAATTGCTCATTCACTAACTTCACCCGCCTTTGTTGTTGAATTCTTGATGATGGTCTCTTATAAAAGATATTTTAAAAGATTAGCTGTTATGACAATATAAAAAGCCATCCTTCAAATAATAGAGGAATGGCTTTTATAAAGTCTTATTTTGAATATTGTGCTTTAGCTTGGTTTGCAAGTTCTGCAAATGCTTTTTCATCATGAATCGCAAGATCAGCAAGCATTTTGCGGTTTACTTCAATACCAGCAAGCTTTAAGCCGTGCATTAAACGGCTATATGATAAACCGTTAATACGAGCAGCTGCATTGATACGAGTAATCCAAAGCTTACGGAAGTCGCGTTTTTTCTGACGACGGTCACGGTAAGCATACATTAAAGATTTCATTACTTGTTCATTGGCTGTTTTATATAATGTATGTTTTGAACCAAAATAACCTTTAGCTAATTTCAATACTTTTTTACGACGTCTGCGGCTAACTATTCCGCCTTTTACACGTGGCATATTATTTCCCTCCTATATAAATCGCTTATTACTTAAGATTGTCAAGCATATGACGAATACGTTTAAAATCACCTTTAGAAACAAGTGTTGCTTTACGAAGCTTACGTTTTTGTTTTACAGTTTTGTTAGCAAACATATGGCTTCTGTAAGCATGAGAACGTTTTAATTTACCAGAACCTGTTCTTTTGAAACGCTTTGCTGAGCCGCGGTGAGTTTTCATTTTTGGCATAGGATATTTCCTCCTTCAGACATTACTTTTCAGTTTTTGGTGCTAATACTAAGAACATACTACGACCGTCCATTTTCGGTTTCGATTCGATTGTGCTAACGTCATCACATTCATTCGCGAAACGGTCAAGAACCTTTTGACCAATTTCTTTATGTGTGATGGCACGACCTTTAAAACGAATAGAAGCTTTAACTTTATCGCCCTTTTCAAGAAACTTACGAGCATTACGTAGCTTAGTATTAAAATCATGTTCATCAATCGTTGGGCTCAAACGAACCTCTTTTAAGTTGATAACTTTTTGATTTTTACGTGCTTCTTTTTCTTTCTTTTGCTGTTCAAAACGATATTTACCATAATCCATAATTTTGGCTACTGGTGGTTTTGCATTTGGAGCAACAAGAACAAGATCAAGATTCACTCGTGATGCAATCTCAATTGCTTCATTTCGAGATTTAACACCTAGCTGCTCGCCATTTTGACCAATAAGACGAACTTCACGAGCACGAATGCCATCGTTAACCATCATATCTTTGCTAATAATTAGCCACCTCCAAGGTTTTTTGCGTTGATCAGATTTATTTCTAAATCACTTTAAGAGTAACTTAGCTTACTTTTGAGCAAGCATAGAATACATGGTTTGGGTGAAGAATCTTTCCTGCTATACCGTTTGAACACAATTTTTTGCGCTAACATTGGTTTCTTAAACAATAAAAAAGTGCAGGTCTCCTGAAGATACCCGCACTTTACATCCACGCATGAATAGTTTAGAATGTGATGAATTTCGAAACCTGCCAACTGCAAAATTGCGTCAATCAGGCGAGAAGCGGGTGCTTCTTCTTTTCCTCAAACAAATATTCAATTTACCTTAGATAATATATCATGAATTACAATTTGATGTCAAATGGCTTTTCATTATTTCTACTTCTTTTTTTCAACATTATTTATAATATCAAACTCTTGTTTTTTTCGCAATAGTTTTTATGCTTACTTGACTACTTCTTTTTTCAAATCGGCAATAAATTGCTCAAAAGGAATTGTTTCAGATTTCTGTTCTCCATATTTACGAACATTTACAGCATTTTCACTTACTTCATTGTCACCGACAACAAGCATATACGGAATTTTTTGCATTTGATGCTCGCGAATTTTGTAGCCGATTTTTTCATCACGCGCATCTAATTCTACCCTGAATCCCTCAGATTTAAGCTTTTCTTCTACTTGTTTTGCATAATTAAAATGTACGTCAGGAGAAACTGGAATAACCACAGCTTGAACAGGTGCTAACCAAGTTGGGAATGCACCTTTGTACTCCTCAATCAAGTATGCAACAAAGCGTTCCATTGTCGACACAACACCGCGATGGATAACAACAGGACGATGTTGTTTTCCATCTTCCCCAACATAAGATAAATCAAAGCGCTCAGGAAGCAAGAAATCAAGTTGAACAGTAGAAAGTGTTTCATCTTTTCCTAATGCTGTCCGGACTTGTACATCTAATTTAGGACCATAGAATGCTGCTTCTCCTTCCGCTTCAAAATAATCAAGACCTAAATCATCCATAGCTTCCTTGAGCATACTTTGTGCTTTATTCCACATTTCATCATCATCAAAATACTTTTCTTTATCTTCAGGATCTCTATACGATAAACGGAATGAATAATCTTTAATATCGAAATCTTTATAAACAGCGATAATAAGCTCAACAACCCTTTGGAATTCCTCTTTGATTTGATCTGGACGGACAAAGATATGTGCATCATTCAAAGTCATACCACGAACACGTTGTAATCCTGAAAGAGCTCCTGACATTTCATATCGATGCATTGTACCAAGCTCTGCTATACGGATTGGCAATTCACGGTAACTATGAATTCCATTTTTATAAACCATCATATGATGCGGGCAGTTCATCGGGCGAAGGACTAATTGTTCATTATCCATTTCCATTACAGGGAACATATCATCTTGGTAATGATCCCAATGGCCGCTCGTTTTATAAAGATCAACACTTCCCATAATTGGTGTATAAACATGATTGTAGCCAAGTCGTTCTTCTTTATCTACAATATAACGTTCTACTACACGGCGGATGGTTGCGCCTTTAGGGAGCCATAATGGAAGACCTTGACCAACCTTTTGAGAATTCATAAATAGGTTCAATTCTTTACCTAATTTACGATGATCACGTTCTTTCGCCTCTTCTAGGAAGCGTAAATGCTCTTCAAGATCATCCTTTTTGAAGAAGGCTGTACCATAAATACGTTGTAACATTTTATTGTCACTATCTCCGCGCCAATACGCTCCAGCAATGCTTAGAAGTTTAAATTCTTTAATTTTACCAGTTGAAGGAACATGTATACCGCGGCAAAGATCATAGAATTCTCCTTGCTCATAGATTGTAACCTTTTCATCTGCAGGAATAGCCTCAATTAATTCCTGCTTATATTCATCATCAGCAAAAAGGACTTTTGCTTCATCGCGAGTAACCTCTTTACGAACAACTTCAAGGTTTTCACTAACAATTTTCTTCATTTCTTTTTCAATTTTTGACAAATCCTCAGGTGTTATGGAAACCTCGAGATCCATATCATAGTAAAATCCGCCTTCAATGACAGGGCCAACACCCAATTTTACATTTCCATAAATACGTTTTATCGCTTGAGCCATTAAGTGTGCTGTACTATGACGAAGCACCTCAATTGCATCGTTATGGTCAGGCGTTACGATTTCAATTGATCCATCAGCAGTAATTGGTGTACGAAGATCAATTAATTTTTCGTTTACTTTACCTGCAATGGCTTTTTTCTTTAATCCAGGACTGATGGATGCTGCGATATCTTCTGTTGTTGTTCCATTAGGAAACTCCTTTACAGCACCATCTGGAAAAATCATTTTAATCATGTCAGACATTTTGTACACTCCTTTATTTATTTATAAAAAGGCATTGTTAAACAATGTTGTTGTTCCTAATAACCCTAGGTGGTATATGTACAGCATGATTCACTAAAGAAATTGTCTCACGTATACTATACAGGTGATTTTTTCAACAATACTCAAGTAACAAAGCCTAAATTAAAAAAACTCGTCCCTATGGAAAGGGACGAGTTTAACACACGTGGTTCCACCCTAGTTTTCATATTGAAGAAAAGACAATATGACTTCGGATCATTTGTAACGGAATGTTTCCGTCAGCTGCTAATAGGAAAATCGTTTGCAGCTGCTGTTTAGAGGTGGTAAGTACTCAATTCGTGTTGGAAAGTTTCACCTGATCTTTCCTCTCTGTGAACCGTAAAGGAATACTCTTGTCCTCATCATTACATTTAACTGTTTTTATTAAACAAGCCTCTTATTAAGGCAATATACATTTTTCTTAATATGTACGTAATTATAGTTCGTTCGTCCAAGAAAATCAAGAGGCAAGAAAAATTTTTCAACGCTTTACAGTATCATCAGCTAATGTACTTTTTTCTAACCAAAACTGTTCTTTTCTTAACAGCACAACTCTCTCTTCAAAAATATTTTGAATCGTACGGTTCAAACCATTTTCTTCTGAATCTACATATAGGTATATGTTCTTTGGCGCGATTGATAATAATGGGGCAATTGTAACAGAATCAATATATACAGGATGATTTGTTAATAGCCTTCTATCCAATAAATCTGAAATTTCTTCTCTCGAAAGTTCCTTAAATTGTTCATTATAAAACCTAACCTTGCTTCCGAAATAAATTCGAATTGTATTCATTAGTGGCTCGCGTTTATGAAGATAATCCCTTAACATTTGAATGAAAACTTGGTATTCCTGTTCCATTTTATATTCATCAATCGCCATTTCGACATATTGAATTAATTGATCAAAATATTTTTTTAGTCTAAATTTAATCAAAGAGTCAAAAGAAACTGATTCATGTTGTTCAAATAAAGGAAATATCGCTTCTTGAATCATTTCCTCATCATTCATCTTCCCTATATTGTTTGTCAGTTCTTTTCTTTCACCGTTGAACATCTCAATCACAATGTCTAATATATTATTTTGTTCGGAATCCTCTTTATAATAAAAATACTCTTTAAGAATATCTTTAACCCAATCTACCCGCTTTTTCATTATGATAAATTTAATAAATCCAGACTTAACCTCTTCTTTAGGAACCACATTTACATCAATCGTTAGAAAATATTGTTTTTGATTTTGAAAAATTGTCTCATGGAACCAAACATTTTTATTTCTTTTAATAAAATACTCATGAAGCCAAATGGCATCATCTATTTCTTTAAAAATAAAGTCCAAGCATATCCCCCCTTAACATGGAATAATCCATGTTATATATATATGGGTTGCTTGGACAATTTAGAAGAGGTTGATCAAAAAGTCCGAGAAAAATAGCAGTCGAATTTTTGAACAGACACTAGAAGTATTACCCATCCTAGTTTCTTAAATTTGGACCGTTAACTAGTATGGGTGTTGATAAATATTTAATTCTCTCCATAATTCGTGCTGCTTTGATTTTTTCTTCTTCACCTCTTTGAGAGTAGGTAAGGTGATGTTGGAGTTCTCCATAGTCAAAATTAGAAGAAAAGAAGGTAGGCAAATTCTCTTGCATTCGAAACTGTATAATTGAACCAAGAATTTCATCCCTTGTCCAGCTCGTCATTACTTCAGCTCCAATGTCATCTAGCATTAAAACAGGCGCTTTTTTTACCACTTCCAGCTTATCATTAGTGGAATGATCACTTAATGATTGCTTCATTTCCCGGAAAAACTCCGGAACGTAAACGATTAAAGAAGAGATTTGTTTCTTTTCTGCTAAATGATTAGCAATCGCCCCTAATAAATAGGATTTACCAACGCCAAACTTACCATAAAGGTAAAGACCCTTCATTTTTTTACCAATTTCATATTCTCGTACAAAACGCTCTGCATGTTCATAGGCCATTAATCTTCCATCTGATTCCAAAGAAAAATCAGCAAAAGACGCTTGTAATATATCCTTAGGTACATAGATGCTTTGAATTAATTTTTCCGTCTTTTTCCGTTCATCATGTACAATTTTTTTCCTGCACGGATGATATTGAATATCAATAGAATTGCTGTTTAAAATTAATTTTGGTTCAAATCCCTGCATCATATTTACGCAACTTTCTAGCCTAGAACATGCCTGACAATCCTTCGTTTGAGTAATATACTCGTACAATTTCATCAAACTGTTTTCTACCATCGATGATGTTATCTCACCTTGATGGCTTAGAAAAAATTGTCGGATATCTGGATGATTCATAATTTCATGTTTCATATCGCTATATCTTTGTTTAAAGCTACTGTTCATGGATAGACTTCTTAATGTATCATTAATGCTTTCCAACTTTTTCACCTCCCGTTTTTATATTTTTTTTGAATGGATTCAAGTCTTCTACGCTTTTCTTCAATGGATTCTTCATCCTGAATATCAATATTTTCTTTAGGTATTTCATCTTTCTCAGTAAACCATTTTGGTAATTTTTCTGTACGAATTGTTGGTTTCTTAATCGTTTTTTTATCCTTTTTATTATCAGCCCATTGTTGATATTGGCGATGTTCGTTTTTTGCTAATTCCATTGCCTCTTTTACTGTTTTCACTTTTTTTCTAGACCAGTGGGAGGCGATTTTTTCTAAGTAATTTTTGGTCAATTTCATATCTGTTTTTAGCATAACATATTGAATTAAAACATTCACAACACCAGCTGGGAGCTGCTGTTGAAACATAATTTCCTCAATCGCTTGCAGATCACCTTTTGAAGGTTCTGCTCCATCCGAAATATCGATTAGAAGCTGACGAGGGGATGTAATCTCTAAATAATAAATTAATTTATCCTCTTGAGTTTTTGTTTCTTCTGAAACGTCTCGGTGGATACTTGGCTGCACGCGATCCACTAATTTGGGAACCTCATCAGCATGCTCTAATTGATACCAATCTCTAGTGGCCTTACGAAGTTCATTTATATCTATTTCTTGTTCAGAATTAAGGGAGCTAAGAAGTAAATTTTTCATTTCAACAGCATTGACATTATATAAAAAAGCAAGATTACTAATTGCTTCTTTTACCTGCTTAGTAATCGCTTTTTTGGGTATTAGTAACTCATGTAAACCTGCAAACAATAATTCAAAATTAAAATCCTCTGCATTTACTTTTATTGTACTTGTATTTTTTCGTGAGATATACTGGTGATGATTGTCAATCGTACTCGCATTTTGCGCATCTACATCTTGAATAAATTGATTTCCATTAGTGGTAAATACATCTTGAAAAGTTCGAGTAATTTCCTGATGTGCATCCTTTTCTATTGCTCGATCAGAGAAAAACTTTTTTAATCTTTGAAAATGACTATGCCCTAATTGTCTATATAAAAAAACGTTGAGCATCCCATCGGTGAAAAATTGCTCAGGTGATAGTGGTGGTTGAAGCTCGTAAATGAAACTTCGTTCATCCCCTGCTTTTTTTACATATGTTTTAAGTAATCCGATACCTTCAAGTTTTAATCGTGCCTCATAAATTTCTTTTAAGTTTAATGCTAAAAAATTCATTAAGTGATAATGTGTCCATTCATCTGACCAAAGTCTGTTCTCCTCCAATTCATTCCAAAGAATAGAATATAAACTAAAACAATTCGTTCCGATTAATGGCTGATATAGAAACGAGATGACCTTCCGATCATATTCATGCAGGAGTCCATTAGATACTACTTGGTACCGATCAACAGGCTGGACCTCATTCCACATTTGATTCATTATTACACTTCCTTATTAGAAAAACGCCCTCTGAGCGTTTAACAAAGCAATATTTTAAAAAAGGCTAGACAAGTTATCTCTAGCCTTTACTGTTCTTTTTTAATCAATTCCTTTAACTCTTCTAAAAACACATTAATATCCTTAAATTGTCGATACACAGAAGCAAACCGTACATATGCTACCTCATCAACCTTTGCAAGCTTGTCCATTACTAATTCGCCAATAAATTCTGAATTAACCTCAGAGTAGCCAAGATTTCTTAATTCCTTCTCAATCTCTAATGATATTTTTTCTAATTGTGCAAGTGCTACCGGCCTTTTTTCACAGGCTTTTATTAATCCTCGTAATATTTTTTCACGGGTAAATTCTTCTCTTACTCCTTCCTTTTTGACTACAATGAGCGGTGTCTCTTCCACTTTCTCAAAAGTAGTAAATCGAAAGGAGCAAAGTTCACATTCTCGCCTTCTACGAATCGAACGCCCCTCGTCTATTGGACGCGAATCAACAACACGTGTTCCACTGTGTGAACATGAAGGACATTTCATAGATGATCAGCTCCATTTAAAGATCTTTATTACTTTCATGATATATAAAACAAATGAAAATCACAAGAAAAAAACGAGGTATACATACCCCGTTACTAGTTTCTTACTTGAATTTATTAAAGTACATTTTATTTACGATTGTTTTACTTCTACGGAACCCATACCTCTAGGTAGTTCAATGGTTTCCCTTTTCTCAGCATTTAAACTTTCAGCTATATAATCAGCGGCAATGTTGGGATCTAAATTCCCGCATGTGTACACATCAATACTAGCATATCCATGTTCAGGAAAACTATGGATAGTTAAATGAGATTCAGAAATGATTACCACTCCACTTACACCTTGTGGAGCAAATTTATGAAACGCAACTTCACGTATTTCAGCACCAGACTTTAATGCTGCATCAACAAACGTTTTTTCAATAAAATCCATATTGTTCAACTTTTCAAAATTGCAACCCCATAATTCAGAAATTACATGACGACCCATTGTTTCCATTGATCGTTCCCCCTTAAACTTAATATTTTTGCGGTAAATAAACTTAATCGCTGTCACACATACGCAACTACCACGGGGGAAAGTTAGTCCTAAGAGGTCCTAACCCTTTAAGTAGTCACTAATATTAAATTTTTCAATCTATTACTTAGTGAAGTTCACGAAAATTAGTATACTTGGTTTAATTTCTTTTTGCAATATACATTTCAAAAATTATTTGATTAAAAAAAGCTTGCTGTCCTCAGCAAGCTTTATTCATCGCCCAGCTCCAGCACCTAGCCCCTCGAGGCTGATCAAGGCGTTTGCGTATTTGTTCCTAGCCAATATTAACTTCTGATTTCTTATTTAGTTCTTTACCTACGTATTTTGTTAGATCGACAACGCGGCAGGAATAGCCCCATTCATTATCATACCAAGCGAGAACTTTTACTTTTTTTCCTTCCATTACGATAGTTGATAATCCATCGATAATTGTAGAATGAGGATTTGTATTAAAGTCAATAGATACAAGCGGTTCAGTTGTATAATCTAAAATCCCTTGCAGAGATCCCGTTGAAGCTGTAATAAAAGCATTATTGACATCTTCTACTGTAATCTCTTTCTTCAAATCCACCACTAAATCTACAAGTGATACATTTGGTGTCGGCACCCTTAATGCCATTCCGTGCAGTTTTCCTTTTAACTCAGGAAGAACTAGCGCTAATGCTTTTGCTGCCCCTGTAGTGGTAGGAATAATTGATTGAGCACATGCACGTGCACGACGTAAATCCTTGTGTGGATTATCAATGTTCTTTTGATCATTTGTATATGCATGGACCGTAGTCATCAAGCCATTTTCTATTCCAAATTGCTCATGTAAAACTTTTACAACAGGAGCTAAACAATTGGTTGTACAAGAGGCATTAGAAATAATATCATGTTCTGATATATTTAATGCGCTTTCATTTACTCCCATTACAATGGTTACATCTTCATTTTTCCCTGGAGCTGTTAATATAACTTTTTTTGCACCAGCTTGTAAATGAAGTGCTGCTTTATCACGTGCATTAAATTTTCCAGTAGCTTCAATAACGATATCTATATTTAGTTCTTCCCAAGGAAGTTCATTTGGATTGCGCTGATTAAGTAACTGAATTCGATGTCCATTTACAATTAATGCTTCTTCAGTATAAAGAATATCTGCATCAAATTTCCCATGATTGGTGTCATATTTAATTAAATGCGCTAATGTTTCAGCCGGATAACTTGCATTAATTGCTACTATATCTAAATCATTTTCTAATATCGCTTTTCGAAAAACCATTCGACCAATTCGACCAAATCCATTAATTGCTATTCTTGTTTTCATCAATGCTAGCCTCCAAATATTTAACGTTATACTTATTGTGTAGTTTTGCTAAAAATAGTATAACACATTTGTTGTATTATGTAAGTATTAATTGGTGTATATTTCACAAAACACATATACTAAAACAAAAAAAATCACTATTTATGGTAATAGTGATTTCTTTGTTCTTTCGTTTTGCTTATTAAGGACGCAGCTTCCAATCATTAATAATGTTTTCTAGCTGTTTTTTCGTCTTATCAATATCTTGATTATTATCAATAACAGCATCGGATAATTTAATTTTTTCTTCCAGTGGCATTTGTGCATTCATTCTTGCTAGTGCTTCTTCTTTTGACAGTTGATCCCTATTCATTAACCTCTGTAGTTGAACCATCTGATCGACATATACAAGGATTGTTCGATCCACCATATACGTAAGTTTACTTTCAAATAATAATGGGATATCCATTATGACTGTTTTCTTCCCTACAGCAATTGCCTCTTCTTTTTTATGTAGCATATACGATCTGACAGCAGGGTGAACAATACTGTTCAGAAGCAATCTTTTTTCCGTATCATGAAATACGATACCGCCTAGTTTTTTTCGATTTAAACTCTTGTCTTCAAGTAGTATGTCCTCTCCAAAGGCTTCGACTATTTGATGATAAGCACTTTCACCAATATTTACTACTTCCCTTGCAGCTATATCTGCATCAATTATCGTATATCCTTTTGCCGATAGCATGTTTGATACTGTACTTTTCCCACTAGAAATCCCACCAGTTAACCCTAAAATCATCGTCATATTTTCTACCTCATCGAAATAAAAATTTAAGACATTTATTTATTTTTCGTTTTTTGACATTTCGGACAAAAGTGGGTACCTCTTCCTCCAGTCACAATTTTTTCAATCGGCGTTCCACATCTTTTACATTCTTCCCCTTTTCTTCCATAGGCAAAGAGCTGTAATTGAAACATCCCAATTTGTCCTTGAGAATTTACATACGAACGAATGGTGCTTCCGCCTTTTTCTACCGCTTCAGTTAAAGTATTAATAATCTCACGGTGAAGCTCCGTAATTTCTCTGCTAGAAAGAGTATTTGCCTTTCTTTCTGGATGGATTTTAGCACGAAATAGTGCTTCATCGACATAAATATTCCCCAGCCCTGTTACAATTGTTTGATCTAGAAGAACGGGTTTTATTTTCCGTTCAGTTTTTTTGAGTTTTTCTTGTAAATATTTTTTTGTGAAATTTGCCGAAAATGGTTCAGGTCCCAATTGAGAAAGTGGAAGGTTGGTATTCTCTTCCCCCTTTAAAAATAAATGCATCGTACCAAATTTACGGACATCACGATACCGTAACTCTGTCCCATCCGTAAAATGAAAGATAACATGGGTATGCTTATCAAACGGTTCGGAACTTTTAAAAAGACCGTACTTTCCTTCCATTCGCAGATGGGAAACTAGAGCAAATGTTGTTGTATTTATAATTAAAAATTTCCCTCTTCTATTTATATCCGTAATTGTTTCACCAGCTAAAGCATCATTGAATTGCTCTACTTCGATCGGCTTTTTTATGATTTTTGACCAATACACTGTAACATGTTGAATCGTTTTCCCAACAACCAGTTCTTGTAATGTCCTTCTTATCGTTTCAACTTCTGGTAACTCTGGCACAGCTGCTCACCTCTAATATAGACTAAATTGCAGGCTTGGTTAAAAGCGAAAAAATCTTGTGAGGCATATTTTGAGCTTGCTATCTGATACCTCATAGGTCATTTTTCAACAATTATTATCAACAAAGCCTTGTTAAAAAACAAAATCAATTATTTCGCATCAAACCATGTTGGACCATATGCATAATCGACCTTAAGCGGCACATTTAATTTCACAGCATTTTCCATTACTTCAGGTACTATTTTCTTTAATTGTTCAATTTCGTTTTTTGGTGCCTCAAAAATCAATTCATCATGTACCTGTAAAAGCAATTTGGCTTGGAGCTTTTCTTCTTCTAATCTGGCTGCCATATCAATCATAGCTTTTTTAATAATATCAGCAGCACTGCCTTGTATTGGTGTGTTCATTGCGGTTCTTTCTGCAAAGCTCCGAATATTAAAATTGCGACTTGTTATTTCTGGGATATAGCGTCTTCGTTTTAAAATAGTTGTAACAAATCCTTTTTGTTTGGCTTCTTGAACCACATCACTCATAAATTCCTTTACACCAGGAAAGATTTCAAAATAGCGTTCAATAAATTGACCTGCTTCTTTTCTTGTGATTCCTAAGTTTTGAGAGAGACCATAATCACTAATTCCATAAACAATACCAAAATTAACAGCTTTCGCTTGTCTACGCATATTATCTGTGACCTCGTCCTTGCTTACATGAAATACATCCATCGCTGTTTTTGTATGAATATCCATATCCTCATTAAAGGCTTCAATCAGATTTTCATCACCTGCGATATGAGCCAACACACGTAATTCAACTTGAGAATAATCAGCAGAGAAGATTAGCCAATCTTTTTCAGTAGGAACAAATGCTTGTCTTATTTTACGTCCTTCTTCTAGCCGAATCGGTATATTTTGAAGATTCGGGTCAACAGAGCTTAATCTCCCTGTCTGAGCAAGTACTTGATTAAATCTCGTATGAATTCTACTATTATCCGAATGAACGACCTTCAAAAGACCTTCGATATAGGTTGATTGCAATTTTCCTAATTGACGATAATGAAGAATTTCCCTTACGATTTCATGTTTAGATTCGAGTTTTTCTAGCACATCAGCCGAAGTGGAGTAACCTGTTTTTGTTTTCTTAACAGATGGTAATCCAAGCTTTTCAAAAAGAATAATTCCTAATTGTTTTGGTGAATTGATATTAAATGATTCCCCTGCTAATACAAAAATCTTTTTCTCAATTTTTTTAAGACGTCCTATAATTTCATTTCCCATTTCATTAAGCCGCTCAATATCAACCTTAATACCTGCTGATTCCATATCCGCCAAAATAAAAGAGAGAGGTAATTCTAATTCGGTAAACAAATTTAACTGATCATTTTTTTCTAAATCAGACAAGCATGGGGCAACAAGTTTGGAAATACCAAATGCTTTTCTTGCTACATGTTCGGCTAAAACGTTTGCTTCTGGAACTTTTCGTTTTGCTCCTTTTCCGTATATTGCTTCATCACTATGAATATTTGTAAAACCGTGACGTCTAGCAACAGATGCAAAATCATCGACATTCTCAGATGGATTAAGTAAATACGAAGCAATTAATAAGTCGAATTCGATCCCTTTGAAATCAATTCCATAACGTCTTAATGATGCAATTGCAGCTTTGCCATCGTAAACATATTTAACCTTTGTTTGATCCTCTGCCCAATTTTTAAATACATCAGACTTTATGGCTTTTTCCACGGGCAAATAATACACTCCATTTTGATTACATAATCCTAATCCAACAATTTCACCAGTATGATAGTTTTCTTCTAGCATTTCAATGTAAAGCGAAGTTTCTTGAGAAAAAAGATCTTCAGTAATGTCGGTTATTATTTCAAAATGAAGCTCCTCCATTTCTTCATTTTGTTCCTTTGAAATGTCAACATCTAGCTTGTCTAATAGTGAATTAAATCCTAATTCTTTAAATAGGGAAACAAGTTTCTCATCGTTTTCATTTGTATAGGAGGTTTCATCAAGTGTAATAGCTACAGGTGCTTCTCTTAAGATTGTAGCAAGCTCCTTACTCATGACGGCTTGATCTTTAAATTCTTCAAGTTTTTCTTTTAGTTTTTTTCCACTTACTTGATCGATTGATGCAAATATCCCTTCCAATGAGTTAAATTCTTTTAAAAGCTTAATGGCTGTTTTTTCACCAACCCCTGGTACTCCTGGAATATTATCTGATGCATCCCCCATTAAGCCTTTCATGTCAATAATTTTATCTGGTGAAAAACCATATTTTTCAAGTATATACTCCGGTGTGTATTCTTCAATTTCAGTTATCCCTTTTTTCGTAATACACACAGTTGTATCTTTAGAACTAAGCTGGGTCAAATCTCTATCTCCTGAAATAACCTTTACTTCATACCCATCTTTTTCAGCTTGAAGAGATAGTGTCCCAATAATATCGTCAGCTTCATAGTTTTCAAGCTCATATCTTTTAATTCCATATGCATCTAAAAGCTCACGAATAAAAGGAAATTGCTCTGAAAGCTCTGGTGGGGTCTTTTGTCTAGTACCTTTATATTCTTTAAATGTTTGATGACGAAAAGTCGTTTTTCCCGCATCAAAAGCAACCAATATATTTGTTGGAGTTTCCTCGTTTAATATTTTCATTAGCATGGTCGTAAAACCATAAACCGCATTTGTATGTATTCCTTTATCATTATTTAATAGTGGTAACGCAAAAAAGGCACGATATGCTATGCTGTTACCATCAATTAAAACTAACTTTTTTTTCAATACATTCCCCTCCTATATCATTTTAGTTTTCGTATATTTACCTGTATCCATTTTAGCATGTTCACTTTATAAAAGGAAAATGGCCAGCATATTTGCTGACCATACTTACATGTTATTTTGCATAACCCATTAATAATTTTGCATATGGAGAATCCGATGGGAGTACAATCACTGTTTCATTACCAATTGTTTTCTTATAGGATTCGAGAGTCCTAAAAAGGTGGTAAAACTCTTTATCTTTAGAGAATGCTTGATTATAAATTTTTGCCGCTTCCCCCTCACCCTCAGAACGGATTACTTCTGCATCCGCCTGTGCTTTTGATAGCATTTCTTTCACTTTTCGATCGGTTTCTGCTTCAATTCTTTTTTTGCCTGCATCACCTTTCGATAAATATTCTTGCGCTTTTGATTCACGTTCTGAAATCATTCGTGTAAATACCGACTTTTCATTTTCCTCTGGTAAATCTGTCCTTTTCGTCCGAACATCTGTAACGACAATTCCGTAATTGTCCTGCTCTAATAGATCATTGACCATTTTTGTTACTTTATCATTTAGACTTCCCCTTGAAGATTTTTCATCATTAATAATTTCATCATAATTTAAATGTCCCAATTCAGTCCGAACAATCGAATAAATAAATTCCTCCATTCGTCTTTCGGCATTATCTACTGTTCTAGCATTCGAAATCATTTTTTTCGGATCAACAATTTTCCACACGGCATAATTGTCGATAATCATTCTCTTTTTATCTTTCGTGTTAATCTCTGCCTTTGAAACATCGTAGGTCATTTGATATTTTGGCAGTGTAGATACAGTTTGAATAAAAGGAATTTTAAAGTTCAATCCAGGTTCACTTTTTATTTTTACCACTTCCCCAAATTGGCGGATTACTCTATATTCCCCTTCTTTAACGATAAAAATATTAGAAAAGATTAATCCCAAAATAATGATTAAGGAGATAAAAAATACTCCAATTTTAGTGTATTTTCTCCAAACAAAATCTTCTCTCTTTTTTTCTTTAAAATTTATTATCGTATCATCTTTCATTCTTTTGCTCTCCCCCTTCTTCTTTCGTTTCTTGCTTAGTAGTATCTTTTTCTATTGGCCGAATAGGGAAGTATTTCATTGTATTTCCATCATCATTCATTATATAAATTTCTGCACCGGGCAGCACTTGTTCTAAAGTCTCTAATACCAATCTATCTTTCGTCACTTCTGGATTTTTCTTATATTCACTATATAATTTATTGAAAACCGAAACATCGCCTCTTGCAATTTCTATTCTAGAAGCTTTTTCTCCTTCCGCTTTAGAAATAATCGCATCTTTTTCTCCTTCCGCTTCATTTATACGCTGATTTTTATATTTATCAGCTTCATTCAATTTAGTATTCATCGTCTCCCTAGCATCTGTAACATCCGTAAAGGCCTTTCTGACATCAGCATTTGGAAGCTCAACATCCTGTAATTTGACAGCTAATATAGAAATCCCAATATCGTATTTCTCAATTAATGATGAAAGGAGTTCCCTTACACCTGCTTCAATTTTAGCTTTCCCTGATGTTAAAGCATCATCGATTTTAGAGCTCCCAATAATACTTCTTAAAGAAGAAGATGTGGCATTATATAAAATTTCTTTAGGCTCCGCAGAATTAAATAAATATTTCTCAGGATTCGTAATTTTCCATTGAACAACTAGATCAGCTTGTAAGATGTTCTCATCACCAGTAATCATTTTCGTTTCGTCCGGAAAATCTTTCATATTTCCTTTTTTTTCTTCATATCCAAATTGCAAACTAAATGTTTCTTTTGATAATTTTTCTACAGACTGAATTGGCCATGGAAGCTTAAAATGTAATCCTGGTTCTTGAACTGCTTCATTAGCCTTACCGAACGTCATGATAACAGCCTGCTCAGATTCATCTACCGTGTACCACGATGATACTAACACGATCCCTAGTACGATAACAGTAATAATTAAACCTGTTATCGTATATATTCTTTTTAAACTCATAGCAACCTTCCTTTCTCCCCTGATGATCTAACTGTAAGTACGATAATAATAATGAAAAGGTTCCCAAAAGATTTCAATTTAGAAAAAGGATTTTTTATGGTTATAATTTTTAAAGCTACCTGTATGGTATATATAAAGCGATTTCTATTCGATGTATAGCTAGCTGAACGCATATCCCACTGGACTTTATCAGAAACAACAGCATAGTTTAACAAAGCCAAATAAAAAGATACAGCCTAAGCTATATCTTTTTAAAAATTATCCAATGCTTTTTCATTTAATGTTTCAATCCGGTGTGTTGGACAAACGGTTACCGAACCTGTAACGACTGTTTCACTTAATTCATTTGTTGCATGAATGTTAATGTCTATTATATGTTTTTTTCTATTTACTTCGGTTACTTCAAATAAAAAATGAATGGATTCATAGTGATATACAGGTTTCGGAAACTCCAGAGATTGTTTTACTATATGAGAGCCTGGACCGGGTAAATATTTTGATATAGCTGAGGTAATAAATCCTGTTAACATAATTGTTGGTACAATTGGTCTTTCAAATGGTGTTTGAGCTGCGTAATCATGTTGTATATATAGCGGATTTGCATCATTTGTTAGTCCTAAATATAGAAGCAAATCTTTATCTTCTATCTTTTCAGTAAACGTTAATTTTTCTCCAACTGTTATTTGTTCGATTTTTCTCCCTAGTTTTCCTCTTTTTTTCAATAACATTAAAACACCCCTAACGTTTGAAAACGGTTACAATTTTCTGATAATAAAACTTGACTCTTTTAGTATAAATTGTTGTTTTTAGACTATAAAACATAGTCCGTTGATTTCCGCTCCAGACACTTGCTTTCCGAGGGGAGGGATGGGAGCCTCCTCGGCGTTACCGCCTTCGGGGTCTCCCACTTCCCTCTTTTTCCCGCAGGAGTCAAGTGTCCTCCGCTACAATCAACTCAGATTTTTAATAAAATATCACTAAAAAAGCAACAAACTTTACGAAAACAGCCTAAAACTTTGAATTAATCATAACACTTTTTATATAATAGGTACAAAAAAATAAGGTTAAACTGCATCGATTCAGTTTAACCTTATTTTATATGATTATGCTAATACTTTCATTACTTTATGAACAGATTCAGCTGATTTATCTAATGCAGCTTTTTCATCCGCTGATAATTCTAATTCGATTACCTTTTCAATTCCGTTTGCACCAAGTACTGTTGGTACTCCAAGATAAATGCCCTCATAACCATATTCACCTTCAAGATATGCAATGGAAGGAAGAACACGACGTTGATCTTTTACAAGTGCTTCAACCATTTCAACAAGTGATGCTGCAGGTGCATAGTAAGCACTTCCATTTCCAAGCAGGTTAACGATTTCTCCGCCGCCTTTACGTGTACGCTCTACAATTGCATCTAAACGATCTTTAGGGATTAATGTTTCTAAAGGAATACCACCAGCATATGAGTAGCGTACTAATGGCACCATATCATCACCATGACCACCTAAAACGAAACCAGTAATATCTTTCACAGATAAATTAAGTTCTTGAGCAACAAATGTCCGGAAACGAGCAGTATCAAGTACACCAGATTGACCAATTACACGGTTTTTAGGGAAACCTGATTCTTTAAATACTGTATATGTCATGGCATCAACAGGATTTGTTAACACAATGATAAAACAGTTTGGAGAATATTTAACAATTTCTTGAGTAACACTTTTCATTACTTTTTGATTTGTTTGCACTAAATCATCACGGCTCATGCCTGGTTTACGAGCAATCCCAGCAGTAATAACGACTACATCTGAATCTTTTGTATCCTCGTAGTTAGAAGTACCAATAATATTAGCATCAAAACCTTGTACAGGTCCAGCTTCTAACATATCAAGTGCTTTTCCTTTAGTTGGGTTTTCCGCTTGAGGGATATCGACAAGAACTACATCTCCAAGTTCTTTTTGCGCTAATAAGAAAGCAGTTGTCGCTCCTGTAAAACCGCCACCGATAACAGAAATTTTCTTTCTTTTCATAGTCATTTTAAAATCTCCTTTTTTATAGAATGGCTTTGTTAAACAAAGCTTTTATTTCTGAAAAAGTCCTGTAGAGTATGCGCTCACTAATTATACTCCATATAGAAATTGCTTCTCACATATCATACAGGTGATTTTATCAACAATAATTATTTATAGCCTATGAAATAAAAAATGCCGGCTTAAAGAGATTTAGAACCCTTCAAGCCGGCAATTTCTTGTTGCCTGTTGTCAGGCCGAAATTTACTTTTATTACTTTAACTTATTCCATGTTTTTGATAAGTTCAGAACCAAATTCTGAACATTTCACTTCTGTAGCGCCTTCCATTAAACGAGCAAAATCATATGTTACAACTTTAGACTCAATTGTTTTTTCCATAGATTTAGTAATCAAATCAGCTGCTTCATTCCATCCTAAATGTTCAAGTAAAAGAACACCAGAAAGGATAACAGATGAAGGATTAACTTTATCAAGACCTGCATATTTAGGTGCTGTACCATGTGTTGCTTCAAAGATAGCATGGCCTGTTTCATAGTTAATGTTCGCACCAGGAGCGATTCCGATACCACCAACTTGTGCAGCTAGAGCATCAGAAATATAGTCACCATTTAAATTCATAGTAGCTACAACATCAAATTCACGTGGACGTGTTAAGATTTGTTGTAAGAAGATATCTGCAATAGAATCTTTTACAATAATCTTGCCTGCAGATTCTGCATCAGCTTGAGCTTTGTTCGCAGCATCAGCACCCTGCTCTTCTTTAATCTTATCATACTGAGCCCATGTAAATACTTTATCACCAAACTCTTGTTCAGCTAGCTCATAGCCCCAGTTCTTGAATGCACCTTCTGTAAACTTCATAATATTTCCTTTATGTACAAGTGTTAAAGATTTGCGGCCTTCCTTAATTGCATAGTTAATAGCTGCACGTACAAGACGTTTTGTTCCTTCTTCAGATACAGGTTTAATACCAATACCAGAAGTTTCAGGGAAGCGGATTTTTTCAACTCCCATTTCATTTTGTAAGAAGTCAATCACTTTTTTCACTGCATCTGAACCTTTTTGATACTCAATACCTGCATAAATATCTTCAGTATTTTCACGGAAGATTACCATATCTGTATCTTCAGGACGTTTTACAGGTGAAGGAACTCCTTCAAAATAACGTACTGGACGTAGACAAACGAAAAGATCTAGTTCTTGACGTAATGCTACGTTCAATGAACGGATACCGCCTCCAACTGGAGTAGTAAGAGGTCCTTTAATGGCAATTAGATATTCACGAATAACATCTAATGTCTCAGCAGGAAGCCATTCACCAGTTTTATTGAATGCTTTTTCCCCAGCATAAACTTCTTTCCATTCAATTTTGCGTTCACCATTGTATGCTTTTTCCACTGCTGCATCGAGAACTCTTTGAGATGATGCCCAAATATCAGGACCAGTTCCGTCTCCTTCAATAAATGGGATAATTGGATTGTTCGGTGTTTTTAGAACACCATTTTCTACAGTGATTTTTTCACCTTGTGACATTTCTTTCCCTCCAGTTCATTAGAAAAGCTCAAAGCGCCATAATTAGCCGCGGGCAAAAATGTTCTCTCGCCAATAAAATCTGTTCTTGTTTTATAGGCGGCTGGTATTTGACCTCGAGGGCTAGGCACTGGAGCTGGACATGTTTCTAAGGTTAGAAAAAATATTCTAACCCATAAACTACATTTTAATTAGACCAATTTTTTGCGATATTGTAAATATCTTATTATCGTTTTTCGATTGGTACGTATGCTTGCATTCCTGGTCCAGTGTACTCTGCACGAGGACGGATTAAGCGATTGTTCGAATATTGTTCAAGAATATGAGCTAACCATCCAGATACACGACTAACAGCAAATATAGGTGTAAACAAGTCATGATCGATTCCTAAACTATGGTATACAGAAGCAGAATAGAAATCAACATTTGGCGGTAGAGGCTTTTCAGATGTAACAATTTCTTCAATTTTTGTAGACATTTCATAATATTCTGGTTCACCAGTAAGCTTAGTCAATTTTTCAGACATAGCTTTTAAGTGTTTCGCACGTGGATCACCTTTACGATAAACACGGTGTCCAAATCCCATGATTTTTTCTTTATTGGCAAGTTTTTCACGAATATAAGAATCAACATTTTCAACTGAACCAATTTCGCTAAGCATTTTCATTACTTGCTCGTTAGCTCCACCATGTAAAGGTCCTTTTAATGCACCGATTGCAGCTGTCACACCAGAATACACATCTGATAGAGTTGCAACACAAACACGAGCAGTAAATGTTGAAGCATTCAATTCATGATCAGCATGTAGTACGAGCGCCTTATTAAATGCTTCAACAGCAATAGCCTCTGGCTCTTTACCAGTTAACATATAAAGGAAGTTAGCTGCAAATCCTAAATCTTTGCGCGGTGCAATTGGCTCAAGACCTTTACGTACACGAGCAAAGGCAGCGACAATAGCAGGCATTTTCGCTTGTAGACGAACCGCTTTACGATAGTTTGCTGCATCTTCCATAATATCTGCTTCGTCATCATAAAGACCAAGAGCTGAAACAGCTGTACGTAGAGCTCCCATAGGATGTACTTTATTAATTGGATAAGTTTTAAAGCTTTCCAATATTTCTTTTGGCAGCTCCATATTATCTACTAATTGTTGCTTCAATTCATCTAATTCTGCTTTGTTAGGCAATTTTTGATGCCATAGTAAGTATATAACTTCCTCAAAGCTAGCATTTTCAGCTAAATCATCAATGTTGTAACCTACATATGTAAGGGTATCATCGATGATTGAACTGATAGAAGAGGTAGTTGCTACAATACCTTCAAGACCTTTTGTTGCTGTCATGATCATCTCTCCTTTTTAAATTAATGAAACTTTTATCCTCAGCAAGCAGCTGCTATGATATAAAAAAGAATTAACTTTTTACCGAATAAAATCCGGCAGGCAAGCATTTGCCCGTAAATATGTAATAACAAATGCAAGCAGTCACATACCCTATTATAATATAATTTATAATCTTGTCCATTTTGGTGCTTTGAAATTATCCGCTTACATTTCTTATTATAAACAAATACAATATCTATGTGTAATAAATTTCTACATTTTTAGCATTTAATTAATCGTTTTACTTTTTTATCTTTAAATAATTTTTTTAATTCTTTTCCATTTTTACTAACATTCTTTAATATTTATTTCCGAATATAGAAATATCATGTAATGAAGATATGGTATTTCTACCTAATTTGACCATATTATTTTTATATGGAAAATGGATAAAAAACAAAGATTAGTATGAAAAAAAGTCTAATAGATTATTTCCATATTTGTTATTCTAATGCTAAAGTTTAACAATATGCTTTTTTTTAATAGCGGCAGCATGTAAAATAAAAGTACTATTATGACAGGAGGGTGAATGTTGAATCCCGAATATATTTATCGAACCATTCGATTTTTAATTGTTCTAGGCAGTGTTATTGCAGCAGCAATTATCTTGTATTTTGTTTCTACGGTAACCTATCCTTTTTTGATTGCTATTGGTGTTGCTTTTCTCATTAATCCGCTCGTAAATTTTTTAGAGAAAAAAGCGAGATTCCCTAGAGCACTTGCCGTTATTGTATCAATCATTTTACTTATTGGTGTTTTTAGCGGAATTGTAACATTATTAATTACTGAAATTGTATCTGGCACGAATTATTTAGCAAAAGTTGTGCCCAAGCATGTAGATACTGTAGTTAAATTTATCGAAAATTTTATCGCGGGACAAATTATTCCGTTATATGATCAGGTTGCTAAATTATTTAAAACACTTGATGTTGGTCAGCAGGATACGATTTTAGCCAACATTCAGACTGCCGGTCAAAAAATTGCTACCAGTGCAGGGAACTTTCTTCAAAACTTCTTTTTAAAGCTCCCTGCATTAGTTTCATGGATACCTAATGCAGCGACAGTTCTTGTTTTCTCAATGCTTGCTACATTCTTTATCAGTAAAGATTGGTATAAGTTTTCAAATTTCGGTGGAAAGCTACTGCCTAATCGTGCGATGAAAAGTGTAAGAACTGTTTTTGCAGATTTAAAGAAAGCATTATTTGGTTTTATTCGTGCACAGCTTACATTAATCTCTATTACATTAGTTATTGTATTAATTGGGCTTCTTATTTTAAGGGTTGATTATGCAATTACAATTGCCTTGGTGACTGGAATTGTTGACTTACTGCCATATTTAGGGACCGGCGTTGTTTTCATACCATGGATTATTTATTCTGCCATATCAGGAGATGTTTCACTTGCTGTAGGGTTAGGTATCCTTTATACAATAGTGGTTGTTCAAAGACAAATTATGGAGCCGAAAATATTATCCTCCAGTATTGGTCTAAATCCACTTGCAACTTTAATTGCTTTATTCGTTGGTTTTAAACTTGTTGGATTTTTAGGATTAATACTGGGACCTGTAGTACTTGTTATTATCTCCACGTTAAATAAAGCAAATGTATTTCGGGATATTTGGAACTTTATCATGGGGAAACCGATTAATAATATAAATTCAAAATAAGACTTTGTTAATGATTATTGTTGATAAATAGAATGGAAACACAATAAGGAAAGAGGGTGTTCCAAAGTGTCAAATATACTTTGGAGTACCCTCTTTTTTATTGGATTCAAATATTAAATTTAAGACTATAGAACACTGGCATGCCCGTTATAAATGACACCACGTGCAGGATCCACAGTGATTTCTTGACCATCTGTAAATAAATTAGTTGCCTGTTCGACCCCAACAATGACCGGGATACCTAAATTGATTCCAACTACTGCAGCATCACTTGTAAGTCCGCCTTCTTCAGTAATAAGAGCACTGCAATTTTTCAACAATGGAACCATTTCTTTATCTATACCAACAGTAACTAAAACTGAACCAGGAACTACTTTCTCTTCAGCTTCTTTCACTTTTTTCGCAACTACTACTTTACCATATCCGGATTTTCTGCCGACCCCTTGTCCTTTAGCAACGATATCACCGACGACATGAACTTTCATTAGATTTGTTGTTCCAGTTTCACCGACAGGTACGCCTGCGGTAATAACCACTAAATCCCCATGCTTAACGATATCAGTATTCAAACTTTCTTGTACAGCTAATTCTAGCATTTCGTCAGTCGTCTTTACTTTCCGACCAATTCTAGGGTATACCCCCCATACCAATGCAAGACTTAAATATACCTTTTCATTTGATGTCACAGCTATTATTGGTGCTTTCGGACGATATTTTGAAATCATTCTAGCTGTATGACCACTTTCTGTTGGAGTAATAATTGCATTTACATCTAAATTGATAGCAGTATGTGCCACAGATTGACAAATCGCATCTGTCATTTTGTGATCACTTTTTTTACTCCGTTCTGATAAAATAGCATCATGATTTAATGCTTTCTCTGCATGAATAGCAATATTATACATTGTTTTAACCGCTTCAACTGGATATGCACCGGCAGCTGTTTCTCCTGAGAGCATAATAGCATCTGTTCCATCAAAAATTGCATTTGCAACATCACTAGCTTCTGCTCTTGTTGGTCTTGGGTTTCTTTGCATTGAATCAAGCATTTGTGTAGCAGTAATAACCGGCTTTCCTAGTTCATTACATTTCTTAATAAGAGCCTTTTGTACAAGGGGAACAGCCTCTGTTGGAATCTCTACGCCCAAATCTCCACGAGCTACCATTAGTCCATCAGAAACCGCTAGTATCTCATCAATATTGTCCACTCCTTCCTGATTTTCAATTTTAGGAATGATTTTGATATGTAATGCGTTGTTCTCTTCTAGAAGCTGTCTAATTTCTAAAACATCTGATGGACGTCTGACAAAAGAAGCGGCAATAAAATTAACTCCTTGTTTAATCCCAAATAAGATATCACTTGCATCCTTATCAGTAATTCCAGGTAAATTAACCGAAACTCCCGGTACATTTACACCTTTTTTATTCTTTAATACACCACTGTTCATTATTTTTGTATGAATTTCTTTGTTTTCTTTGTCAATATCACTTACTTCTAATTCAATCAGCCCATCATCCAACAGAATTTTGGACCCAATGTGAACATCATTAAGTAATCCTTCATATGTAATTGAAAATTTATCTGTTGTTCCTAGTACTTCATTCATGGAAATGATTATGTTATTGCCTTCATGTAATTCAATCGAACCGTTAACCATATCATTTGTACGAATTTCAGGTCCTTTAGTATCAAGCAATATCGCTACTGTCTTATTTGTATTTTTTGCTGCATCTCGGATGTTTTTAATTCTTGCTTCATGCTCCTCATGATTGCCATGTGAGAAATTTAAGCGAGCAACATCCATACCTGATTTCATTAGGTTTTCTAGCATTTCTATACTTTCACTTGCAGGTCCAATGGTACAGACAATTTTAGTTTTTTTCATTATTTTAACTCCTTTGTCCTATATTGATAATTCCTTCGATAATCGGAACATATCCAAATTAACTTTATGTGGTGTTCCTAAAATTTCAAGAATATCGTAATCAACTAGTTCATTATTTTGGATACCTACTGCTCTTCCACCTTTTCCATCAATCAATAACTCAACTGCTTTTGCACCAAGACGGCTGGCCAATACTCGATCACTCGCAGTAGGAGAACCACCTCGTTGAATATGACCAAGAACTGATACCCTTGTATCAAAATTTGTAGCTTTTTCTAATTCCTCAGCAAAGTCTGTAGCGCTTTTTACTCCTTCAGCAACAATGATAATACTATGCTTTTTCCCGCGTTCATTTCCTTTTCTTAAGCGGTCAGCAATCTCAGCCATATCATAGTTTTCTTCTGGTATTAAAATGGTTTCGGCACCACCAGCTAACCCTGACCAAAGAGCGATATCGCCTGCATCCCTACCCATAACCTCAATAATAAACGTTCTTTCATGTGAAGAGGCAGTATCACGAATTTTATCTATAGCGTCTAATACTGTATTTAATGCTGTGTCAAATCCAATTGTAAAGTCTGTTCCAGGGATATCGTTGTCAATGGTACCTGGTACGCCAATACATGGAAAACCGAGTTCTGTTAAAGCCTTTGCTCCTTGGTAGGATCCATCTCCTCCTATAACTACCAACCCTTCAATACCATGCTTTTTCAATTGCTCAATGCCTTTTTGCTGTCCTTCTTTTGTCTTAAATTCTACACAACGTGCAGAATGAAGAATGGTTCCGCCTCTGTGAATAATATCACCAACAGATCCTACTTCCAGCTTTTCTATTTTTCCGTTAATGAGTCCGCTATAGCCATTTTCGATTCCGTATACTTCTAAATCGTGATATATTCCTTTACGTACAACAGCACGTATTGCTGCATTCATTCCTGGTGCATCTCCACCACTAGTTAAAATACCAATACGTTTCATTATGGTCACCTCAAAATTCTCTTCATTGTAATATAGTTCTAAAGATTTAATAATAATTAATCATATAACATAAAATTCTTCAAGAAACTATTTAATATTTCTAAAATACCACTTATTCCCCTTACTCACAAACTATTAATGCCGAAAAAATAGAAATGGAAATATTAATAAAAACAATTTAAGCAATCGGATAATCCGATTGCTTTTTTTTTACATATTGTTACTTAATCTCTACAAAATCATTTGATTCAGTGAATACACCTATTTTTCTGTATTTATCATAGCGTTGTTGTATTAGTTCTTCACCTGATAAACCGACCAATTCTTTTAATGAGTTACTCAACACTTTGTCAATCTCTTGAGCTTGAGCATTCAAATCTTTATGGGCTCCACCTTTAACTTCAGGAATTACTTCTTCGATTACACCTAATTTTTTTAGGTCTGGTGCTGTAATCTTCATAATATCTGCCGCACGTTTTCCTTGTGATGCATCTTTCCACAAAATATTTGCTGCAGATTCTGGTGCAATGACCGAAAACCAAGAATTCTCTAAAACATGTATATGATTGCCCACGCCTATTCCTAGTGCACCGCCACTAGCTCCTTCTCCAATAACAATACAAATAACTGGTACTCTAAACCCAGCCATTTCAAACAAATTACGAGCAATTGATTCAGAAATCCCTCGTTCTTCAGCTGCCTTACCTGGAAAAGCACCTTTAGTATCAATAAAACTAATAATTGGACGATTAAATTTATCCGCTTGTTTCATTAATCTAAGGGCTTTACGATAGCCTTCAGGGTTTGGCATACCAAAATTACGGCGAATATTTTCTTTCGTATCTCTTCCTCTTTGCTGCCCGATGATTGTTACTGGCAAGCCTTTATATTTTGCAATTCCACTAACAATCGCTCCATCGTCTCCGAAGCAACGATCCCCATGTAATTCAAAGAAATCTGTGAAAAGAAGTGGAATATAATCTAATGTAGTAGGTCTGCTTGGATGTCTTGCTATTTGAACTCGATCCCATGGTTTCATGTTTTCATAAATATCTGATTCTAGTTTTTTAAACCTTGATTCAAGCTTTTCAATTTCTGCTGATAAATCTACATCGGAGTTTTTAGTAAACTCCTTTAGTTCAGCAATTTTTTTCTGAAGCTCAAGTAATGGCTTCTCAAATTCAAGCTCATTTACCATGTTATTTCACCTGCTTGACTATGAATTTCAAGAACTGTTGTGATTTTCTCTTTTAAGTCTAAACGATTAATAACCGCATCTAATTGTCCATGCTTCAACAGATACTCAGCTGTTTGGAAATCTTCAGGAAGTTCCTCACGAACCGTTTGCTCAATAATCCTTCTGCCAGCAAATCCAATTAGCGCTCCAGGCTCTGCAAAATTGAAGTCACCTAAAGATGCAAAGCTTGCTGAAACTCCTCCAGTTGTTGGGTGAGTCATAATAGAAATCGCAAGACCGCCATTTTCGCTAAATTTTTTCAATGCGGCACTTGTTTTGGCCATTTGCATTAATGACAACACAGCTTCTTGCATTCTCGCTCCACCAGATGCAGTGAAAATAATGAAAGGAATATGTCGCTTATCTGCTTCTTCGATCGCTCTCGTAATCTTCTCACCAACAACAGAGCCCATACTTCCCATTCGAAAGGATGAGTCCATTATAGCTACAACTACCTCATGATCATTAATATTCCCACTTCCAGTAAGAACAGCCTCATTCATATTTGTTTTTTGTTGGTCTTTTTGTAATTTTTCAAGATAGTCAGGGAAATTTAATGGATTTTCTGATTGCAAATGACGATCAAATTCTTTAAAAGTATTCTCATCTAAAAAACTCTCTACTCGTTCATAAGCATTCATTGGATGATGATACCCACAATGAATACAAACTTTTAAGTTCTTTTGTAATTCTTTTGTATATAAAATTTTTCGACAGTTGGGACACTTTGACATAATTCCTTCAGGAACATCGCTCTTTGCAGTTTCTGATGGAATTGTTGCATATTTTTTCTTCTTTGGTTTGGTAAAAAAATCTTTCAGCAAAAGTTAATCCTCCTTTAAAAGGCTGATTTCACAAAATATTTATCCAAAAAAAATCTTCTTGTCCTAATATAAAGGAAAATGCCTAATAATTTTGCTAAAAATTGTCGTTCTTACTTCGACATATTTCTTAAATTATCATAAAGATGAAGTGATAAAAGCAAGTCTTCAGCTAATATTGCATTAATAAAATTTAAATAAGGATTTAGATCCTTTATTTTGCGAGAAACATTTAATGGAGATGCATATTCTTTAATTAATAACCAAATTTTAAGAAGGAGACGTATATTTGAAAGTTGTACTATTTCAAAAAAGAAGTCATCTTCTACTATGAAAGTTCCTTGTTCGAGCTTTGATTTTAAAAACAAAATAGAATCTCCATCAAAATTATGAATAATAAGCCTAATTGCATCCTTTTCAATTAATGCTTTAGTAATTAATACATCATTTTTTACTTTTTCATCTTGTAAAATAAAAGTACTTAATAATTCCACTAACTGATGATCCTTAAAATCCCGTAAGAATGTTCCTTCTCCTCTTCGGGTTTCTATTAGACCTAATAATTCTAAAGATCTTAAAGCTTCTCTTACAGAAGAGCGTCCTACATTAAGACGCTCTGCTAATTCACGCTCAGAAGGTAGCTTGTCACCCGTAACAAGACCGTCGTCATTTATCATTTGACGAATTTGGTTGACAATTTCAAGATAAGCTTTCTTACTTGCCTTTTTGTTCACTGAACAAATCACTCACCTTTTCCGATAATAGCAAGCCTCTTTGTTCTTTCTCTTATTTCTTCTGGATCCACTTTTATACGTGCAACTCCAGTTTCCATTGCGGCTTTTGCAACAGCCGCTGCTACAGCTGGAGCAACACGTGGATCGAATGGACGCGGAATGACGTAATCAGAATTTAATTCTTTTTTATCGATAAGGTCTGCAATAGCTTCTACAGCTGCTACTTTCATTTGTTCATTTATATGTGTTGCCCGAACATCAAGGGCTCCTCGGAATATTCCAGGAAAAGCTAATACATTATTTACTTGATTAGGAAAATCAGAACGACCTGTTCCAATTACTTTTGCACCTGCTGTTTTTGCATCTTCTGGCATGATTTCAGGGTCTGGATTTGCCATTGCAAAAATAATGGAATCATCGTTCATCGATTCTACCATTTCCTTTGTAAGTGCTCCTGCTACAGACACGCCAATAAAGACATCCGCATCTTTAATAACATCTGCCAAGGTCCCTTCTATATGATCACGGTTAGTATATTTTGCAACTTCAGACTTAACATGATTCATCCCATAGGAACGTCCCTCGAAAATAGCACCTTTTGAGTCACACATAATAATATCACGAACACCATAATGATAAAGCAGGCGAATGATTGCAATCCCAGCTGCACCAGCCCCGCTTGCAACTACTTTTATTTCGGACATCTTCTTTCCAACTAATTTTAAAGCATTGACGAGACCTGCAACTGTTACAATTGCTGTTCCATGCTGATCATCATGAAAAATAGGGATATTTGTTTCCTTTTTTAGTCTTTCCTCTATTACAAAACAATTTGGTGCAGCAATGTCTTCCAGATTCACACCGCCAAACGTAGGCTCCAAAAGCTTTACAGTTTCAACAATTTTATCAATATCAGTAGTATTCAAGCAAATAGGAAATGCATCTACACCAGCAAAGCTTTTAAATAATACAGCTTTACCTTCCATTACTGGCAATGCAGCTTCCGGTCCAATATTTCCTAATCCTAATACAGCAGTACCATCTGTTACAACAGCCACCATGTTTCCCTTCATCGTATATTCGTATACAGTTTCAGGTTTATCATATATCATTTTACATGGTTCAGCTACTCCTGGAGAATAGGCTAGACTTAAATCCTTTGCATTTTTCACTTCAACTTTAGATTTAGATTCTAGTTTTCCTTTATTTATACGATGCATATGTAGTGCTTCTTCTCGTAAAGTCAAACTTCTTCCACTCCTTTATTCCTGCAAATGGTACACTTATTTACATTTAGGTGGTCTGACCACATCGGTCTATAAAATAATATAACATATTTCTCTTTTTAGTGAAAAATATTATCGCAAAATTACATTTTGTTCTCCTAAAAAAAGCTTTAATTGATTTAAACATTCCGCTGTTGGGTTAGCCCAATCACTTTTAGAAAGCTGGATCGTTTGATCCTTTTCTTCATAAAATAAGATAACTGGAACGTTCCCAATGTTCGTATGTAAAATCGATTTTATTTTTTGTAAACTTTCATGTGGATGAAGTGACTGGGGAATTTTCAAATATAATTTCTTTTTTTTATTCTCCAGACTTTGCACATCATTCATTTTTTGAATAATAAATTGAGGTTTTCCATTTCTTTCTTCAATATTTCCTTCAATTAGAGCTATTTCCCCTTGTTTACATAATTGACCAAAATGACGATAGCCTTGTGGGAATACGACTCCTTCCATTTCACCAGTAGGATCACTTAATTTTAAGAAACACATTACTTCTCCTTTTTTTGTTCGAATCGTTTTATCTTCTGTAATATATATCCCAGCTATTGCTTGCTTCTGATTTTCACTTAATGAAAAAATAGATTGTGCCTTAAATTCTTGAAATAGATTTTGATATGGTCGTACTGGATGATCGGTTAGATATACACCAAGCACTTGCTTTTCAAAGGCAAGCTTATCCATAATACTCATAGGTTCTACTTCCATATATTTAGGTTTTATTTGAAAGATTTCTTCGTTAGCAAATAGATCAATTTCCTGATCATTAGGATTTACTAAATCAGCATGTTGAACGGCAACATCAATACTAGCCAAAAGAGTAGAACGGTCCTTGTTAAACTCGTCAAATGCACCAGAAAAAACAAGCATTTCCATCGTTTTTCGATTAACTGATTTATTTGCTGTTCTTAGACAAAAATCAAATAAATCATTAAATG
Source organism: Heyndrickxia sp. NPDC080065 (assembly GCF_050281185.1). Taxonomy (NCBI): domain Bacteria; kingdom Bacillati; phylum Bacillota; class Bacilli; order Caryophanales; family Bacillaceae; genus Heyndrickxia; species Heyndrickxia sp. NPDC080065. The sequence goes on along the minus strand of NZ_JBNNWS010000014.1, from coordinate 103,321 downwards.
GTTTATTGGCCCTTGCATCTATTAAATCCTTTAATACAGAAACACCTATTCCTTTAATAGCTGCCAAACTAAAACGTATTGCTCCTTTTTCAACTGTAAAAGGATATTGACTTTTATTAATAGAAGGCGGAAGAATTTCCAATCCCATTTGATTCGCTTCACGAACGTATTGTGAAATTTTATCCTCATTTCCAATAGCTGATGTTAGTAAAGAAGCAATAAAATATAAAGGATAATGGGCTTTTAAGTAAGCTAATTGATAGGCAATATAGCTATAGGCTACTGCATGACTTCTAGGAAACCCATAATTTGCGAATCGTACGATCAAATCGTATATATTATTGGCTGTCATTTCATCATATCCGTTTTTAACCGCACCTGTTACAAAATGTGTTCTTTCATGGTCTAAAACTTCTTTTTTCTTTTTCGATACTGCTCTTCTTAATAAATCAGCCTCTCCTAGTGAAAATCCAGCCATCTTTGACGCAATTTGCATAATTTGCTCTTGATAGATAATAACCCCATAGGTTTTCTTTAGTATCTGTTCTAAATCTGAATGAGGGTATATCACCTTTTCTTTCCCATGCTTGCGTTTAATGTACAGAGGGATATTTTCCATCGGTCCTGGTCGAAAGAGAGCATTCGCTGCAACAATATCTTCAAATTCGGTTGGCTTCAGCCTTTGTAAAACACTCCTCATACCTTCTGATTCCAATTGAAAAATCCCTGTTGTGTTCCCTTTACTCAATAATTGAAATGTCTTCTCATCATTAAGAGGGATATTTTCTATATTTATTTCTTTTTTGATTCCTTTTTGAATACTTGTCAAAATCCGCTCAATAAGTGATAAATTACGAAGACCAAGAAAATCCATTTTCAATAAACCAATTTCCTCTAATATATCCATTGAATACTGTGTTAAATATATTCCCGAATTCCCTTCTTGAATAGGGATGAGATTTACAAGCGGCTCTTCACTGATGACTACCCCTGCAGCATGTGTTGAGGCATGTCTAGGAATTCCTTCTAGCTTAAGGGCTGTTTGATACAATTTTTGATGAAGATCTGACTCTTTTACAAATTCCCTTAGCTTTTCTGATTCTTTGTATGCTTGCTCTAAAGTTATTCCTAGCTTTGATGGAATCATTCTTGACAAGCGCTCCATTTCTTTCGGGTTAAAACCAAATACTCTAGCTACGTCTCTAGCAGCAGCTTTTGCAGCAAATGTCCCAAAGGTTATTATTTGAGCAACATGCAGCTCGCCATATTTTTCTTTCACATAATGAATTACTTCATCACGACGATGATCGGGAAAATCAATATCGATATCAGGCATCGTTATCCGTTCTGGATTCAAAAATCGCTCGAAAAGCAGATCATGTTCAATTGGATCCACATTCGTAATTTGTAATGAATAGGCAACAAGTGACCCAGCTGATGATCCACGTCCAGGTCCAGTTAAAATCCCCTTCGACCGTGCAAATTTCATGAAATCCCACACGATAAGAAAATAATCACTAAAATTCATGCGTTGGATAATATTTATTTCATATTCTAAACGACTCCAATATTCGGATGTAGGATTCCCTAATCTTTTCTGTAATCCCATACTGCAAAGCTTTTGTAATACTTCATTTGCAGATTGTCCTTCAGGTAGTGGATACTTAGGTAAAAGTTCCCGTTGCATTTCAATTTGGACATTACATGATTCAGCTAGTAAAACTGTATTTTCAAGTGCATCTACATAATCATGAAAAATTTCGAGCATACTCTCTTTATCTTTTAAATAATATTCTTCTGTAATTAGTTTCAATCTATCGTCATCACTTAACTTTTGGTTCTCTTTTATAGCCAATAAACATTCATGACTAAAGGCATCTTCCTTATCTAAATACTGCACATCATTCGCTACAATAGGATTAATAGTATACTTTTTTGCTAAATGCATAATTTTTTCATTAATTATCTTCTCTTCGGATAGTTGGTGATTTTGTAAGGAGAGATAGAATGATTGTTTTTCAAAAACGTTATGAAAAATTTGAACGACTTTCTCTGCGTTTTCATCCTCGCCTTTTAACAGCAGCTGCTCAATTTCACCACTTAAACCAGGCGTAAACGCTACTAAGCCATTATGATAGCCCCTTAACCACTTTAAAGGAATTCCTTGAGGAGATAATGTTTGAATCGTGCTGGATAACTTCAATAAATTTCGATATCCTTGTTCGTTTCTTGCTAATAATACGAGAGGATAAGAAAGTTCTCTGTTTATTTCACTGATTACATCAATGGTCAAACCAATTATCGGTTTAATATTATTTTTTATGCATTCCTTATAAAAAGGAATCGTTCCATATAAAACATTCCGATCGGTAATCGCTAGTGTATGATATTGAAGTTTTTTCGCTTTTTCCACTAGCTTCTGAATGGATATTGTACTGGATAATAAACTATATGCTGTCGATATTTGTAGATGAACAAATGACAAAATCCCACCCACCTTCTATGTACATCTATTTACTTTATTATAAATCGGAAAGAAACAAAAAGAAAATACGTTCCCCTTAATCTTTTATTTTTATTCATTTACATATCGTCTTAAGTTGTCCCATATATATTAATAGTGGGATAACTTGTTTGGAGATGATTAATTGTGAATGAAGCATTTTTCCCTGCATTTTTTAATAGTTTTTTTATCGCTTTCGGCGTCATGATAGGGGGGACATTAATTGGTGGTCTTGCGTCATTTATAACCGGAGAATTACTATTAACCCAAATTGACAGAATCTCAAAAGGACTGCGAATATGGGCAATCATCGCAGCAATTGGCGGAACTTTTGATACTGTATATAGCTTTGAAAGAGGGTTCTTAAATGGTGAAACAAAAGATTTATTTAAGCAATTTTTATTAATTTTGTCAGCAATGGGCGGGGCTAATACTGCGGCACTTATTATCGCATGGTTAACACAGGAGCATGTCCAATGAGAATTCCTCCGTTGTATCGCAGACCTTCATGGCAGCGTTTTTTGGGTGGAGTAGTGGTAGGTGGTTGTATAAGCTGGATAATTTTTTTATTCATGTTTGGCGTTTTACAGGAAAAACAGGCCAAAAAAATCAAAACGCAAAAGGAAACCATTGAAAATCTCATACAAGAAAAGAAGATTTGGCAGGAAGATACAAAAGAATTAAATCGTAAAAATGCCGAGTTATTAATTATACAAAATGTTCAAGTTAAAATTAAAAACTATGAAAAATACGATATTGATACCCTGAGCATTTCTGAAGCGGAGAACGATATAAAAGAGGATCTAAAATCATTAATTGCTAAAGATTTAAATATTATTTACAAAAATAAAGATTTGATTATAAAAACAATAGAAAACAAAAGTGTGAAGTTTAATAACCATCGTTTTAATTATGTAATTAAAAATATCTTTTTTTACTCGACAATCAATATAGAGCTAGAATTAAAATTAGGAAAATGACTAGAGCATAATTCCGCCCTAGTCATTACATATGTTTATTAAATCCCGGATGACATTATTTACTTCGTCCCAGGAATACACAGAAGCTCCTGCAGCTAACGGGTGTCCGCCGCCATTATATTTTTTTGCAATTTGGTTAATGATCGGCCCTTTCGAACGAAGACGGACACGTATTTGATCCTCTTCTTCAATGAAGAAACACCATGCTTTTATACCTTTAATATTTCCTAATGAACTTACAAGCAATGAGGCTTCAGATGGAACGACATCATATTGTGTAAGAAGTTCCTTGCTCAACATGACCGATGCAGCACCATTGTCATACATTTTAAAGCTTTGCAAAATATATCCTTGTAATTTAATTACTTTAGGGTCTAGCTCATACATTTTGTCATATAATTCATTTCGATCAAAGGGAAATTTAATTAATTCCCCTGCATAATCGAAGGTTTTTTGTGTCGTACTAGGATACAAAAATCTTCCAGTATCACCAACAATTCCACCGTAAATTAATCTGGCTGCTTTATTATTTATTTTCAATCCTTTATCACGACCATAAAGGTAAAATTCATAGATCATTTCACTAGCAGAGGAAGCAGAAGTATCGACCCAAAGTAAGTCTCCGTAAGCATCTTCGTTTGGATGGTGATCGATCTTTATTAACTTATCCCCCAAATGATATCGATCATCACAAATTCTTTCTTTATTGGCCGTATCGCAAACGATCACTAACGCATTCTGAAAAGTTTCATCTGGTATTTCATCTAGTTTTCGTAAAAACGCTAGTGATGGATCAGGTTTTCCAACAGCATAGACTCTTTTATTTGGAAATGAAGCACGTAAAATTTCTACAAGTCCTCCTTGTGACCCATATGCATCGGGATCTGGTCGAACATGTCGATGAACGATTATCGTATCATATTGTTTTATCATTTCTAAGATTTGCTCTTTCATATAAAGACTCCTTCGTTAATTTGTCATTATTAATTGATTTCACGTTGTGGCTTTTTCATTTAAAAATCGTTACAATGGAATCAATGTTATTTTTACTGGATGGAGTGAAACCCTTATGCCATTTATCGTATTTTTTATTATTTTATCATTGTCATTCTATGTCTTCTATAAAATAAAATTTGTCCGGAGCAATCTTCCAATGGAACGAAAATATTTAACAGGGAAATCTGGAATTTGCCTTGGACTATTTGTTGGCTTATTTGGAATTAATCAATTATTTATCCACCCGACAACCATTACTTATATAATCGGAGGAATTTTCATTATCCTAGGCTTTTTTAGCGTTTGGGCTGGAATTAAATCTTTACGCTATTACCGTCCATTTGCTATTAAAGAATTAGAAGAGATGAGTAATTAATTATTTCTATGTAAGAAAAGCCATTTAAAAATGGCTTTTTTTGTTCTACTTATCTCTCAATTAGTTGACACATTAACAATGCTTTTCCGACAAGTAATCCATCATTAAAGACTTCTACATCAATTTTCCCGAACTTCCTTCCCGCCTCTAAAATAGTTGGAACCACTTCAATATTGCTTTCTATTTGTACAGGTTTTATAAAATAAATCGTCATGTTTTCAATAACGATATCACCTTTTTTTTGTTTTTTTAACTTACGAGTGGCTGCCTCATATACAAGAGTAGTAAATACTCCATAAGAGATCGTTCCAAGCGGATTGGTCATTTGCGGGGAAACTTCGAACAAATATCTATCCTCTTCTGAAGATGATTCTATTTGGGTTGTAACAATATCATCAATTGTTTCGCCAACTTGCGGCTGTCGCTGGGTCATCTGTAATGCTTTCAATACATCCTGTCTACTAATTATTCCAAATAAACGGTTGTAATCATCAACTACAGGAAGGACCTCAATTCCTTCCCAAATCATCATATGAGCGGCAGAGGTAACACTTGTTTTTAGTCCAACGGTAATTGGATTTTTGGTCATTACTTTATCAATAGTCGAATCCTGGTCTTGTTCAATAATATCCTTTGAAGTGACCATCCCTTGGACCTTCATATTTTGGTCTACAACTGGGAAGCGGCTATGAGCGGTAATTCTATTCTTTTCATACCAGTTATCTAACCGATCGTTGATTATTAAATACGCTGTTTGACCAATAGGTGTTAAAATATCCTCTACTAAAATAATCTCCTTTTTGATTAATTGATCATAAATCGCACGATTAATCATTGTTGCAACGGTAAAAGTATCGTAACTGGTTGATAGAATTGGTAATTCTAGCTGATCTGCTAATTTTTTCACCTCATCATCTGTATCAAAACCACCTGTTATTAAAACAGCAGCCCCTTCTCTTAAAGCTAATTCATGTGCCTTCGTCCGATTTCCGACAATGAGTAAATTTCCTGCACCAGTATATTTCATCATAGCTTCAAGTTTCATTGCACCTATTACAAACTTTGTCAATGTTTTATGAAGACCTGATTTTCCACCCAGTACTTGACCATCAATAATATTTACAACCTCAGCAAAGGTTAGTTTTTCAATATTATTTTTTTTCTTACTTTCAATTCGAATCGTACCGACACGTTCAATGGTACTAACATAACCTTTATTTTCAGCATCCTTAATAGCCCTATATGCAGTACCTTCACTAACATTTAGTGCTTTGGCAATTTGTCTTACCGAAATTTTCTCACCGATTGGTAGACTATCTATGTATTGCAAAATTTGTTCATGTTTAGTTGCCAAGCTTTTCACCCTTTTCCTACCGCACTTACTATATTAGCTTCATTATAAGGTGAAAAGCTTGACAATTCAATTGTAACGCTAAGTTAACCTAATAACTTTACTATTTGGCTTTGTTAATAGTTATTGTTGATAAAATTATCTGTGAGTCATAATTGAAGCAATTTCTGTACGAAGTATAACTTGTGTAATTGCATTCCTACAAGACTTTATAAGATTTACAGAGTTGTTTAACACTACCCGCAGCTTAGTATGATCTTATACGTTTTCGTTGCTTTTCCCTATTTTGATTGGCATAATATTTTTTTGGAGTAAACAGCCAAGCTGAAAGATTTCCAGCAAAAACAAGTAAAGAAAAGCCGAGCCATGTAAAAGAAAAAATTCCTTCTTTACTTTGAAAGTTAAAAGACAGATGTGGAATTGCATAATAAAGCATTAGAATAGTTAAAAGCAAACAGAGCAGGTATCTATTTTTCATTAAATTCCCTCCATAATTAAGCTTGTTTTATTCTATGCTTTAATATGTGTTTACAACACAAAAAAGTACATCTGCCTTAGCAAATGTACTTTGATGTTTTTTATAGCTCGATAGAATCACCAGCATTCATTATTTGCCCTGTTTGATTTTCTAACAAGTTAATGAACCGCTCCGGATCTTGCTTAATTACCGGGAATGTATTGTAATGTATTGGCACCACTGTTTTCGCCTTTAAAAATTTTGCCGCAATAGCAGCATCCTCAGGTCCCATCGTAAAATTATCACCAATTGGTAAAAAGGCTAAATCAATCGGATGGAGTTCACTTATTAATTTCATATCTGAAAATAGACCAGTATCTCCTGCATGATAGATTGTTTTCCCTTCAACCATCAGTAAAATCCCTGCTGGCATTCCTAAATAAATGATTTCATTATTCTCTGTAACTAAAGCAGAACCATGAAAGGCGGGTGTAAGTTTTACCTTGCCAAAATCAAATTCAAACGAACCTCCAATGTGCATTCCATGGGTATTTAAACCTTGCCAACTTAAATAATCCGCTATCTCATTGTTAGCAATGACTAATGCTCCACTCCGTTTTGCAAGCTCTATCGTATCACCTACATGATCATTATGGCCATGGGTTAAAATAATATAGTCTGGATTTTCATTTTCTACTTGTAAATCAGTTTGTGAATTTCCTGTAATAAATGGATCGAAAATAATTGTTTTTCCTTTTGTTTCAACCTTTACGATAGAATGTCCATGGTATGATACTCTCATTCATTTCCTCTCCTTTTAACTTTTTGTTCAGTTTCTTTATTCAAGACTAAATGATAAAATTCCTTCACATTTAAACAAAATACCCTTTTTCACCTGAATTTAAAAGCATTTTTTATTTTATTTATTTAAACTAGAAAATAGAAACAATATATAATTTCTGATATTCTTATTTTATTCATAGTTAAGGAGATGAAAAAATTGAATCACCGACTACAAGATTTAATGCAATGGCTTAAGCAGGAAAATATCGATTCAGCATTTATTACTTCTACTGAAAACGTATTTTATTTAAGTGGATTTCGAAGTGATCCACATGAACGTGTACTTGGTATTGTAGTTTTTCCAGAAATAGAACCCTTTTTAATTTGCCCATCTTTAGATGTTCATGATGCGAAAGAATCAGGATGGGAGTATGAGATCATCGGTTGTTCTGACACAGAAAATCCATGGGAAAAGTTAGAGAAGCACATTAAGAATCGGATTAGTAATGTAAATGTATTGGCATTAGAAAAAGAACATATGAATATTGAGCGATACGAACAATTACTTAATCGTTTCGAAGGCGCCCGCTTTGTTGCTGCCGAAGAAAAACTACGCCAATTGCGCTTGATTAAAGACGAAAAAGAAAAAGAAATTTTGAAAAAAGCTGCTGAATATGCAGATTTCGCTGTTCAAGTAGGTGTTAATGAAATACAAGAAGGAAAAACTGAACTAGATATCATTGCAGCCATTGAATACGAACTAAAGAAAAAGGGAATTTCCGAAATGTCATTTTCAACAATGGTACTCACAGGTGCAAATGCCGCTTCTCCTCATGGGAATCCTGGTTTAACAAAAGTTAAAAAAGGTGACTTCGTTCTATTTGATTTAGGTGTTGTCTATGAAGGATATTGTTCTGATATTACCCGTACGGTTGCTTATGATCATTTTAATGAGGAACAAGAAAAAATTTATAACACTGTCTTAAAAGCAGAAGAAGAAGCTGTAAAAGCAGTAAAACCTGGTATTACTGCTAAAGAATTAGATCAACTCGCACGAGATATTATTACAGATGCTGGATTCGGAGATTATTTCCCTCACCGTCTAGGTCACGGATTAGGAATTGGTGTACATGAATATCCTTCTGTCACCAATACCAATGAACTTATTATTCAAGAAGGAATGGTCTTCACCATCGAACCTGGTATTTATGTTCCAAATGTAGCAGGAGTTCGTATCGAAGATGATGTTTATGTAACAAAAGATGGGGTAGAAATATTAACTTCATTCCCTAAAAAATTGCAAATTGTAAAATAAGATTAAAAGGAATCAGCCATTAGCTGATTCCTTTGTTATTTTATACAAATAATGTTTTTGCCTCTTTATAATTTAAATTTAGGGATTCAGCGACTGCTTGATATGTAACATAGCCATTTAGAGTGTTCATTCCTTTAAGCAGCTGTTCATTTTCAATGCAGGCTTTATTGTAGCCTTTATTTGCTATTTGTAAAGCGTATGGAACAGTTACATTTGTTAATGCTATTGTAGAAGTTCTCGGAACTGCTCCAGGCATGTTAGCTACAGCGTAATGAACAACTCCATGTTTTTCATAAGTTGGATTATCGTGTGTTGTAATACGATCACTGGTTTCAAATATCCCGCCTTGATCGATAGCAATATCAACTACTACAGAGCCTGGATTCATAGAAGCTATCATTTCTTCTGTAACTAGCTTCGGTGCCTTTGCTCCAGGAATTAATACTGCACCAATAACTAAATCAGATTCCTTAACTGCTTCAGCAATATTGTAGGGGTTAGACATCAGAGTGGTAATCTCACTACCGAATATATCATCCAATTGACGTAGACGTTCTGGATTAAGATCGATAATTGTAACTTGCGCCCCAAGACCGACAGCCATTTTAGCAGCATTCATTCCTGCAACCCCGCCACCTATAATGGTGACTTTACCTCTTTGAACTCCTGGGACACCTGATAGAAGAATACCTTTGCCTCCATTATTTTTTTCCAAAAATTGAGCACCAATCTGTGGTGCCATTCTCCCTGCTACTTCACTCATAGGTGTAAGCAATGGCAATGAACGATTTGGCAGCTGTACTGTTTCATATGCAATTCCTACTACCTTATTTTTCAATAAAGCATCCGTTAATTGAGGTTCAGCTGCAAGATGTAAATAAGTAAATAGGATTAGTCCTTCTCGAAAGTATTGGTATTCACTTGGCAATGGTTCTTTTACTTTCATAACCATCTCCATTGACCATGCTTCTTGTGCAGTTTCAACAATTTTTGCACCTGCTTGAACATAATCATCATCCATAAAACCAGAGCCTTGCCCTGCGTTTGTTTCGATAAAAACTTCATGACCAAACTTTGTTAAGCTTACTACTCCAGCTGGGGTCATTGCCACACGGTTTTCATTATTTTTAATTTCCTTTGGAACACCTATTTTCATCTGATGAACCTCCTTTAAAGAAAATTATATTTAATAAAGTTAATCACACTATCATTTTAGCAAATAAAACCTTATTTACCTATTATTATTCTATGCCTATATGAAAAAGGAGGAAACAATTTCCTCCTTTTTTGAAATATAAGAAAGCATGGAATTTACTAAGGATACTAGACATAAAAAGTGTCTGCTGTGTCTAGCTTCAGCGACTATCGGCTAGCGGATTTCTCTGTCTCCTCCCTACGATAAGTCAACATCGGCTCGTGGACTACCTCACCGTGTTTCCTTTATCTCAGTCGAAGACTACGAAATCCGTACGCCGATGAGCAGGCGCTTACACTTTTCTTTCTTACTCATCTTTTTCTTGATCATAGATATGAAACTGACCATCTGGCTGATCAACTACGCCGCTTGCATATGCGCCCATAATTTGATTACTGACTTTCTCTACACCTTCTTCATCAAAGAAACACTCTTTCTTCGATTTCTCTTTATCCATAATATTGCCCCCTTCCTATATCCGAATTTTTCGAAATCTCCTAATAGATATACTAACCACAATATGGAAATAACAAAAAGGCAATATGTTTACACAATTATATCTTTTTCAATTTCATGAATAATATGCCCAAGTTCTGGTAAAATAAGCTTATTCATTGCAATCTTTACCGCTCCAGTGGAACCAGGTGTTACAAAAATAACCTTGTTCATGTATATTCCAGCTGTTGCTCTAGATAGCATAGCTGCCGAACCTATATCCTCTTTATAGCTTAAATAACGAAAAAATTCTCCAAATCCAGTAATTTCCTTATCAAAAAGGGAAGTAACCGATTCAATTGTAACATCCCTTGCTGCAATCCCGGTTCCACCATTTATTAATATGGCTTTTACTGTCTCATCTCTAGACATATCCTCAATTGTCTCTTTAATTTGTTGTTGGTCATCCTTTACAATTTGATAATTATGAATACTATGACCATGGAATTTTAATAATTCTATCATGAGCTTACCGCTTTTGTCTGTTTCCCCAGTTCTTGTATCACTTACAGTAATAACACCACAATTGATTTCCTTTCGAGCGAATTCTTTATGCTTTGAAATACTCATATTTAACATCCTTTATCTTGTAAATATCGATATTTATAATATGTATCTGCAAAATCAGTAACTTTTTTAGAAAATTTATAGTTAACCCCTGCCCCGATAACGATTGGTATTAAGGATAGTTTCGAGTCTTTTTCCTTATGAAAAGATGATATAAAGCAGGCTTTTACTAATTGTTTAAAAGGTTCCTCTAGCCATTCAAAGGTTGTCACTTGTTCAGTTCCTTCATAAAAATACTGGGATTGCTCTAAATCAATCATGAGCTGTTCCCATGCATTACCTTTTAAATGTTTAGGGAGGGTGGCAGCATGAAATACCTTTAGCGATGTCATCATTTCATAAGGTGTTTTAATTTCATAGCCATACGACATTGCTGTTATTTGAACTGCTCGTAAGTTTAATAATATCATCACTAGAAAATCAGTACTTAAAATTATTTTCTTTCCTGTTCCAGTAATTCCCCCTTGGACAAAGGAGTATAATCGATGACGTGCAGAATATTGATCAGATATGTATGAAGCCTGATCGATCGTTAAGTTTTTCATATCAGAAATAGTATGAATATTTTCGTCAAAAATTCTAGCAGATCTCAAAATTCTTTTTCTCGTATCATCTTGAATTTCTAAGCTTTGAATTAGAGCATTAAGGTGAAATAACCATGTATCTAATTTTCCAAAAAAAGCTTCTGTGAATTTCTCAGGGATGAGTGAAAGTCCTTTGTTCACCCACTTTTCGTATGTTCTTTTAAAATCATTTAATTCCTCTTGGTGCAATGTATGAATCCATTCTTGAACTTGTTGCCAAACTTCTCGATCTCTTTCAGTCCAATTCATTCGTTTCACCTCTCATAAGGAATGATTATCCATAGTATAACATAGAGACCTGTATGCAAAGAAAAAGCAAATCAAAAATAATTGATTTGCTTTTTTGTAGATAAATTATTCATTTATTCTCATCAAACCATTTTTCAATTTTGGCAATCATTGCTTCCATTGCTTGTTGGTGAGATAAGGTAGGTAGTTTTGCCATTAATACTTGTTTCGGTCCTTTAATTTCATCACCCTTCTTTTGAAGGATTAATATGCTTTTTGCTGCATTAGGATTTTTAAACATGGACTCAGGAAGTTGTAAAACACCTTGAATATATACATGCTCTGATAAAAATCTTTGTAATTTTGGGGCTTCCTCAGATTCAAATAATCCATTAGGAATAAGGAAAAACAAGTATCCGCCAGACTTTGTATGCTTTAAACTTTGCTCGATAAATAAATGATGTGCATACGAATGGCCTTTTTCTGATTTAAGTATATATTTTTGCGATCCTAAATCATTAGGATAAAATCCTACCGGTAAATCACCTACAACAACATCAACTGGATCAATAAACAAGTGCTCTAAAGAATCTTGATTAAAAAACTGAATAGGCTGACTTTGTAAATTTGCACCTATATAAGCCAATTTAATTAGTAAATCATCTATATCGACACCATAGGATGTAATTTCTTTATCATCTATTTGATTTAAAATAGTGGTTAAAAGATTCCCTGTCCCAACTGCAGGATCTAATAAGGAAAAAGCTTCAGCTTTATCTGTAAACTTCTTAATTAAATAGCTCATAACCAAACCAATTGAATCAGGGGTCATCTGATGATTGGATTGAACATTGTCCCTCATCCCTTTTAAAATAGCTAATTGATAGGATTTTCTAACTTCTTCCTTTGAAAAAGCAGAAAGATTTATTCTTTCATATTGTTTCTTTAATCTTTTTTTCGTCAATTCGCTTAGCTCATCTTGTATGATATCTCCATGAAATAGATTCTCTCCCGTTTCTGAAAGAGCCTCTAAATAAGTACAATTTAATTCATCTTTTAGAATCAAAGACGTCTCATTAAGGACATTGAAAATAGTTTCCATTGGAGAGATACTCATGATTCATTCCTCCTCGTAAACATAAATAGGGTGACCCATAAGTGTTTGACACTTCGATTTTGGGTCACCTTGAACTTTGGTTTCATTAAAAATTCGTGTCTTTATTTTACTTGTTTTGCTGCTTCAATCGCTTTTTCATAATCAGGATGATTCGTTCCTTCAGATACATATTCAACATATGTCACTTTATCGCTGCTGTCAATTACAAAAACAGCACGAGCCAGCAAGCGTAATTCTTTCATAATTACACCATAAGCCTCTCCGAATGAAAGATCACGATGATCGGATAACGTTTGGACATTTTCTAGACCACTTGCTGCACACCAACGTTTTTGTGCAAATGGTAAGTCTACTGAAATCGTTAAAACTTGAACATTATCTAATCCTCTAGCTTCTTCATTAAAACGTCGGGTTTGAGCATCACATACGCCTGTGTCAATAGAAGGTACTACGCTAATGATCCGAATTTTTCCTTTCGTATCATTTAAAGTGACTTCAGATAAATCATTGGCCAAAACAGTGAAATTGGGAGCTGTATCCCCTACTTTCACTTCATTTCCAAGTACAGTAATCGGATTTCCTTTAAAGGTTACTTGTACCATAATTAATGACCTCCTTTTTAGTTAGTATGTATCTACTATACATATCATACTGAACTATTTATTATTTTTCCAATTAAAAACTCGCCAATGGCGAGTTTTTTTAGAAATCAAAATCTTGTTTTTGATTTGTAGGCTGATGATTTTTCCATCCATTTGAATTAGAGTTTTGATTATTTTTCTTAAGCATACCTTGTATTCTCTCAACTACATTAGGTGCTATATCTAATATTTTTTCTAGTAAATGAGTGCTTTCATCAAGATGAAGCATTTTAACACCTTGAGAATTAACAATTAAAAAGGCAATTGGAGTAATCGAAACACCGCCGCCACTACCACCTCCAAATGGCAATTCGGATTTTCCACCTTGTCCGCCTTGCCCACCCTGCTGACCACTTTGTTGTTGTTGTCCTTGACCATTTGAACCCGATTGTCCGTTAGCATTAAATTGGCTTCCTCCAGCAGCAAAACCAAACCCCACTTTTGACACAGTTAAAATAACACTTCCATCAGGTGTTTCTACTGGATCACCAATAATTGTATTAACATCAATCATTTCCTTTAAATTTTCCATCGCTGCGGACATTAATCCTTCAATTGGATGCTCACTCATAGTAATCCTCCTAACCATTTTGTCTTGTTTCAGACTAATTAACGAAACCTTGCATCATATCTAGAATGTTTGTTGCTTGTTGGGGCCGACTAAGGTACCCAATACTTTTCTAATCGTTTAGAAAAGTATAAAATATTCGCACTGTGGATAACTTTATGAAGAGCGAGGTTTACGTCTAGCGCAAGCAGCCGTCGGCTAGCGGATTTCTCCGTCTTCTCCCTACGATAAGTCAACATCAGGTGAAATTTGAAGTGCCAATTTCACTAGCTCGTGAACTACCTCACCGTGTTTCCTTTATCTCAGTCGAAGACTACAAAATCCGTACGCCGATGAGCTAGTCGCTTGCGCTTTTGTTCTTTACAAAGAATGCTTAGATTCTTTTTTTGATAGCATTGTTAAGGGCTTTGTTTTGAAAGCTCCTTTTCCGCCTCTCCAAAACTTAAATATTTTTATTCCTGCTAGAATAGCATTCCCGATTCGTAATTTAAACATACATTTTATCGTTGTTTCAGATAAAGGAGTTTGAAATGATGGAGTAACCGTATAATTAGGCATTAGCTTGAGATTCATATACTTACTAAGTATCCCCACAATAATAGCTTTTACCGTCCAAACTACTCCGGTTAATTTGCCTGTAAGAGCGGCATCCTTCATACCGATTGTTGTATGCCAATCCAATTGGATAATCTTAACTTTCTTTAAAAACTTCCGTATAATCACTTTTAATCCAAAAATATGTTCTAATAGCTCTTTATAATCTGAAAATTGATCAGAAATTTCCTCAGGTGTAATTTCTGAGTGCTGCTTCGTTCCAGTATTGGTTTTTTCCTCATAGGTAATCGTTGGTTCATCTTTTTCTATCTTAATTTTTGGGACCTTCATTTTATAACGAATGATTTTCCAAATGATAAATTGTATCCTTAAATGATCATCATCCATCTTATGAGAATAATCGATTGAGATTGTGATTGATGTAAACCATATAATAATAAAAAAAACAAGAATGATAGCAATAATAATAGTGGTTAAGATCATTTCTTCACAACCTTTCAGCCTACCATTGTTGCCAAATAAGAAAAAAAATAAACCCGCTCATTGGCGGGTTATCGTTCGAAACCACTAAAAAGTGGGTTGCAATTGTTTTAGAGGACGTTCATGTATAACTGATGTATCTGCAAAAATGTCATGCAGTCCTTGTTTATTCGGAGTAAAGGCAACAAGTATATACAATATTTTTATAAAAACAGAAATATATCGACCAATTCCCTCCCGGAAAATAATTGTTCCCCATGAAAGTTTTGTTTCCTTAAATGAAATCACCTTGAGACCAAACACCATTTTCCCGATAGTTTGAGAAAAAAACTTGGTCATTAATATGAAATACAAATAAAATGTAATTGCAGTTGCTATAGCATATGGAGTGAACATTCCTGAATCGGTAAAGGGAATATCAGATATTCTAAAAATTGGCTTTATGATTAATCGCTCAATACTTGCGATAACTATTAAATCGAGAAGATATGCCCAAAATCTCATCCAAAATCCTGCGAAATAATAGTTTTGCCCAACTGGAGTTGTATCAATATCCGATTTTCCTGAATTAAAAGTTTGTACTGAGGTTTGTTCAGGAATAAATTCATTCTCAGCTATTTCATTTGTAATATGTTGTTGATTCGCCTTTTGTTCTTCATTCATTTTACTCCCCCCTTATTCGGAATAAATATACATGAGTCTAGGAGCGTTGGGTTGAGATAACATTTTCATTAATCCCGTTACATCTGCTTCTTTTCCCATTATTTTTTGAGCAGTCATCGAAAAGAGAGATCCGAAACCTGCATTATCACTATAACGAACGACCTCTGCGTTTTTTAAGTTATAATCCTTTCGGACATTGTTAATTACATCTTCCAAATATCCAAAGTCATCAATTAATTTTAATTCCTTCGCTTGCCTTCCATCATAAACACGTCCATCAGCAATTTTTCTTACAGTTTCCACCGGAAGATGTCGTCCTTTTGCAATGACATTAACAAAGCCTTCATAAGAATTGTTCACCATTTTTTGGATAATTTTCTTCTCTTCATCTGTCATTTTACGTGAAGGACTCATAATATCTTTGTATGGGCCACTTTTAATTGTTACGAAGTCAACTCCAAAGTTTTTTGCCAATTCTGAGTAATTAACTCCTTGCATGATCACACCTAATGAACCTGTCATTGTTTCAGGACTAGCAAAAATTTTGTTTGCCGGAGCTGATATGTAATAGCCGCCAGAAGCAGCTGTTGCTCCCATTGAAACATAAACAGGTTTTTTTGTATCTTTTTGTATTTCAATAATCTTATTATGTATTTCTGCTGATTCTACTACCCCGCCGCCTGGTGAATTCACTCTTAGAATTATAGCTTTTACATCATTATCTTTTTTTACATAATTTAATTGTTCCATAAAAGATCTATGATTATAGGTCCCACTATTAAGTAAAGAACTACTACTTCCCGAATCTTGGATAACTCCTTCTACTTCAAGAACTGCTATTTTCTTAAATTCATCTCCATCTTCCATCACTTCTTCTGTAAAGTTTTGATCTTGTGTATTAAAAAATTGATCAAAAAGACTTGTAACATCTGTCTTAAATGCCATGCTTGCAACATTTACAATGATTGATACTACAAACAGAAATACAGCTATTGCTAGGGCTCCCCACCTTTTTTTGTTCATCAGTTATCCTCCTCTTTCTTCTTCTCTTTAAGAAAAAACAATTTATTTTTACGAATATTGTATCAAAAAGTTTCATAAAAATGGGTGACACATCATGAGTCACCCATTTTTGATAGTATTTTTATGCGCTAAAACTATTATCTTTTTTCATTCTATTTATCATACCAATAAACCATTTTGAATTTCCTACAGAGATAACAATTGCAGCAGTCCAAATGCATATAAATGCAATCATATGGACTAAGCTAAAATGTTCACCGTATAAAAAGACTCCTAAGAACAGCATGATTGTTGGAGCAATATATTGAAGAAACCCAATCAAATATAAAGGTATTTTTTGTGCTCCTTTTGCGAAAAAAAGTAAAGGTATCGCTGTTGCTGCTCCAGCTCCAATTAATAATAAATCTATTTTTAAATCTCCATCTAAAAACGAAAGATGACCGGTGGACAGCAAATACACCATATAAATAAATGCAATGGGAGCAATTGTCATTGTTTCAAGTGTAAGACCGATAGCAGAATCAACCTTGATAACTTTTTTTACCAAACCGTATAGACCGAATGAAATGGCTAAACTAAAGGATATCCACGGAAACTGCCCATATGATACAGTTAAAATTAAAACCCCTACAGCAGCAATACAAAAGGATATAATTTGAACTTTATTCAGTCTTTCTTTTAATATAAAAACTCCTAAAAGAATGCTCACCAAAGGATTTATGTAATACCCAAGACTGGTTTCCACTATGTGATTCTCATTGACAGCCCAAATGTAAATAAACCAATTAGCAGTAATTAATAAGGATGCCACCACTAATGAAAAAAGCACCTTTTTATTCATTTTTAAATCTTTCAATGTTTGAATAAATACTTTCCACTTCTTTGTCACTATTAGGAGTATAATCATAAATATAAATGACCAAAAAATTCGGTTTGCCA
This sequence comes from Heyndrickxia sp. NPDC080065, assembly GCF_050281185.1. Taxonomy (NCBI): domain Bacteria; kingdom Bacillati; phylum Bacillota; class Bacilli; order Caryophanales; family Bacillaceae; genus Heyndrickxia; species Heyndrickxia sp. NPDC080065. The sequence goes on along the minus strand of NZ_JBNNWS010000014.1, from coordinate 85,505 downwards.
ATATTTCTTCCGCTGATATACTATTTAGCCACTTCCAATACATTGGAAGTACTCCCCAAATGATATACGAAAAGGCGGCATAAAAAATTCCTATTTTCTCTTCTTGTTTCATCTAATGCGCCTCAATTCATTCTTTAGATTTTCGAAATAAGTATTATTGTAAATTGAAAAAGTCTTAATTACAACCCTTTTCTATCCACAATTTTAGACATTTAAGAAAATTGGGGATTCCTTGGTTAGCCAGGGGAAAAATGTTCATATAAAAAACAGATAGTCTATATAACTATCTGTTAATTATTATGGAATGATTATTTTACTTTCTCAAGTTCTCGCTGCCGTAGCTCTACTCGACGAATTTTTCCAGATGTTGTTTTTGGTAGCTCTTTAATAAATTCAATTGCACGTGGATATTTGTATGGTGCCGTAAGTTCTTTTACGTGATTTTGTAAATTTTCAATTAAATCTTCCTTTTCTGGATCAACACCCTCCTGCAAAACAACAAATGCCTTTACAATATTTCCCCTTATTTCGTCTGGACTTGCTACTACTGCACATTCCTTGACATCTGGGTGTTTAACAAGTGCATCCTCTACCTCAAATGGACCAATTGTATATCCAGAACTAATTATAATATCATCTCCACGCCCTTCGAACCATAGATAACCGTCCTCATCCATTTTAGCCTTGTCTCCAGTTACGTAGTAGTCACCACGAAATTGCATTGCAGTTCGTTCAGGATCTTTATAATAATTTTTAAACAAAGCAGGCGTTTCTATGTGCACTGCAATATCACCTACTTCTCCAACTTTACATGGAACTCCGTTTCCGTCTATAACTTCTACTCGATTTCCAGGTGTCGGTTTTCCCATCGATCCAGGTTTCAATTCCATATCTTTAGTAATTCCAACTAATAACGTATTTTCCGTTTGACCATACCCATCACGAACAATAATATTAAAATATTTTTTAAACGTTTCAATTACTTCTCTGTTTAACGGTTCACCAGCAGAAACTGCACTGTGTATATTTTTTAATTGATACTGTGACAGATGATCCACCTTGGCCATTAAACGATATTCTGTCGGAGTACAACATAATACATTTACATCATATTTATCAAGAAGACTTAAATAAACTTTTGGATCAAACTTTCCATTATAAACAAAGCCGGTTGCACCTGATCCTAAAACGGAAAGAAACGGACTCCAAATCCACTTTTGCCAGCCAGGTCCAGCAGTTGCCCAAACGATATCATCTTCATGAATGTTAAGCCAATGAGGGGCAGCAGTTCGTAAATGTGCATACCCCCAACCATGAGTATGTACAACCCCTTTTGGATTTCCAGTTGTACCAGATGTATAGGATAAAAACGCCATATTATCTTGAGAAGTATTAGCGATCTCTAAGGAATCGCTAGCACCATCCATTAAGTCCTCTAAATTTAGCCAATTATTTCTTTTCTCTCCAATGATAAATCTTTTTAAAGGTTTTGATTCTTCTACGCCATCTATTTGACCTGCATATGGATAGAAGGATACAACTCCCTTCACATCACCATGTTGAATACGGTATTGCAAATCTTTTGATGTAAGCATTTCAGAACTAGGGATCACGACAATTCCTGTTTTTAATGCTGCAAGATATACCTGGTAAGCTTCTATTAATCTTGGAACGATAATTAAAAGTGTGTCCCCTTCTTGAAGTCCACTTTCCAAGAAAACATTTCCAATTTTATTCACATTTCTCATCAATTCTTTATATGTAATTTCTTTTGTTTCTCCTAAATCATTCTCCCATATTATTGCAATTTTTGATAGGTTAGATGCAAATTTCTCAACTTCTTCAACTATATTGTATTTATTAGGGGCTAGTAAGTCTTCACGTTTCATTTTTATTACCTCCTTCAACTTATTTCTATTATACTAAATAATTTTAAAATTTAAAATAATTAACAAGAAGGAAGTAAATCATAGAAAAGGGAAGCGGTTATCCGCTTCCCTTAGCCATATTATTAAATTAATGTTGTTGGTAACCACCTAGTTGTGATTCTGCCATTGATACAAGACGTTTTGTAATTTCACCACCAACAGAACCGTTAGCACGTGAAGTTGTGTCAGCACCAAGATTTACCCCGAATTCTTGAGCAATTTCGTATTTCATTTGATCTATAGCTTGTTGTGCTCCAGGAGCTACTAATTGATTGTTGTTTGGCATGTGTTTTCACCTCCTTGTGAGTATAGATTGTGCGAAAACACATGCCTTCATTCAAAATATCATTTGGTAATTCTTCCTTAAATATAAATATATTGTTATCCAATATATATTATAGTAAATCAGAAAAACCCTCTTTTCTACTCTCATTTTCAGTTGAAACAATAATGGTTTCAACATTCTCCAAGGCTTCCTTTATAAAAGAATCAAAATCTACATAGGTTTCATAATGCTGTATTTTATCCAATTTAGGGCGCGTTTTTGGTGCTGGAGGAGTAAAAATAGTACAGCAATCCTCATAAGGTAAATTGGATATATCATATGTGTCAATTTTTTGGGCAATATCGATAATTTCTAACTTATCCATTGAAATTAATGGTCGTAATATTGGAGTAGTGGTAACATCATTGATTGCCACCATACTTTCTAATGTTTGACTCGCCACCTGTCCTAAGCTCTCACCTGTTACAATTGCTAAGCCATTATTTATTCTTCTAATCTCGTCAGTAATTCGGAGCATCAATCTTCTAGTTGCCGTCATAGAATACCCTTCCGGAATCTTCTTATGAATAATTTCTTGAATTTTGGTGAATGGAACAATATGCATTTTTACAAATCCATTATAAGCCGCCATTTTTTTCGCAAGGTCTATTGCCTTTTGTTTCGCTCGTTCACTAGTAAAAGGAGGACTATGAAAATGCACCGCTTCAATTTTTACTCCGCGCTTCATTGTTAAGTATCCTGCAACCGGACTGTCGATCCCCCCTGAAAGCATGAGCATGGCTTTCCCAGAAGAACCAACCGGTAATCCTCCAGCACCTTGAATAATTTCACTTGATAAATAAACGCCATCTTTTCGAACATCTACAATTAAATTAATATCAGGCTTTTTTACATCTACTTTCAGCCCTTCAATATTCATTAAAATATGCGAACCAATCGCATGATTAATCTCATTTGTATCATATTCGAAGGTCTTATCTCCTCGACGCGTTGACACTTTAAATGTTGCGCCGTTGTGATAAAGCTGTTGTACGAGCTTTAGACCAATCTCTTTCATTTCATCAATATTCTTATTTGTTCTTACGGCTAAGCTAAAGGATTGGATACCGAATACCTTCGATAATTCTTGCATGATCTGTTTACTGTCTTCCCCATTTAGCAGGATAAACATTCGATCATGTCCGCCTTGAATACTAATATTTTTAAACTCCTTTAAAACCCCACGAATATTTCTTTTTAAATGGGTGATAAAATGGTTTCGGTTTTTACCTTTTGTGGATAATTCTCCATATCTAATTAATATACGATCATATTTCACTTAGTATCCCTCATTACATCATTCAAATTATTTAATATTTTTTCTAATTTGTTCATAAATATGATTGCTTCATCCATTGTATTTTCATAAGATAGACTAATGCGGACTGCACCTTCTGCAATCTTTTCGATTACACCAATAGCTTGTAAGGTTCTACTAATTGATTTTTGTTTTGAAGAGCAGGCACTAGTTGTTGAAACATAAATACTTTCAGCCTCAAGTGCATGGACAATGACTTCTCCCCTCAAACCAATGGCAGAAAAATTAATAATATGTGGAGCAGCATTAACATCTGTATGCACTTGTATATTGGCAATACTACTTAAGTTTGTTATCAAATAATCTCTAATCGCAATCATTTCAGTTACTTTTTGTTTTCTCTTATCTTCTGTTAATCGAAGTGCTTTAGCCATAGTAACAATTCCACCAACATTTTCTGTCCCGCTTCGCACTTTATTTTCTTGATTTCCGCCGGAAAATAAAGGTGAAATTCGAATACCATTTCGAATATATAGAATCCCACTTCCCTTAAGACCATGGAATTTATGAGCTGAAATCGTACAAAAATCGATGTGAGATTGGTGGATATTTAATGGGACCTTTCCAACTCCTTGGACATGATCAACATGAAATAGTATTTTTGGATATTTATTCAGCAATTTTCCAATCTCCTCGATTGGTTGAATAGATCCGATCTCATTATTAACATGCATGATTGAAACAAGAATTGTTTCATCCTTGATTGCCGATTCAAGTTCATTTAACTCTACTAAACCATGTTTATTAACAGGTAAATACGTAATTTCAAACCCTAATTGCTGTAACTGTTCACAAGCTTCATATACCGAAGGATGTTCAATCCTTGTTGTGATAATATGATTACCACGCGAACGATATTGAAGGGCAGTTCCTTTAATGGCTAAATTATTGCCTTCAGTACCGCCGGAAGTAAAGTATATTTCATTTTCTTTCACATGCAGGAGCTCAGAAATCTGTTTTCTTGCTTGTTTGACTAATATCTCTACTTTCCCGCCAAAATTATGAAGTGAAGACGGATTCGCATAGAAATCTTTTGATACCTTTGTAAAAGCATCAATAACTTCATCATACGGCTTCGTCGTTGCACTGTTATCAAAATATATCATGTTTTACACCTTCATAACTTGTCTTTTTAATATTTCAATGATAAATCATAACATATGATAGAAAAATTGAAAATGGAGGAATCTCATTAAACTAAAAATAACCATTTTTTATTGTTAATGGCTTTGTTAAACAAGTTTATTGTTTTTAATAAAATCTGTAGTGTATACGTTCAGCTAGTTTTACTTCGTAAAGAAATCGCTTCACGCATACCCTACAGAGGATTTTATCAACAGTATCCATTAACAAAGCCTTATTAATAAAGAATAAAGACGAATGCATTCTGAACATTCGTCTTATATTTCTTCATGATTTATCATATCTTCAATTGTTTTAAGGGCACCTGGTTCAACTTCTTCCACTGCTGATGCAGCTTCCTCTAATGCTAAACGATAATCATAGCTTCTAAAATACTCTTCAGCCCTTTGAAGACCATCGGCAAGCTTTGTATTTCGAGCCCGATAGCGATTACCGTACTGAATAACTTTTTCAACTAAAACCACTGTTTCAACGAGTTCTACTGTTTTGTTGTATAAAGTGTCTACTGACTCAATCGCCTGTTGTAAATATTCTTGTATAGCTTTAATATTAAGAGGCTTTTCATTCAAAGTCTTAAAGACATTTTGTATATTTTCATGAACCTTTTCCATAAATAATTGATAATCATTTGGAAGACCTGGAATATTACTTTTTGAAACAATTTTTATTGCCTCGCTAGTTTTCTTCCTCAAATCAGCTAATTTTTCACGTGCTTCTATTTCATCTTTACGTAAATTTTGTAAATGTGATGTGAATTCTTGCTGGTCTTGAACTACTTTTTCAATACCCTCTCGAATTTCACTCAAATCAGCACTTAAAATCGTATAAGCTGATTGATCCTCCATTATTTTTGTTTCGAGTGCTTCAAATCGTTTTATAAGTTTTAATAATTGTTTATCAAGACTATTCGGGATTTCCAATTCCCCCTCAGCCAATTGATAACTTTGTCGGACAAATTCTGTTTCGACTCTAATTTGTTCATTTGCAGCTTTTATTTCCCTTAATTGGTTTTGGGTTTCATCACGGTGTTTAAAAATAAAATGTTTCGAAAAGACTTCTTTTTCTAGCAGCTCGTATAAAACATCTATTTTTTCTTTTTGTTCATTTATACCATTTTCAACTTCATGTACTTCCGTATTTTCTAGCAATTCAGTGTATGTATTCAAGGATTTTCTTAAACTCTCTAATTCCTTATCAATTTGTAAATGATCAAGCATAAATCCTTCCTCTATCATTTCTTTAAAACCTTCTTCAATTTCATTTAATTGTGAAGGAAGGATTGTGCTAACCTCTGTCAGTAAATCAGGAATTTTTTCAATTTTTTCTAATAGGGTTTGTCCTTCATCCTTTAGGACAATAACAACTTCTCTTGCTTTTATATAATCACCATTTTCAGTAAGTTCTTCAAAAAGATCGAACTTTGTTGATAAAGCATCCAATTTCGTTTCTAATGTTTGAATAGATTTACCATAAACATGACGCTGTATTAAAAGAGTCTTTTTCATCATTTTGTATTGATTACTAAGTTCCTCTATTTCAACGCGGCTAGCTTCTTCACTGCCAATCAATTCATTTAATTCAGCTAGTATATTTTCAATCTTGGTTTCGACACTTTTTAAAATAGATTCAATCCTTCGATTTGATTCTTTAGCCTTTTTAAAACGATATTTATCAGTAAATTCTTCAGAATCGAAAAGATGATCCTCAACTTCGGGCAGCTCGGTTGCAACGATATCATCCCAAGCTTTTCTCCAGCGTTCAAACATTTCTTCTGTTTCACCGGTCATGTTCAGCTGCTTTACTTTCCCCATCTCATCTGTAACGGGACGATTCATAATATCAATTTTCCACGCTTCTAGCTTATCTATTTCTTTATAATATTTTTTCCTGGTAACAAATCCAAAAACCAGTAAAATAAGTACAATTACGATTGCACCGATGATAAACTCCATCGTAAGCCCCCTGTTCCGTCCATTCCTAATCTATATTTATACGATTTACTTATTTTAGTATGTAGTATTAATGATACCATGTAACGACAATTTGTGACTATTAATTTCAACATTTTTTACAACTTTTACAGCATTATTACCCTTTTTTTCACAAATGCTAAAAAAACAAAATAATTTAGTTATCATTATTATGAACAAAAGCGCAAGCGCCGCAGCTCTAGCGTACGGATTTCGTAGTCTTCGACTGAGATAAAGGAAACACGGTGAGATAGTTCTCGAGCCGATGTTGACTTATCGTAGGGAGGAGACGGAGAAATCCGCTAGCCGACGGCTGCTTGCGCTAGACGTAAACCTCGCTCTTTATAAAGTTATCCACATTGCGAATATTTTAATATTTCATAAACCATAAAAAAGGTTGCACCAAAAGATCTAATTTTACTGATCTTTTGGTGCAACCTTTGTAAATTCACATTATGAAATTATTAATTAATCTCTCTAATTAAGGCTTTCCTGTAGAATTACCATTTTCCCCAGAATTTTTGCCGTCATCATTTTTATCACCAGAGTTATCTCCAGGCTTTTCTTTATTAGGTTTATCTTTATCAGGCTTTTCTTTATCGGGCTTTTCTTCTTGCTTTGGATCATTAACTCCAATTTTCACTCCATTAGAAGGACTTGATTGTTTCCCAGCAATATCTACTGCTACTACATAAAATTCTCCATTTCCCGGAGTAAAAGATAAATTAGTATCAGCTTTAATAGAACCTACTTTTTTACCGCCACTACTAAAGATACGATATCCAATAACATCATTGCTTGCTGATGCCGTCCATGAAATAGTAGTACCTGAGACAGATAGTTTGACTGGAGATGGTGCTTTGCCATCATCACTTATTTTATCTTCTGGTGCAAGAATTTTTTTCCAAAGAGGATTATCTTTTGGAATTATTTGATCGGGATCAATGTTATTGCCTCTTGAAATCTTTTTAACAAAATCAGGATTTAAAATCAATCCAGCCTCCGAAAATTCTGCAGGTGTTGAATCAAGGGCTAAATATTTTTTCCCATTTATTGTTACAAATTTACCTTGAATTAAACTATTGTCTGTTTCAGTTGGTACATATTTTGCATTGAATAAATCAGTTCTTACTAAACCAGCATTAGAGCAGCCTTCAGAAGGCAGCATTCCCGATATCGCACAGAAGGAGCGTTGAACAATCCCGCTTGGCATTTTAAAACGTTCTGTAGGAGCAACTAATTTTGGATCGACATCATAGGCAGAATTGATGAGTTTACTCCAAATTGCATAGTTCCTTTGATCATATCCTGGGACTTGACTACTTGGAGTATCATAGCCGATCCAAGTACCAAACGTGACATTTGGATTAGAACCAATGAGCCATGAGTCTTTATAGTCATTACTCGTTCCTGTTTTCCCAGCCCAATCCGTAGAAAATTTAAGCATGTTTGGAACACTTGCAGCCGTACCATATCTAAATACATCCCTCATCATATCTAACATTAAATAAGAAGTTTGGCGGCTGAATACATTGACTGGCTTTACTTTATGCTTATAAATCGTTTTTCCATCTTTATCCACTATTTTATCGATTAAATACGCATCAATAAATTGACCATCATTCGCAAAGGTTGTATAAGCATTAACATCTTCTTCCACTGTTACTCCTTCAGTTAAACCTCCTAAGGCAGCTGAAAGGATTTCGTAGTCAACAGGTACTAGATCTGAAAATCCCATTTTCGCTAGATATTGTGCAGGCCTTTGATTAACTATTCTCTGATAGACTTTTACGGCTGTTACGTTATGTGATTTCGCTAAAGCTTCTCGTGTTGTTACGAGACCATAATATCTCCCTGAAAAATTAGTTGGCCATGCTCTGCCATTGTTTTTTATCCCAGTATCCGAGTCAGCAATGACGGTTCCGGGTGATGTAACACCCATTTCCATTGCGGGTGCATACACTAGTAATGGTTTCATCGTAGATCCATTCGATCTTCGGGTTTGTGTAGCGTGATTTATCTGTTCTTTTTTAAAGTCTCTACCACCTACAAAGCTTAGAATTTTTCCAGTTTTATTCTCTATTAATATACCGCCTATTTGTACTGGCTCGACAATCGATTCTTCTTCACCAGTTTTTTTATTAATTCTAGTCACCGTTTTATTTGGACCATATCCATTAAATTCATCTTTCACTTTTTGCATTTGATCATACATCTTTTTATTGATCGTTGTATGGATGGAATAGCCATTTTGCCGGATATCACGGTCTGCAAGGGTTATATATTTTTCATATAACTTTTTATTTTTATTTAATTCTTTTTCTTTGTGACCATCTTTTTCTGCTAATATTATGGCCATAACGTTTCTAGCACGATCTTCAATTTCATAAGTTAGCCAAGGGTATTTTTCTCTTGGACTTTTTTGTGGTTTGATAAAATCCTTCACGATATTATATTTTACAGCTTTTTCATATTGCTGCTCTGAAATATAACCGTTTTCATGCATACGGCTAAGGACGAGCTTCATCCGATTAATTCCAGGTTCTAAGCCCTCTTTGCTTTTTAACTTTCCTTCATTCGTAAAAGGTGTGTACATAAAAGGACTTTGCGGTAAACCGGCAATAAAAGCAGATTGAGCTAAGTTTAATTTTTTCGCTGAAACTCCAAAAATACCTTCTGCTGCCGATTCAATACCAGCGATGTTTTGACCGGAAGAATTTCTTCCAAACGTAGAGACATTTAAGTAGGCTTCTAAAATTTCATCCTTCTTAAAAAACTTTTCTAAACGAAGTGCCAATAACACTTCCTTTGCTTTCCGATCAAAAGATACTTCATTTGTTAAGATTTGATTTTTAATAATTTGCTGTGTGAGTGTACTTCCTCCAGTTTGGGTTGAGGAATTAGTCACTTCTTGAAATACAGCACGAAACAGTGCTTTCGGAACAATGCCGTCATGCTCATAAAAATATTTATCCTCGGTAGCAATAAGGGCATCTTTTAAATATTTTGAGACATTAGCAATTTTTACTTCTTCACGCTCTAAATCGGATTTTACCTTTCCTAAATAAACATTATTATCAAAGTAGAGCTGTGAAGTTTCTTCATAATTGTATATATCTTTTTTCATTTTAGTATATGGACGAATTGGTTCGTCTTTTACTAATGCGGCAAAATATCCTGCAGCTACACCTCCTGCAAAGAAGCCGCCTATAACAATCAAGATAAAAAATATTAATATTAAATTCCAAATAACTCCGAAAGTAATTCTTGAATTTTTTTGTAACTTTTCATTTTGAAAAACAAATAATGATTCCTTGAAAATTCCTAATAATCTATTCATTTTTCCACCCATCAAATACCCCCTCAAAATCAAATTCATTATAGCATAAATTGAATATTGAAATACTAAAATCATTATTTTTCTGAAATCATTTGACAATTAATTTTAAATGTGTGTAGAATAGATTAAGTTTAAATAGTGAATGGCTTAGAGAGGAAGAAGTAGTCAAACTATCCCTGTTACTTAGAGAGTCGATGTTCGGTGAAAATCGGCACAAATAGTTTAGATGAATTACGTCCTGGAGCTTTTACTGTGAATAATAATAGTAGCAGTAAACGGAGAACCCGTTATAGAAGTTGAGTGGAGAAAAGTTTTGCTTTTCTCAAGTTGGGTGGTACCACGATGCATAATCGTCCCTTCGTATTTATACGAAGGGACTTTTTTATTTTATTGGATAGGAGTGAATGAAATGAGTTTATTAGAAGATTTACAATGGAGAGGTATTATTTACCAGCAAACCGATGAAGAAGGTATTAAAGAAGTATTAGATAAAGAAAAAATTTCACTATATTGTGGAGTTGATCCAACAGCAGATAGTATGCATATTGGTCACTTACTTCCATTTCTTACATTACGAAGATTTCAACAAGAAGGCCATCGTCCGATTGTCCTTGTTGGTGGAGCGACAGGATTAATTGGCGATCCAAGTGGAAAAAAAGAAGAGAGAAAGCTGCAAACATTAGATACGGTTAACTATAATGTAAGTTGTATTAAGAATCAGCTTGAGCATATTTTCAATTTTGAAGGCGAAAATGGTGCAATCATGGTAAACAACTATGATTGGGATGGTACGATGGATTTAGTTACGTTCTTACGTGATTATGGAAAATACATTGGTGTCAATTATATGTTAGCGAAGGATACGGTTGCTTCAAGACTTGAAACAGGAATATCATTTACTGAATTCACTTATACAATCTTACAAGCTATTGACTTCTATCACCTATATCAAAATCATAATTGTAAAATGCAAATCGGTGGAAGTGATCAGTGGGGAAATATTACAACAGGTTTAGAGCTGATTCGTAAAATGACTTCAGATGGTGCAAAAGCCTTCGGTCTAACGATTCCACTTGTTACTAAAGCAGATGGAACAAAATTTGGAAAAACAGAAAGTGGTGCGATTTGGCTGGATCCAGCTAAAACATCACCATACGAATTCTATCAGTTTTGGATTAACACTGCTGATGCTGATGTAATTAAATATCTTAAATATTTTACATTCCTATCCCGCGAGGAAATTGAAGCACTTGAAAAATCAGTTGAGGAAGAACCGCATCTACGTAAAGCACAGAAAGCATTAGCAGAAGAAATGACTCGCTTAATACATGGAGATGATTCCTTAAAGCAGGCGATTAAAATTACCGACGCCCTTTTCAGCGGCGAGGTAAAGGAATTATCCGCTGACGAAATCAAACAAGGATTTAAAGATGTTCCTTCATTTGATTACAACAATAATAAAGAAATTGGACTTGTTGATTTATTGGTAGAAGCAAAAATTTCTCCTTCGAAACGCCAAGCACGTGAAGATATTCAAAATGGAGCGATCTATATTAACGGGGATCGAAACACAGATGTACAATATATGATTTCCGAACAAGATCGAATCGAAGGTCAGTTTACAATAATTAGAAGAGGGAAAAAGAAATACTTCTTAATTAGATATTAAAATAAAGACGAACCAATCTTGGTTCGTCTTTATTTTTTTTGATCAAAAAAACACTTGCATAATCGCAAGTGTTTTTTGAAAAATTAACGAGAGTAGAACTCAACGATGAATGATTCGTTAATTTCAGCTGGTAATTCAGAACGTTCTGGTAAACGTGTGAATGTACCTTCAAGTTTATCAGCATCAAATGTAAGGAATTCAGGAACGAAGTTATTTACTTCGATCGCTTCTTTGACGATTGATAAGTTACGAGATTTTTCACGAACACCGATTGTTTGACCAGGTGCTACGCGGTATGATGGAATATCAACACGTTTTCCATTAACAAGAATATGACCATGGTTAACAAGCTGACGAGCTTGACGGCGAGTACGAGCTAACCCAAGACGGTATACTAGGTTGTCTAAACGTGATTCAAGAAGAATCATGAAGTTTTCACCATGTTTACCTTTCAATTTTCCAGCTCTCACGAAAGTGTTATGGAATTGGCGCTCATTTACACCATACATGTGACGAAGCTTTTGCTTCTCTTGCAATTGAAGACCATATTCAGAAAGTTTTTTGCGTTGGTTAGGACCATGTTGTCCAGGTGCATAAGGACGTTTTTCTAATTCCTTACCAGTACCACTAAGTGAAATGCCAAGACGACGAGATAATTTCCAACTTGGACCAGTATAACGAGCCATTTAAGACTCCTCCTTTATGTTTTTATTTTGTAAAATAAAAACAGGTGTGAACAAAAATTAAGTGTATGATGTTTTCATGTACCATCGCCCTAGCAGCAGAGGGTTACGCGATACACCTCATTCTAGATATTAGAGGTTAGAAACTTCTAATATGAAATCTAAAATGGGAACAAAATACGATCATAAAGTTGTCCGCAAAGGCTGCATTATTTTACACAAACTTCATTATATGTCCTTAGAAAGATAAAGTCAATAGAATATACCGTACAACAATTATTATATTTTAGTAAATTTTATACAAAAAATGCTAATATATAGTATAATAGTACTATATTCCTAAAATCACATAGGTATAATGTATCAATACTAGTTATTTGCAAACTACTAATGATAGGTGATTACATATGGACATAAGTAAGCTTTCTAACATTATAAATGAAGAAAAAAAATTCAAAGAGTTATTTCGTGTAACCGAAAAGTTCCATTCTTCAATGAATGTAGATATTGTATTAGACGAGATAATAAAAACCCTTAGGAGGGTATTTCCACATTTTGAATATACTTTATTGCTTTCAAATGATACAAACCATGATAAAAATTTACCTATTAAAGAATTTCAATTTGATCTTGCAGATGATGTAATAATGGAATCTTTTGTTACTGGAGAAATTCGCATCGACAAAAATTTTTCTTGCAATCAAACCATTTTATATGCTCCATTATGTGGTAAACAAGGAGTATACGGTATACTTCAAGTAATATCATTTTCTACAGTTATTTTTCAAAACAGTGAAGAGGAGTTCATTAGATTACTAGCGATTACAGCAGGAAGTGCGTTGGAAAATGCCAAATTATACGAACAATCACAACGATTAATAGCGGATTTACAGCTTATTAATGATACTTCACATCGATTAAATTCTTTCTCTAAATTAGATGAGACCTTACAATTTCTTAAAGCCCAAATATTAAAATCCTTTTGTGTCTCTAACATAGGATTTGTTTTGATAAATTATGATGAAATCTCTATTTTGAAAGAAAGCAGCAGTTTCTTCCACTGCACTGCTGGGAAAGCATGTATAGAATTTATCACTGACAATATTCGAAAGAAAAAAGAATCTCTTTATTATAGTAATTTAGGGAATCTTTTGAATGACGAGTCCTTTTCTTATGCTTCTTTAATGGCAGTGCCAATGCTGGAAGGGAATACCTTAAAGGGGTTCTGTGTTGTTTTACATGAACAACCGTATTACTTTACCTTCGATATGTATAAATTGTTCCAATCACTGATCCATCACTCAACATTGGCAGTTACCAATTCCATGCTAAGAGAAGAATTAGAAAAGATGGTTATAACGGATCATTTAACACAGCTTTTCGAAAAAAATTTTCTTAATAATCAAATACAACACTCTATGCAAAAGGATGAGGAAGGTACGTTTATACTTTTAGATATCGATAATTTTAAAGAGGTAAATGATACATATGGCCATCAAATTGGGGATGAAATTCTTATTCAAGTTGCAAAGCTAATTCAACAAAATATTCGTACTACTGACATTGGTGCCCGATGGGGAGGAGAAGAGCTTGCTATTTATCTTCCAGGAGTCTCTTTAAATGTCGGAACACAAGTAGCCAATAGATTATTAGAGGCTGTTTATCTCCATACTAGTCCACAAATCACAGTTTCCTGTGGCGTATCCTATTGGAATAAAAAAAGAAAAGATGATTTTAGGAGTCTCTTTAATCGTGCTGATACAGGTCTTTATCATGCAAAAGAATTAGGAAAAAATCAAGTTGTGGTAAAAGAAGATAATTAACAAATTATTTAGAGCCTCCAATTTTGGAGGCTCTTTGTTATTCTACATCCAGCTCCAGCGCCTAGCCCCTCGAGGTCAAATAACCTTTCACCGAGGAAAGTCGGCATTTGGACTTTCCAAAGGAAGTCAAAGAGCGGACTTCAATGGTGAAAGGTTATTTGCTTGTCGGGGCTGATCAAGGCGCTTACGCATTTGTTATTAGAGGTATTTCTTTAAAATTTCTACAAATTCATTTAATTGAATTTCATCGGTCTCATCAAAACGATTTTTTTCAGGACTATCAATATCAAGAACACCGACTAATGTGTTGTTTTTGATAATAGGAACAACAATTTCTGATTGTGAAGCAGCGTCACAAGCTATATGTCCTGGAAATTCATTCACATCTGCTACCCTTAATGTTTTTCTTTCTTGTATTGCTGTTCCACAAACTCCTTTTCCTAAAGGAATGCGCACACATGCTGGAAGCCCTTGGAATGGACCTAATACAAGCTCTTCCCCATCCATTAAATAAAAACCAACCCAATTGATTCGATCCAAAAATTGGTTTAATAATGCAGAAGCATTACTTAAATTGGCTATTCGATTAGGTTCATCTTCAACTAATGCTTTTAGTTGTTTTTTTAATAAATTGTATTTTTCCTCTTGTGTTCCTTCATATGCTGTCGAATGAAACATCATTATCACCCTAACTCAACAAATATTTACTAAAGTTGTAGATCCTTGTCTTTTTTTAAAGATCTTGTCGATATTTACTTAAAGGGAAACTAAACTAAATCGAGAAATAATTAAAGAGATATTTTTATATGCTTGAATTACTTTTAGCATAAATGATTCTATTAATCAAGCAAAAGAAATTGAAATGAGGGATTTTAGATGAAAGTGAAGGTGTCTACTAAGGAAACGATTATTGAGGCAGCCATTTCATTATTTAATATCCAAGGCTATGATGGAACATCAATTAGAGATATTGCCAAAAAGGCAAAAGTGAATCCTGCAAATATTTCCTATTATTTTGAAGGTAAACAAGGTCTGCTAGAGAAATGTCTCGTTCTTTTTTTTGAGGCTTATCTTACTTATTTAGAGGAAGAAGTAAGTTTATTAGCATACGAGCGACCGGACTATTGTTTAAAGAGAGCAGTTTATAAAATATTATCTTTTCAGAGTAACAACCATTTGCTGTCGAGGTTAGTTTGGAGAGAGGTGTCTCTTGATTCACAGATTGTAAGAGAAATTACTTCATCCTATTTGATGAAGGAAAGATTTTTATACAAAAAATTAATTGAAGCGGCAATTCAAGAAAACACCTATTCTATTAGCGATATCAGCTTTTTGATTATTCAACTAAAAAGTCTTCTCACAATGCCATTTCTAAATGGACAATATTTAAGAGAAGTGTGGAATATTTTCCCTCAAGATCGTTATTTTGTAGAAAAATATTATCAGCATATAGATGATTGGATTGATGCTGGACTACTTCAAAAAACGAAAATGGTAAATATTCCAATTTGAAATCTCTATTGATGTTTCGAAGCATTCTTTCATATTAAAAATAAATCCTTCACGATAAACCTAGTTCCTTTACACTTTTCTAAATAAAACTCAATTATTAGCATACAAAAAGCCCGAATAATTCAAACGGGCTTTTTTGTATATTTTTAATCTTCCATTGTTGATAGATCTCCAGCTGGTAAATTTAATTCCCATGCTTTTAAGACACGACGCATAATTTTACCGCTTCTTGTTTTTGGCAGTTTATCACGAAACTCAATTTCTCTAGGGGCCGCATGTGCTGCAAGACCTTTTTTCACAAACTGACGAATTTCTTCTTTTAGCTCATCTGATTCATTATAACCATCTACTAGAGCAACAAAGGCTTTTATAATCTCACCACGTACAGGATCAGGTTTGCCAATAACTCCTGCCTCAGCGATTGCCGGATGTTCTAATAATTTGCTTTCAACTTCAAATGGTCCTACACGTTCCCCAGAAGTCATGATGACATCATCGACTCGGCCTTGGAACCAAAAATATCCATCCTCATCCATATAGGCGGAATCTCCTGAAACATACCAACCGCCTGGCAAGAAATAGGATTCATATTTTGCTTGATTATTCCAAATCGCATGCATCATAGAAGGCCATCCTTTTTTAATTGCTAAATTCCCCATACGATTCGGCGGTAAAACATTTCCTTGATCATCGACGATGGCCGCTTCAACACCAGGAATCGGTTTCCCCATCGAACCTGGTTTTATCTCCATACAAGGATAGTTACAGATTAAATGTGCACCTGTTTCCGTCATCCACCATGTATCATGGATTCGTTTATTAAATACCTTCATTCCCCAACGGATTACTTCAGGGTTAAGTGGTTCACCTACACTTAAAACATGTCGCAAGGAATCCAAATTAAATTTTTTAATAATCTCATCGCCTGCACCCATTAACATACGAAACGCAGTTGGTGCACTATACCATACAGTTACTCCAAAATCTTCAATGGTTTTATACCAATCTTCCGGCTTGAAACGCCCACCTACAATAACATTAGATGTTCCAGTTAACCAAGGGCCAAACATTCCATAAGAAGTACCTGTAACCCACCCTGGATCTGCTGTACACCAATAAATATCTTCTTCCTGTAGGTCTAACACCCATTTAGCTGTTTGATATTGTTGAATCATCG
Organism: Heyndrickxia sp. NPDC080065; assembly: GCF_050281185.1. Classification (NCBI taxonomy): domain Bacteria; kingdom Bacillati; phylum Bacillota; class Bacilli; order Caryophanales; family Bacillaceae; genus Heyndrickxia; species Heyndrickxia sp. NPDC080065. The sequence goes on along the minus strand of NZ_JBNNWS010000014.1, from coordinate 68,617 downwards.
CATTATGGACATGAAGAACACCCTTTGGTTTCCCAGTCGATCCTGATGTATAATGAAGGATTAAGCCGTCCGTTCTATCTACCCATTCTATTTCTAATTCCTTAGATGCCGTTTTTAAATGCTTTAGAAAGTCTATATATTTGTCACTTTCTTCTATATTTGACCCCACTAAGAAAATTGTTTTCAATGCTGGCAGCTGATCCACAGGAACACGGCTAACAAGCTCAGGTGTAGTCACTAAAACCTTTGCTTCACTATCTTCTAATCTATCCCTAACAGCACCTTCCATAAACGCTTCAAATAGCGGTCCGATGATTGCTCCTACTTTAATAGCTCCGAGGGCTGCCGCGTATAACTCTGGTGAACGCGGCATAAAAATAAACACCCGATCCCCTTTTTCCACATTCCCATGCGATTTAAAAAGATTGCCCGCTCTGTCCGAAAGCTCCTTCATTTCTTTAAATGTATATTTTTCATTTCTTGTTTCATCCCGATAATAAAGGGCTACCTTATTTTTACGGTATGTATTTACATGACGATCAATTGCTTCATAAGCCATATTTACTTTCCCTGTTTCAAACCATGAAAAAGCTTTTTCTGTATCCTTCCAATCAAAGGTACTGTAAGTATCCTCATAACTTTGTAGATTATAATTTCCCTTAATAGGTGATAGCGCTCCCAATTTCATTGCAAATCCCCCTTTTTCAAATATTCACTCTATTATTATAGTATAAAATAAAAGATTTCACAAAAATTTTTATTTTCTCGTAAAACTTTGAAATTAGTTTTTATTGAAATTGACAGAAGCTATTTCCAGACGAATGATAACTAGCTGAGCATTATACTCCCCAGACATTATTTGAACAATAATTAACAAAGCCACTCGATAAATATACAAAAAATTCGATTTATTATTTAGAGAATAACAATCCATCATGTATAATAGCTTTAGAAAATAGTATTAGGGGTGGCAAAATGGAGCATGTGAGAATATATAATGCCATGGAATTAAAGACAACTAAAGGCAATTTAATTATCGAAGGACCTATTCCTTCTGACCAATTATCAAGTCTTGAATTTCACAAAGATTTGATTGCCTTTCGCCCACCTTTACAACAGCATAAAGCATTAGTAGAGATCGCTGATTTACCTGAAGGTAGAATTATTATTGCTAGAGAAAATAATACCATTGTTGGATATGTTACATATTTATATCCAGATCCTCTGGAGCGATGGTCACAAGGAAAGATGGAGAATTTAATAGAGCTCGGTGCAATTGAGGTCATTCCGAAATATAGAGGATGTTCAGTAGGTAAAAGCTTAATAAAAGTCTCTATGATGGACGATGCCATGGAAGATTATATAATCATAACTACGGAATATTATTGGCATTGGGATTTAAAAGGAACAGGCTTAAATGTTTGGGAGTATCGAAAAGTAATGGAAAAAATGATGGGTGCAGGCGGGTTAGAATGGTTTGCAACTGATGATCCCGAAATAAGCTCCCACCCAGCTAATTGTCTGATGGCCAAGATTGGCAAAAGAATTGACAATGATTCTATTCAAAAATTCGACCAATTACGATTTATGAATCGATTTATGTATTAATTTAAAGGTTAGAGATTGGATTGGTAAATTACCTAAAAGGGGTTGGTTTTTGTGGTAATTGAAGAAATTATGAAGACGGATGTGGCCACTTTATATGCGGATGATACAATACATTCTGCCCTTATATTAATGAGAGAAAGAAAAATTCGCCATATCCCCATTATCGATCAAGAACGCCATCTAATTGGACTAGTAACAGAACGCGATATTAAGGATGCATCACCATCACCCTTTTTCGAAAACGAGCATCTAAAAAAAGAACTTGATATTCCACTTAAGGAAATCATGAAAACAGATGTAATATTTGGGCATCCTTTAGATTTTGTTGAAGAAGTAGCAGGCTTATTATACGAACATCGTATTGGATGCCTCCCAATTGTTCTTCATCAAAAAGTAGTGGGCATCATTACTGGTACAGATATTTTGCGAACAATGGTTGAGTTGACAGGTGCGAATCAACCTGGATCCCAAATTGAAATCAAAGTCCCGAATCGAACCGGAATTCTTCATGAAATAACAAGTATTTTTAGTCAATTAAATGTAAATGTCCATAGTGTTCTTGTATACCCTGATAAGAAAGATCAGCATTCAAAAATTCTAGTATTTAGAATCAAAACAATGAATCCGATCCGTGTAATTAAACATCTTGAAGAAAAAGGCCATCAAGTTCTATGGCCAAATATGCCAGGTATGTCATAATGACAAAGGATGCTGTTTTTATTTATTCAGATGAATTACTTTCTTATCGTTTTTCCAAGAACCATCCTTTTAACCAATTTCGTCTAACTCTGACACTTGATTTATTAAAAGAGATTGGGGCAATTAGTAATGATGACATCATTTCTCCTCGTATTGCATCAGATGAAGAACTTCGTTTAATCCACGATCCTGCATATATTGAAGCTGTCAAAAAAGCGGGACTTGGAATGCTAGCGGAAGATATTGCAGAAAACTATGGATTAGGAACGGAAGATACACCCATTTTTACAGGTATGCATGAAGCTAGTGCCCTTTTAGTCGGAGGAACACTTACTGCTGTAGATCATGTAATGACGGATAAGAGTAAACATGCTGTTCATCTTGGCGGCGGGCTTCATCATGGATTTCGAGGGAAAGCATCAGGTTTTTGCATCTATAATGATAGTTCGGTAGCAATCAAATATTTGCAAGAAAAGTATCATGCAAGAGTTCTTTATATTGATACAGATGCACACCATGGTGATGGTGTCCAATGGTCATTTTATGATGATGAATCAGTCTGTACTTATTCAATTCATGAAACAGGAAGATATTTATTTCCAGGTACAGGCAATGTAAATGAATGGGGAAACGGAAAAGGTTATGGCTTTTCGTTTAATATACCTTTAGATGCTTTTACAGAAGATGAATCATGGCTAGAATGCTATAAGGAGTCTGTATGGGAAGTAGCAAATTATTTTAAACCAGATATTATTCTGACTCAAAATGGGGCTGATGCCCATTATTATGACCCGCTCACCCATTTATCTGCGACTATCAATATATACAAAGAAATCCCGAAGATTGCACATGAGCTTGCCCATCAATACTGTGATGGAAAATGGATCGCAGTTGGCGGTGGTGGATATGATATATGGAGGGTTGTACCGAGAGCGTGGTCACACATTTGGTTAGAAATGATTAATTTTCCAAGTGTATCTGGGGAATTGCCTCCTACATGGGTAAACAATTGGAAGTCAAAAGCACCTATTCCAATAGCAACAACATGGGAAGATCCAAATGATATGTATAAACCGATTCCAAGGAAACAAGAGATAACAGAAAAAAACCGAAAAAATCTTGAAAGGGTATTGCATTTCATTCAACAGCAAAAAAACACTACAAAAAAATAGTCCTCTTATCAATGAGGACTATTTTTCTTATTGGCTTTGTTAAAAAATGTTGTTGTTTCTAAAAAAGTCCTGTTGGCTATGCGTTCAAGCTAGTTATACTCCATATATAAATCGCTTCACGCATTTCCTATAGGCAATTGTATCAACAATAATTATTAATAAAACCTTCTTATTTAAATACCTTGATTTCATTAAATGGCCAGAATCGTACTTTTACTTTTCCGATCACCGAATCCATTGGGATTAGACCAAAACTTCTGCTGTCTTTACTTACTAGACGATTATCCCCTAAAACAAATAGATAACCTTTAGGTATTTTCTTTTTCTGAGTGTATTCTTCTAAAGTAAAATCTTCGGTTAACTTTTGCATAGGGGCAATTTCTTTTTTCTTTTCTTTTAAGTAAGGTTCCTGATAAGCCTTACCATTAATGTATAACACATCATTTTTCATTTCAATATGATCTCCAGGTAAACCGATGACTCTTTTTACATAGTGTTCATCTTCATCTGGTGCGTGAAAAACAATTTCATCAAACCGTTTTATATCACTTAACTTGCTAACAATAATTCTATTTCCATCTTGAAGATTTGGCTCCATTGATTGTCCTACAACAATGGATGGAGTAAACACAAAATACCTGCAAACAAAAACGATTATAGCCGCAAGTAAAATAGATTTAATCCAAGAAAAAAGTTCTTTTTTTGAATCTTTCCCCAAAACTACTTCACATCCTTTTGGTCCTCATATACTAAATAATATTATTGTTTAATTTATATCTTATTCCTCATATTTAGCTTATCAGAAATAATGTCATGTATCAATTTTCTTTTATAAAGGTTATCAGTTAAAAATATTATAGGTACAAACTAAAAAATATGCCTCTCGATATTTTTTATCAAAAGGCATGTATTTCTATTATTTACTTTGTCGAACTTCGATGCTCAATTCGATGTGGAAGAATAACGATATTTTCCGACACCTTTTCCTTGTTCATATATTTAGTTAAAAGGCGCATAGCAACCGCGCCCATATCATAAAGTGGTTGAATCACAGATGTCAGCTGTGGACGAACCATTAAAGCTAAACGAGTGTTATCAGATGTTATAACTTCTACTTGATCAGGGATAGTTATTCCTTCGTCCTGTGCCCCGTGTATAACTCCTAATGCCATTTCATCATTTCCTACCAAAATAGCTGTTGGCCTATTTGGTAAGGTGCTTAGTTTTTGCCATGCTTCTATTCCAGAGTCATAAGTATAATCGCCTTCAATCACATATTCCTCATTATATGGGATTCCCGCTTTTTCTAGGGCCTCTTTATAACCCTCAAGTTTTTGTTCTGAATTAATTGGATCATGTTTTGGACCAATAACAAAAGCAATATGCTTATGCTCTCTTTCAATAAATTCCGTGATTGCATCATAAGTTGCTTGGCGATAGTTAATATTAACCGATGGGATTTTGTTGAATGGTTCAACCGAACCTGCTAAAACAATCGGAACCGGAGACCGCTCAAATTCTACCACATGCTCCTCCGTAATATTTCCACCCATGAATACAATACCGTCCACTTGTTTACCTAGCATTGTATTTAACAAATGTAACTCTTTTTCTTTGTTTTGATCTGAATTACTTAAAATTATATTGTATTTATACATTGTTGCAATATCTTCAATTCCTCTTGCTAACTCAGCAAAGAAAATATTTGATATATCAGGGATAATTACTCCAACTGTAGTTGTTTTCTTGCTTGCTAAACCACGAGCAACCGCATTCGGGCGGTATCCTAGTCTTTCAATTACCTCATTAACTTTTTTTCTTGTTGCTGGTTTTACATTCGGGTTACCATTTACAACCCTTGATACAGTAGCCATAGAAACATTTGCCTCACGTGCTACATCATAAATCGTTATATTCATTGATACTTCACACTCCATTACTGACAGATATATCTTTAGTTTTTATCAGTCATTACATTTCTAATCACATTACAGTGAAAATATGTATTATACTTTATCATACGATAGACAACAATTTCCTGCAATGAAATACACGAAATTGACAACACTTTTTCATCCATTTAAAAACCTTCTGTGATTTACAGAAGGTTTTTTAGAAGAATTAAGCTTTAACTGGTTGAGTAGATTGCAATTCTTTATAAAATTTATCAAATTGATCTAAATCCATTTGCTGCGCTGCATCAGAGAGGGCAACCGCTGGATCTGGATGTACTTCTGCCATAATACCGTCAGCCCCGATTGCAAGTGCTGCTTTTGCTGCAGGTAATAATAGATCTCTTCTTCCAGTTGAATGGGTTACATCAACAAATACCGGTAAATGAGTTTCTTGTTTCAATATTGGTACTGCTGTAATGTCTAATGTATTACGAGTTGCTCTTTCGTAAGTCCTTATTCCACGTTCACAAAGAATAATCTCTCCATTTCCTTGTGACATGATATACTCAGCTGCATTGATAAATTCATCTATCGTAGCGGCAATTCCTCTTTTTAATAGAACTGGTTTCTTAACCGAACCTGCTGCTTTAAGTAATTCAAAGTTTTGCATATTTCTTGCTCCAATTTGAATGACATCTATATAATCTACAGCCTTTTCAATATCCGCTGGTGAAACAATTTCACTAATAACGGCTAAACCAAATTCATCTGCAATTTGTTTTAAAATTTTCAAGCCTTCTACACCAAGTCCTTGGAAATCATAAGGTGAAGTACGAGGTTTATAAGCTCCTCCTCTTAATAAGGTTAATCCTTTTGATTTTACGGATTGTGCGACTTGTGCAACTTGTTCATATGATTCCACTGCACAAGGTCCAAAAACAAAGTGAGGGTTTCCGTCACCAATCGCTTCACCCTTAATATTAATAATCGTATCTTCAGGCTTCTTTTTACGAGAAACTAGGAGTGCTTTTTGATGATTATCTTGTTGAAGATCTAGCCCTGCTTTAAAAATTTCTTTAAAAATATGTTCAACCGTTTTATCTTCAAAGGGACCATTATTATTTTCCTTTATCATATTAAGCATCATTCTCTCACGGACTGGGTCATAACGATTAACACCGCCGGTTTCTTTAACTCGTCCAATTTCCTGAACTAGCTGAGCTCTTTCATTAATTAATGCTAATAATTTTAAATTTATTTCCTCAACCTGCTTCCGTAATTGATCAAGCTCTTGATTTCCCATACCTTCCATCCTCTCTAGCATCAAATTGCAATTTTGAATAATTATAATCCATTGGTTGAAAAATGTCACTAAAAAACTTTAACAATTAAACGCTTTTAAGTGATAAAGTATTTTATGAATAAATTCAAAGACGGTGAATGTTTTCAAAAGGCTCTTTTCTTAAACTTTGTTGCTATTTACGAAAAGCCACAATTTGTGCAAAAACAGCCTTTCAAAAAACTTAGAAGCATAATAAAAAATCAGAGGCAGTCAGCCTCCGATTTTATTAGATAAACTCTTCTTCATACGTATCTTCTTCTACTTTGTTTTCAACCTTACTTTTATCCTTAATTGATCCAACTAGTTGGTTTCCTTTTTCAACTGCAAAATCCTTTAATAGAATTGATTTATCTTTTGTAGCAGATGCCAATTCATTTCCTTTTTGAGTAACAGCAATGCGTAAATGATCCGTTTTTCCTTTTAACGCCTCAACTTGTCCACTCAAGTCGTTTCGTAATTCCTTGCCTGATTTAGGGGCTAAAAGAAGAGCTGTTACTGCACCGACAATCCCGCCTATAAGTGCACCAGCAATAAAGTCTTTTCTATTTAATTGCTCTTGATTATCCATTTGTTTTGTCTCATTTTTATTTGCCATTTTTACTCCTCCTTAAAATATGTTTTAACTTCTTGCTCTCTTAACTTCTCTTAATTGAGGTTCATTTTCGAGCCTATTTTTTTCTTCTTGCCTACTAAGCTTTTTTTCCTTCTTTTCTACCCATTTATCCTTTAGTTCTTTTAAAACATTGCTCCATTGGACAACTTGTGCTATTTTATCTTGATTTTGTTCCATTTTATAGGAAACATTATTCGTTACTTTTCTCACTGTTGAATTAAAAGATTTAATCGTTGACCCAACATCTTGAGCAGCATTAACAACTGTATTTAGCTTCTCTGCCTTTTTCTGAAAATCTTCTGCCAGGGCGTTAGTCTTTTGTAAGAGCAGCTCTGATTCACGAGTAATCCCTTGTAATTGGCCCTCTAACCCCTCCATTGTTTTGGTAACTTGATTTAATGTGTCTTTTACTGAATTTAATGTTTTCGACACACTAATAACAAAAATCAAAAAAGCGATTGCAATTAATGCAACACTTAAATAAAGAATAATAATCATTAGGTCGACCCCTCCTTGTACATCTAACAATTCCCTTTTTAATTTTATATTTGTATGGCTTTGTAAAAAATATTGTTGTTTCTAATAAAATCTGTAGGGTATACGTTCAGCTAGTTTTACTACGTCAAGAAATCGCTTCAGGTATACCCTGCAGAGGATTTTATCAACAGTTACCTAAAACAAAGCCATCTGTAAAAAAGTCACATAATATTTTTTCGACCATTTACATATGTTTTCTAACTCTATTTTCTCATAATCAACCATTTTCGCCAAATATTTTTCGATTAAAAATCTTTTCCTTAATAAATCTTTTTAATTCAACAAATGAGAGAATTACAGGTACAATAAAATAGTACTAAATTGAATATTGGAGGAAAACAAAGTGAAAGATCCGCGTATTGAACAATTAGCTAAGAATTTAATAAACTATTCCATCCAATTACAGCCTGGTGAAAAGGTTTTAATTGAAAACTTTGGACTTCAAAGAGAACTGGTTATAGCCTTAGTAAAGGAGGCATATGCAGCAGGTGGATACCCATTTGTATCTTTAAAAGACCATCAAGTTGACCGAGCTCTCTTAATGGGTGCACAGGAAGAACAATTTAATATGATCGCTGATTTTGAAGCTGAAGTTATGAAGAAAATGGACGCATATATTGGTTTAAGATCAGGGGATAACATCAATGAACATGCTGATGTTCCGGATGAAAAAATGAAAATTGAAGGGAATACAGTTGGTAAAAAAGTCCACAGAGAAATTCGTGTGCCGAAAACAAAATGGGTTGTTCTTCGCTATCCTAATTCTGCAATGGCACAATTAGCGAAAATGAGTACGGAAGCATTTGAAGATTTTTATTTCAATGTTTGTAATTTAGACTATAGTAAAATGGACAAAGCAATGGACTCCTTAGTTGCTTTAATGAACAAAACAGATAAAGTTCGTCTTGTAAGTCCAGGTACAGATTTAGTCTTCTCGATTAAAGATATTCCTGCGATAAAATGTGCCGGCCGTCTGAATATTCCTGATGGAGAAGTGTATACTGCACCAGTTCGTAATTCTGTGAACGGAACTCTTACATATAATACACCATCTCCATACCAAGGATTCACTTTCGAGAATGTTGTGTTAAAGTTTAAAGATGGAAAAATTATTGAAGCTACTTCTAATGATACGGAAAGAATTAATAAAATCTTCGATACAGACGAAGGTGCACGTTATATCGGTGAATTCGCAATTGGAGTTAATCCTTTCATCCTTCATCCAATGCAAGATATATTATTTGATGAAAAAATCGCTGGAAGCATTCACTTTACACCAGGACAATGCTATGATATCGCCCCTAATGGAAACAACTCAAATATTCATTGGGATATGGTACTAATTCAACGTCCTGAATATGGAGGTGGAGAAATTTATTTTGATGATGTTCTTATACGAAAAGACGGTCTTTTCGTATTACCCGAGTTGGAATGTTTAAATCCAGATAATTTGAAATGATAATTATTTGTAAATAAACAGGCTGCCTAAGGCAGCCTGTTTATTTTAAATTATTCATTTTCTAGAAGCTTTTCGTATGCAAGTTGATACTTTTGAATATCTCCTGCACCCATAAATAAAATAACACTGTTTTTAAGCTTTAGAAGAGGAGACGTATCTTCTTCCCGTATAATTTGTGCCCCTTCTATTTTATCTTTTAAATCATTAACAGTTAGTTTCCCGTGAATTTCTCTAGCAGAACCGAATATTTCACATAAGAAAACATGATCAGCCTCACTTAAGCTTTGTGCAAATTCCGTTAGGAACGTTTGTGTTCGAGTAAATGTATGAGGTTGGAAAACAACAACAATTTCTCGATCTGGGTACTTTTGTTTTGCTGAATCAATCGTTGCTTTAATTTCAGTAGGATGATGTGCATAGTCATCGACAACAATTTGTGACCCAATTTGTTTTTCAGTAAATCTTCGTTTAACACCTTGAAATGATTTTAAGAAAGCTTGGGTTGTATCTGTATCAATTTCTTCGTAATGGCACAATGCAATAACAGATAGGGCATTAAGAACATTATGGTCTCCATACGTTGGAATTTCAAAGCTTGCATAGAAATTATTGCGAACTAGCACATCAAATTTAGTTCCTGTTGCACATTTTTCGATGTTCCTTGCTTGAAAATCATTCTCTTCGCCAAATCCATAAAATAAGACAGGTACCTTTGCTTGTATCTTTTGTAATTGTTCATCATCACCATAAGCGAATATCCCTTTTTTTACATGCATGGCCATTTCTTGAAAGGCAGAAAATACATCTTCAATATTTGCAAAATAATCCGGATGATCGAAATCGATATTTGTCATTATCGCGTAATCTGGATAGTATGAAAGAAAATGACGTCTATATTCACATGCTTCAAAAACAAAGTATTCAGCACCCTTTTCACCATGTCCTGTACCATCACCAATTAAGTAAGACGTTGGTTTTGAACCGGATATAACATGTGATAATAATCCAGTCGTGGATGTTTTACCATGCGCTCCAGTTACAGCAACACTCGTAAACTTTTGCATAAATTCCCCTAAAAATTTATGGTAACGGATCACTGGAATATCGTTTTTAAAAGCTTCATCAATTTCTTCATGTGTATCAGGAAACGCATTTCCTGCAATAACAACTAAGCCCGGTTTAATATTTTCACGCTGGAATGGAAGTATGTTTATTCCTGATTCCTCCAAGCCTTTTTGGGTAAAAAAATACTTTTCAACATCTGATCCTTGCACTTTATAACCCATATCGTGTAGTATTTGCGCTAATGCACTCATACCGGATCCTTTAATACCTACGAAATGGTATACAGTCATAATAGAACCTCCAACAATGTCTATATGTACACAGTATATGATATATAAATATCATTTGCTAAGCCAGTTTTCGCAAAGATTGTTTCTATATCGTATAGTGTATAAAATCCTATTTATAAAGGATATATTGAACAATTTATTTGATTATAAATGTTCATATTCAATAATTATAGCACTTTTTATATTTCATGACTATGATATGTGTAACTTCTTCATTACAGATCATCCAATTGAATGAGAATTATAGAAAGTGTCTAAGTCAGATCTAGAAATTAAAATGTCTCTCGGCTTACTTCCCTTTGCCTCAGAGATAATCCCCTGCTGCTCCATCATTTCAATTAATCTTGCTGCACGGTTGTATCCAATCCGAAAATTTCTTTGTAATAATGAAGTAGATGCTCCCCCTTGATCAAAAACAAATTCACATGCCTCTAAAAACAACTCATCTTCTTCATCTTCAATTTGAGCCTTTTTTAATAGCTCTTCTTGCTCAAATAAATAATTTGGCCTTTCTTCTTGGCGAACATGGTGGACAATTCGATCAATTTCCTCATCTGATACAAATGTCCCTTGGAGTCGCACAGGTTTTGAAGAACCATTTTCCAAAAATAACATATCACCACGTCCAAGCAGTTTTTCCGCTCCACTAATATCAATAATGGTCCTCGAATCTACTTGCGAAGAAACAGAAAAGGCAATTCTCGTTGGAACATTTGCTTTAATTAGACCAGTTATTACGTCAACCGATGGTCTTTGAGTTGCAATAATTAAATGGATACCACATGCACGTGCTTTTTGAGCAATACGACAAATAGCTTCTTCTACATCTGCAGGGGACATCATCATTAAATCTGCTAACTCGTCAATAATAATTACAATGTATGGAAGTTTATCATTAAACTGTCGGTTGCTTTCCGCTAGATCATTAAAGCGTTGAATATCTCTCACACCTGTGTGAGCAAATAACTCATACCTTCTTTCCATTTCTTCCACTGCCCATTTTAAAGCTGCTGTGGCTGCTTTTACGTCCGTAATCACTGGACTCACTAAATGTGGAATATGATTATACGGTGCAAGCTCAACCATTTTTGGATCAATCAATAATAGTTTTAGGTCTTTTGGTGTAGCCTTAAAAAGTAAACTCACAAGAATTGAGTTAATACAAACACTCTTTCCAGATCCAGTTGCTCCTGCAATTAACCCGTGTGGCATCTTTCTAAGATCTGTAATAATTGGTTTGCCAGAAATATCGAGTCCTAAGGCAGCAGTTAAAGGTGATCGGCTTTCTTTAAACTCCGAATGTAAAATAATTTCGCTGATCATCACCGGGCGGGATTTCACATTTGGAATTTCAATTCCAATTGTGTGTTTTCCCGGTATTGGCGCTTCAATTCTAATATCTTTTGCTGCAAGGCTTAACTTTAAGTCATCACTTAAATTAGTAATTTTATTTACCTTTACACCTGGTTCAGGTTGAATTTCAAATCTAGTTACTGATGGACCTTGACTTACATTAACTACTTTCGCTCTTACATTAAAATTTAATAATGTTTCATTTAATATCGTACTTTGTTCGTGAATCCAATTATTATCTAGATCCTCTTTAATAGGTGGCACTAACAATTGGGGAGCTGGAAAAGCAAAAGCCGGATAATTCTTATTTTCAAGTTCATCATCTATTAGTAATACTTTTTCCTCCATTTGAACAGGAGTCTCTTTTATTTGCTTCTGTTCCCATTTTTGTCGATCCTGCTTTAACATGATGACATTAAATGGGATGTGTGATCTTGCAGGCTTCTCCTCTTTTTCAATTAGATCCACTTGGTTTAGATCCGTTTCCTCTAGTACATATTCCTCTTCTATATGTATTGATTCCGTTTCTTCTAATACATTTTCCTCTTCCATATGTATTGGTTCCGTTTCTTCTAATACATAATCCTCTTCCATATGTATTGGTTCCGTTTCCTCTAATACATATTCCTCTTCCATATGTATTGGTTCCGTCTCCTCTAATACTTGTTCCTCTTCCATATGTATTGGTTCCGTTTCTTCTAGTACATAATCCTCTTCTATATGCATCGGTTCCGTTTCTTCTAATACATGTTCCTCTTCCATATGTATTGGTTCCGTTTCTTCTAATACATAATCCTCTTCTATATGCATCGGTTCTGTTTCTTCTAATACATGTTCCTCTTCCATTTTGGTTTCAACTATATTTTTTTCATCATTAACCAGTTGAAAATGTTCATTTGTATGAATATCAATTTCCTCAATTTTACATTCAAATTCAATTACATCCAGTTCAACCTTTTCATTCACTTTCTCAATTTCCAAATTAGTTTCATGATATTCGACTTGTGAGGTTTGTTCTTCCTGTAAAGGCATATGTTTTTCATCTTTTGCATTTATCATATTTAATAAAGGCTCCTTTAATGGGGGCACATCGGTTAGATGAAGATTCTCTTTATTAAATAATTCCAACTCAATAACCTTTTCCTTTACTGGACGAGGCGGGCGTTGAAAACCAAAAACTGGAGAAGGAATTTCAGTTGGTTTAAATGGCTGCGTAATTTTTGGCTCAATTTTTCTTTTTATGACGGTTTTATTTGTTATCTCTGCTGCTGGATTTATCGAAGTATGTTCATTTTTACTTGATCGAATCACATTTTTTGAAGTTAGATCATTTTTACTTGATCGGTTCACATTTTTTGGAGTGAGATCATTTTTTTTCTTCCTTTTTACTTCGTCAGGGATCATAGGGAAGCGAAAATTCCCTTTAGGATATTGGTACTTTATTCGTGTTTCAATATTTCTACTTGTATTGGTTTGACTAATTTTATTTTTTTCTTTATCTATATTTTCCTCTTCTACCTCAACGGTAAAGATATTCATTATTTTTTTAATCCAGTTCATTTTTAAATCACTCTTTCTTTAATGGATTGCAGTGAATTAAATCTTTCGTATACCTCGAAAAAACTAACTCCTTTTCATTATACAAGTAAAAAGAAAAATATCGAGAAATTTTAAGAGATATTAGAAAAACGCAAGTGCCGCAGTTTTAGCGAATGGATTTCGTAAGATAAAGGAGACACGACGAGGGACACGAGTCGATGCCCGCTTATCGTAGGGAGAAGACGGAGAAATCCGCTAGCCGATAAGCGCTGGAACTAGACATAGCAGACACTTTTCATGCCTAATATCCTTAGTAAATTTAATACTTTCTTACCTAAAGCAAAAGGAACTAGAAAAATTAACCTACAATTTTTAAGCATAAAAATTTTTTTCAATGGAAAATTAATATTGACTTTTAAAAAAAGGAGGCGTTAATCATGAAAATTGCAAAAACCTTTATTTGTGTAGGTGTAGTATCAGGGTTATTAATGGGATGTGCAACAACGAATAAAAATTTAACTACAAGAAACAATGTTAATCCTGTTCGTTATAATAATGATCGAACAACAAATCCGCAAAATGTTAACTATAATCCGGATTTAGTGACCACTCCACGCACTGGTCCTACTACTACTCCTACTACTCCTGCTCCCGGTACTACTCGTACTGTCAATAACAAAATGAGAGTAGCTGATGAAGCTGCGAGCAGGGTAGCAAGATTAAAAGAGGTCAATCGGGCAAATGTAATTGTCACTAATCGGAATGCATATGTAGCTGTCATGTTAAATAACCGAGCTCGTAATGAATTAACACGTACAGTTGAAAACAAAATTGCGAGGGAAGTTAGAAAAGCAGATAATAGAATCGATAATGTATATGTCTCAACAAATCCTGATTTCTATGATAGAACAACTGATTATGTAAGCCAAATCCGCAGCGGACATCCAGTTAGCGGTCTATTTAATCAATTTAATCAAACCGTTCAACGGATATTCCCAAATGCAAGATAAAAATTAGGATTTGTTAATAGTTATTGTTAATAAGTGACCTGTATGGTGTGTGTAAAGCGACTTCTTTACGAAGTAAAACTAGCTGAACACATACCATACAGGGTTTTATTTAAAGGCTGTTTTCGCATAGATTGTTGCTTTTCGTATATAGCTCCAATCCTTAAATAGGCTTCGTGCTCTTTTCATCATCCTATACTCATTTATGGAAGTAGTAAATAACTGTAAAAATCCTACTGCCGATTTTTACATTGTTGCAGAAAAGAGCCTATTTAAAAAACACCATTGTTTAACAGCAAAAAAAAGTCAGCTTTTTAAAAAGCTGACTTTTTATCTTTTGTTTTTTCCCATAATAAAAATTGGCTCTAGCTTTCCTTCTTCGTATATAAACGAAAGAGCGGTAATTGGAACATGTCCGTTTGTAAAAAAGCTCATAGTCATTTGTGCCAATACATCATATCCTGTCTCATTTTGAATATCTCCGATAATTAGAACATCTTGATGAGGAACTGATACCGTCATATCTCCAGTAATTTTTTCAGACATGTTTTTTAAAAATTTCTCATTTAATATTCTACTTGCATCATATCCATCATTCGTATTCAAAAAATAAAACGTATTTCCCGCCACATTATCCTTTTTTGTTTCAGTAGATAAGGAACGAAGATTAAAACGAGCCATTTGTTTGATTTCTTCCTTATCCCAACCTTCTTTTTGCAGCATAGGCTCATCAATGAGACGATACGTATTTCCTAAATCTACCGCATAGAAAATCCGTGTTTCAGCTGTATGCTCTTCTGTAAAAAAAGAAATTCCTTCAGATGATTCCTTAGGAAAGGAAGTGGAACGAATAACTGGGTAGATACGATTTTCCTTTCCACCCATTCCATGCTCTGTCCCCATAACCTTTAACGCTTCTTCTACATAGTAAACAACTTCATCAATAGCTTTATCTTTTTGCTCATGCCATTTTGATACAATACTTGGAAGAGAGATATTAATCCCTTTGCCTGTATCAATATTTTCAAATCTTAGCATTTCTTTTTCGCGATCATATGTTATTCTCCGTTTTTCATTCCGAAGGCGACTTTCAAGCTCACGTTTCATTTTCAATGTATCCATCTTCATTAAGGCTCTTCCCTCCTTTTGTTCAGTTGCCTCTAAACATTTTACATGAAAAAATCCTTCACCTCAAAGATGAAGGATTACAGTTCTTTTATAAAATTCTCAATCTCTTCTTTTGTTTTACGATCCTTGCTGACAAAACGTCCAATTTCTTTACCATTTTCAATGGCAACAAAGCTCGGAATACCAAAAATATCCATATCAACACAAAGATCAATAAATTGATCTCTATCAACATAAGTGAATGTAAACTCACTATTCTCAGCTTCAATTTCCGGCAATATTGGTTCTATGAGACGACAATCTGGGCACCAATTTGCAGAAAACATAAATATATGTTTTCCTTCACTCTTTAACTGTTGAAATTCTTCAATCGAAGTTAATTTATTCATTTTTTTCCTCCTAAAATTTTATTATTTTTTCTTTTGAACAGATTTAAGGATCTTCATCATTATTTCTGTATTATCGGCTATTTTTTTTATTTTTGATTCAGTTGTTATTTTAACACCACCGACTCCAACCGTCACTTCATATGTTTCCTTATTTACTTTTGAAATAATTAAGTATCCAAATTGATTTTTCTTATTAAAAGTTTTATCAACTATGATGCCTTTTTCCGGCCTCGACATTTTATAAACTACTTGACTATCCTTTGATTCATTTTGATTATAAAATAATATATAGTCATTTCCGCCTTTTTCTAAAATAACATTATTTTGTAATTCATCTTTAATTGACATACCATAAGGTAAATAAAACTTAATTTCTTTTGATTCATCATTTACGTCTTCTTTTTTATTATTAAAAACCTGCTCAGCATTTTTTATTGCCTTTTTTTGTTCATCTTCGATAGAATGACTACATCCTATGATTAAAACCATTAATAGTAATACAGAAAATCCACCTATCCATTTTCGCACAGAACTTTCCTCCTATATTTGTGAGGCTACCCTACCATTTTAACGAAATTAGACAAAACTTGACAAGGGATTTTTCGAAAAATTCTTAATGAATAGTATATTGACTTTTAATCACAAATTGATTTTCTGTATATGTATTGCCCAATTAAAAGATTCATAACATGTAAAAACATTTTATCTCGTGTCACAAGCCCATTCGTAAAAATTCCAACTGCACCTTCTTTTTTTCGAACATTTTTTCCTTTTGAATATGCATCCATCACCGGTCCTAATTCTTCTCCTCTTCTTAACCGGACTGATATTTCTTCAGGCAAAGGAATTCTAGCTCCACCTGCAATTAGAGGCGGTTTTCCATGCTCCACTAGTGCACCCCAATTACAAACACATAAACCATATTGAGTCTCAACAACACCACCTTCAAGGCCGATTCCAATTTCGATATCAGCTTCCAGAAAACAATTTTTCGCTCGATTAATCGCACCTTCTATGGTTTCTTCATCTGAAAAAGGCTGCTCATTTACACCTGATGGAACAGTTAGCGAAGTCACGATTATTTCTTTTTCCATTCGCTTGAAAGCTTCCTCTACTGCCCTCACCTTTGCTGGATTGGTTGATCCTATAGCAATATTCATACTGTATCTCCTTTTGATATCCATATTTAAAAAAGAGGAGCTTTAGCTCCCCCTTATTTTGCAAGAATTGTATTTACAGTTGATCGATCACAAGATTTTACTAGCTTAACTATTAGAGCTTTTGCTGCAGCATAATCATCAATATGGATGATGGATGCATGTGTATGAATGTAGCGAGAACAAATTCCAACTACTGCACTTGGAACTCCTTCATTTGAGGTATGTACCCGTCCTGCATCTGTGCCACCTTGTGAAACGAAGTATTGATAAGGAATATTATTGCTTTCAGCTGTATCTAAAATCAGTTCACGCATACCTTTATGAGTGATCATGGAACGATCCATAATCCGAAGTAATGCCCCTTTTCCTAGCTGACCAAATTCATTTTTATCTCCTGACATATCATTTGCAGGACTTGCATCTAAAGCAAAAAACAAATCCGGTTTAATCATATTGGCTGCAGCCTGTGCACCACGCAGACCTACTTCTTCTTGAACATTAGCACCAGAATAGAGGATATTTGGAATGGTTTCTCCTCTTAGTTCCTTTAATAGCTCAATAGAAAGTCCACACCCATAGCGGTTATCCCAAGCCTTTGCCAATATCTTCTTTTCATTGGCCATTGGGGTGAATGGACAAATTGGAACGATCTGTTGACCAGGTCTAACCCCAATTCGCTCTACATCCTCACGGTTATCGGCACCAATATCAATTAACATGTTTTTAATATCCATTGGTTTATTTCTCTGATTATCATCTAATAAATGTGGCGGGATTGATCCGATAACTCCTACAACAGGTCCATTATCGGTGAAAATTTCAACTCTTTGTGCTAGTAACACTTGGCTCCACCAGCCTCCAAGGGTTTGGAAACGAATCATGCCATTTTCCGTAACAGACGTCACCATGAAGCCTACCTCATCCATATGTCCTGCCACCATTATTGTTGGCCCATCTTCTTTCCCACGTTTGACACCGAAAATACCGCCAAGTCGGTCCTGAACGACTTCATCCGCATACTTTTCTAGTTCAGAACGCATAAATTTTCTAACTGCATGTTCATTTCCTGGCGCACCAGGTAATTCAGTTAATGTTTTAAAAAGCTCTAGTGTTTCTCTTTCCATGGAATACCCCTCTAATCTAATTTTTTATGGACCTCTCTATTTTACAGAACTTTCACTCTGCTTTCTAGTTTTCTGATTGATCATTCAAATGATCATATTTAAATCGTAATAAGTCTCCAAAAATGACATTATCAGAGTAATTTAGTTCATCTTGAACTCTATTAAAGTAAGGTGTGCATTTACTCATTTTAATTTTCTCACCAGATGATTTATCAAAACAAGTATTTTCAGTATACGTATATTTATCAGTAACAAAACTGCCATCACGGAAAATAAGGATATCCCTCTTATTATCTGATAATAAACTTTTTCCAAAATCAATCATCTGTTTCTGAGGCGTATCTCCAAGAATATCAAGTATTGTTTGCCTAATATCTATTTGACCGCCAATTGTGTTAATTATTTGCCCTTTTTGTCCAGGAATATGAATAATCAATGGAACCCTTTGAAGATTGACCTGCTCGCTTGGTGTGATCTCTTTTCCTAAAACCTTTTCTAATTCTTTATAATAGCTTTTCGAAATTCCATAATGATCACCATATAAGATAATGATTGAATTATCATAAAGCCCATTCTTTTTAAGCAGTTTAATAAAGGTTTTAATTGCCTCATCTTCATATCGGACCGTTTGAAAATACCGCTCTACTAAACCAGGATTTTCTTCATGTTGATTAAGGTATTGATCCTCTGGCTCAAGTAAAAAAGGAAAATGGTTGGTTAATGTTAGAAATTTAGCATAAAAAGGCTGAGGTAATTTTTTTAAATATGGAATAGACTGTTCAAAAAATGGAATGTCCTTTAACCCATAATTCACACTGTTTTCATCCGTTACTTTATAGTACTTTTTCGAAAAGAATTTATCATACCCCAGGGTTTGATACATATTCTCTCGATTCCAAAATGTTTCATCATTACTATGGAAAACAGCACTATAATAACCTTGCTCTTTTAATATTTCCGGTAATGCGTAAAACTCATTTCTTGGTCTTCTAACAAAAACTGAACCACCGGATAGCGGGTAAAGACCGTTGTCAATGATAAACTCGGCGTCTGATGTTTTTCCTTGAGCAGTTTGATGATAAAAATTAGGAAAGTATGAGCTTTCCTTTATTAATGAATTTAGAAACGGAGTGATTTCTTCGCCATTTATTTTTCGATTAATGACTAATTGTTGTGTTGATTCTAAAGAAATCAATATAACATTTTTCCCATTCGCAATACCATTCAGTGTTGAGGTACTTTTATCCTTATTTAAACCGTCAACATATTGGTTAATTTCTTTAATATCTGCACTATCAGCAAATGCCCGCTCTACAAACACTTTTGAATTAAAGAGGATATCATAAATATGGTAGTTAAAGCTGCCTAGTGTTTTTACTAATAACTCTCGGTCATAGGATTTTAATGAACGTGGATTTTCATATTGACCGCCAATAATTACTACACCTATCAAAAGTATACTTGCTCCCATTATTGACCGCTTTTTCCTTTTTGTAATATGTAATCCTTTATCCGCCCGTTTTATTAAAGCCCAAATTAAAAAAGCAATATCAACAAAAAGAAAAGGATCGGTCCAATGGATTAGTTCAAGTGTACTTTGACTTAATCCTCCTACATTTTGAAATTGAAAAAGAACTGGGACAGTAATAAAATCAATATAAAAACGGTAATATAAAATATTTCCATATAAAAGTCCCGATAATAGTATGTAAAAAATAATTAAAGCGGTTTTCCTGATTTTACTTGAAAAAAAAAGGCTTAAACCAAGAAAAAAAACAATAGATCCAATCGGATTAATCAATAATATTAAAGTTCCTGGAAAAGAATCGGTTCTTAAGTCAAATTCAAAAAAATAAATCACCAAGGTTTTTATCCATAATAAAACAACTGCCAGTATAAAAAGAGAAAAACCATTCAACTTTTTCATTTCATTCATCCTCTCCTTTTCCATTTTAAAAATACAGATAACTTTTTACAAGTTAAATCAAACAATTTTTGAATAATTCAATATTGGGAAAATGATGGATGTGGTAAACTATTTAAGATAGGAGGTTTTAAATAATGAATTGGAAGACATTTATTACCGGTGTTGCTGTTGGTGCTGTAAGCGGTTATTTAATTAATGAAGCCGTAAAAAGTAAAACCTTTATTTCAAGTGAAACGGTGTTAACAAAAGTGAAAAATGCTTTTAAAGAGTCGACCATTGTTGACGGTTCCTGGATTCAATTAACGAAAGAAGATTATGTGAAGTTCCCAATCCATACAAAAATATATCGTGGTGGAATTACGTGCCGTATTGAAGAAGAAAGAAAGCAATATGAATTCATTGCTGATGCCTATACAGGCAGTGTTTTAGATATTTATCCTATAACTGCTACATAAGAGGAAGAGGGTGACTTCATGGTCACTCTCTTTCATTTTTCTTTAGGCTTTGTTAAACAATACTTTTGCTTCCGAAAAAGTCCTGTAGGGTATGCGTTCAGCTAATTATACTCCGTATAGAAATCGCTTCACGCATACCCTACAGGCAATTTTATCAACAATAATCATTAACAAAGCCTTTCTTTAAAATCTCGTTTCACTGCATCTATAATGTTTCCGTTTAAATCCCATTTAAGTGCACGATAGTAGGCATCATGATAGAATATAAACCAAGTGTCTTCATTAATTGCTTTCGGAATGTATCTTTCCTTTGCGAAAATAGATGTCATTGGATAATCATCATATGCTAAAACCCATAATGGGTTTTTATGTGCGTGTGTTGGCATTAAATCTGCCATATGTATGAACTTTTGCCCATTGCTTTCGATAAGAATAATCGAATGTCCATCACTATGACCTCCGGTATGAATCATCGTGATCATATCTTCAATAGTGATCCTATTTTCGAATGTTTTTACTTGATGTTGAATAGGTTCCCAGTTTTCTTTCCAATATGTATTTCTTGATCGAATATTTGGCTCCCTCATTTCCGACCATTCAACTCGAGAAGTATAGATAACTGCATTCGGAAATACTGAAACAAGCCTATCATTTTCCACTTTTGTTAAACCGCTAGCATGATCAAAATGCATATGAGTCATACAAATAATATCAATATCCGAGGTTGTTAAACCAAGCTCAGTTAATGATTCTTCGATTCTAGATTCCTCTGTAACACCAAAATTTCTTTTTTGTTTATCTGTTAACTTTCCACTTCCGATTCCTGTTTCAATAAGAATATTCTTACCGTTCACTTGTAGAAATAAAGGATCGGTTCTCAGTTCAATTTGGTTTTTCTCATTTACCGGGTATTTTTTTGACCATAGTGGTTTAGGAACCACACCAAACATGGCACCACCGTCTAAAAAAGTTACCCCGCCATTTAACCAATGAATAGTTAGATTTCCAACCGTTAATTTCTCCATCTTATATCCCTCCTCAATTTTATTGTAACATTCTGAAGATTGGAGTGGTAACAAATTAGAAAAGTGCAAGCGCCGCAGGTCTAGCGTACGGATTTTGTAGTCTTCGACTGAGATAAAGGAGACACGACAAGGGACGAGTCGATGTTGACTTATCGTAGGGAGAAGACGGAGAAATCCGCTAGCCGATAGGCGCTGGAGCTAGACAATAATAAAAAAAGGAATTGGCTTATACACCAATTCCTTCCAATCCAATCTCTACCCTCTAATTTGGTATTTCACTTCACAGCGATAAATGCGTTGGCCTCTCGAAGAAAATTTCTCTTCATATTCTGTCATAATATTGCCCTCAAACTCACTGTTGTGTAGATCCAAACTAACAAATTTCAATAATAATCCGTACTCTGAAAAGCTTCTCAATGAGTATTCAAAGAGTCCTTGATTATCCGTTTTAAAATGAATCTCTCCTCCGTCTTCCATCATGTCTTCGTATAATTTTAAAAATGTTTTATATGTTAATCGACGTTTCTCATGACGATTTTTTGGCCAAGGATCAGAAAAATTCAAGTAAACTCGTTCAATATCATCTTTTGCAAATATATTTCTCAAATTACTGCCATCTATATTTAGTAATTTTAGATTAGGAAGTTCCGCCTCAATTAATTGATCTAGTGCTGAAATAATGACACTATCTTGCATTTCAATTCCTATATAATTCACATTCGGATTTGCCTTTGCCATTCCTACGATAAATTTCCCTTTTCCTGTTCCAACCTCAATATGGATAGGATTTTCATTGGAAAAAGCCTTTGTCCATTCCCCTTTATAATCTTCAGGATTTTGTATAACATATTGTGGATACTGCATTAGTTTCTCTTTTGCCCATGGTTTATGTCGTAACCGCATTTCATTCCACCTCATAAAGTAATAATTAATTAGTTGACTATGCATAAAGACAAAAGGAATTCACAAAATAATTGTGGATTCCTTTTTACTTTAACAATTTTTCGAACCTACTTTGACCTAGAATTGAAAGGATGTTTATCATTATGCCTCTTAGCCATCATGACCAATTTTCATTATTAAAAGATATATTAAACAATCACCAATTAGATTGTTGTGGTTCAGTAGCAGAGTGTGAACAGTTGGAGCGTTTAGTTAAATCTTTACTTGTTAATCCGAATATTAGTGATCAAATAAAACCCGTTTTACAAGAAGTTTATAGCTATAGTCAAAACGGGCAATACACACAGCATCTCGATTCACATATTGAAGCGAATCTAGACAATTTGTCCCACTGGATTGATCATATGAATACAAATATTAAATAATAGCAGAAAGCTTGTTAATCCAATGTTCCATTTCATTTAAACGTTTTTTACTTTTATGCCATTGTATAGACAAAAGTGTTTGTGCAATAAAATACCATTTCATTCGTAATAAAAGATCATCATTTAAATCTATTCCATACTGTGCAAGCCACGTATTCCAATTCTCACGCTCAATATATAAATAAAGAAGCATTCCAATATCTAAGGCGGGGTCGGCAATCATTGCTCCATCCCAATCAATTAAATACAGCTGGTTGTCATCTGAGAGCAGCCAGTTGTTGTGATTTACATCTCCGTGACAGACAACATATTCTTCACTTCTAATGTATTCCAAGTTATCTTGTAGAAAACGAATAGATGACTGAATACTAGGTAATGACAATAAATCATGATCCAACTCTGTTTCAACTTGCAAAAGCATCATATCAGGTTCAAATGGTGCTTTACCTAAACGAGGCAGCATGGAAAGCAGTGGTGCAGAATCATGAATTTTTTTTAATAGCTTGGCAACACGTTCTTGGCTCATTTCTTTGGACTTTAATTCTCTCCCATTCAGCCATTGCTGTGCTGTTATCACATCACCATTTTCTGTCCTTTTTGTCCAAACAAGCTTAGGGACAATCCCCTCTACTGATAAAACCGCTAAAAAGGGAGAGGAATTTCTTTTTAAAAATAATTTTTGTTCTTGATGTTTGGCAAAGAATGCTTCTCCTGTTGCCCCACCTGCTGAAGTAATTTCCCAGCCTTGACCAAGTATGTGTTCCAACATCATTCACCTTCAATTAATTCGCCAGTCACAATTTTATACGGCGTTCAAAATAACAATTTTATATAAATTACATTTTTCTATAGGAAAGAATAAAAAAGATAGCTATTGGAACTAAGCAGACATCAATAGCCACCTTTTAATAAATTTTATTCTTTATGACATTTTTCGTCAAGTTGAAATTAAATAAAATAGATTGCTAGCTCAATTTTAAGTATTGATGTAAAAAGATTTATTCTACTTACATAATTTATGTAAATATTTATTTTGTTTTGATTTCAATAGCTTTCCTCCTTATTATCCCAATCTATTCTTCTTGCACTTTTTGTTTGACAATAATCCAAAAGGACTTTTGCAGTTTTTAATTGAACATGCTTTAATGGTGATTGGAGACTCCTTTGTTGCTCAAACCATTCAGGATAATTCCTTTTTTCTAATAAAAAAACATCTGTTGGAGCAGTAGGATAATCAATATATCCATTTCTACAAATGATTGCTTTTTTTAACGGTATTTCTAAGCTATAGTAAGTTAATAATTGACTAATTATTTTTGACATTCGATTTAAGGAAAGTAACGGATTTAATACTTTACTTTCTTTATTATTTGCTCGTTTTATCCAAAAACGGCTATTTGACCCAAGAAACACGGCCTCTTTTTCCTCTTCTAGAAATGCTAAACACCAAACCTCAGTAGGTGTAATTAAGATAACCTCCATTTCAATAGGAGCCTTTTTCAAAATAAATATAGGCTCATATAAAAATAAAAAGGTATCCGGGAATCGTTGTAAAAAGTATTTCAATCTTTCATTTCTAAAATAACTCTGATCAGGATAAGATTTTTCATGTATCGTTGAGCTAGCCCATTTCATTTGAAAAGAAAATAGTTGATCTAGAAATAATTGCTTTAACTCATCGATGGTATCTGGATAGTATGCTAACTGTGGAGAAAAATGAAACAAGGATTCATTTTTTTTTGGTTCTTCAATTACACTCTCCTCTTGTACACTGCTTACTTTTCCAAATAACCTTCGAAATACATTTTTTGATTTTATTTTGTTTTCCTCTTCATTTATGTATAACTGGGGAGAATGATTCTGATAGTCATCTGATCTATTCTCCCATTGATCTTTCAATTTATCCCATTGCTGTTTTTTCATTCTTACATATTGTGCTGGATATCTATATGGATCCATTTCATATCGCGATATATAATCCTGAAGTTTGATTAACTGTCCCATTATTTATTACTTCCTTTTCCTAAGAGGTTGTTCAAAAAGTCCGGGAAAAATAGCTGTCGAATTTCTTCGTCAGCTTGCTGCTCCGCTCCTCACGTATTAAAAGCATACGCTCCGGTGCTCGCAGGCAGCGCTTCCTCGAACTTCTCGGCTCTTTTTGTCCTCCTTTTTGAACACGTATTATATTCAGTCACCCAGATGAATGACTGCTTTTTTATGATATTTCGGAACTGCCTCCAAAACAGTTTCGTAAAGGACGATTTCATTTACTTGAAAACTTGGAGGATGGATGGTGATCTTCTTTAAGTTTTCTGATGAAAAAGGACAAAAAGACTCATCCCATTTTCTCGCTAAAGTAATATGTGGATTAAAAGGCCTTGTATCTAATTGAAACCCTGCATTTAAACATGAATTATATACTTTTTCCCTTAAAATATATAATTCTGGTGAAGCGAGTAAACCAGCCCAAAAAATTCTTGGGGCTTCTTTTCTACCAAAGGTACCTAACCCATGAATTTGTAATTTAAATGGGGAAGTATCGACAATCATTTCCCTTATATCGTTAATTGCTGTTTCTAGTTGACTCTTTTCAGCATGACCTAAAAAAGCTAATGTAATGTGGTAATCTTCACGGTGAACCCAACGCTTGAAAGGGAAATCCCTATTCAAGTTTTCACAGCTCATATGAAGGTACTCTTTTATAGTTTGAGGTAATGGAATGGCAAAGAAAACGTGGTTGGACGACATGTACATAACTCCCCTTATTAATTGTTAAACATATTTTATCAAAATTCTACGTTTATATAACATATTTCTCCACTTTTCACCATAGAATATTCTACCTACCCATTCAATTTTACGAATTAATCCTCTTGGATTCACTTGAAATTTTTAATAGAAGGGAGCAGACTTGTGCATAAAGGAGAAAAGGTTTACTACAATGGTGAGGAATATGAAATCTATTTTATTTATAATAGTGGGTACTGTGAGATAAAAAAACTTCATCGAAGAATAATACTTGTTCATCAGTCTGAGATACAACTAAAATCGGTTTCTACTGCATAAAGAAAAACCAGCCGACAAATGGCTGGTTTTATCTTTATCCTAAATTTTCTATCTCTTGCTTAAAAAATTGTTGTAGTTTTCTTGTGATAGGTCCTGGAGTCCCTGATGCAATAATTTTATCATTTACTTGAACAACTGGCATTACCTCTGAAGTAGTACTTGATACGAATACTTCATTTGCATTCATTAAGTCATTTACAGTAAATACTTCTTCTTTATAAGTAATATCATTTTCCTTACATATTTTTAGGATCACCCGTCTCGTAATACCGTTTAAAATCAAGTTTGTAGCCGGATGAGTCATTAAACAATTCCCTTTGACAATAAAAACATTAGACGAAGATCCTTCTGTTATTTCTTCTCCACGGTGTTGGATTGCTTCATAACAGCCCGCTTCAGCTGCTTTTTGCTTAGCTAAAATATTTCCTAACAGATTTAGACTCTTAATATCACATCTTAACCATCTGATGTCCTCAATTAATAATCCTCTAACACCTTTATCCAAAGAAGCTTGCGGAATAGGCATTTCTCTTGTATAGGCTACATAGGTTGGCGGTACATCCGAGCTTGGGAATCCGTGCTGCCTTGGAAAGTTCCCTCTCGTTAATTGAAGGTAAATAATCCCAGTAACAAGATTATTTATCGCTACTAATTCTTCTAAAGTTTGAACGAGCTCAGCTTTTTCATAAGGAATCGTAATTGCTACTTTTTCTGCACTTTCATATAAGCGATTTACGTGTTCTATCTTTGTAAAAAGCTTCCCATTATAAACTCTAATTACTTCATATACTCCGTCTCCAAACTGATAGCCACGGTCTTCAATATCAATACTTACCTCGGAGCGGTCAACAATTTTTCCATTAAAAATGATTTTCCCCATTTTAACCTCACACTCCCACTTATGTTTTATTTTTTTGTCTAGCACAAGCGACCGGCCCCTCGAGGTCAATGGCTGTTCAAGGCGCCCTGTGCTTTTCTTATTTTCTAGCTAATTCAAAAATCGCTTGTGCATAAATAGCTGTTGCTTTTAATAAATCCTCAATAAACATATATTCATCCTTTTGATGCATAACATCTGGGCGACCAGGGAATAGAGCTCCAAAGGCTACACCTGATTTTAAAGAGCGAGCATAAGTGCCACCGCCAATTGCAAGTAATTCTGCTTTCTCACCTGTCTGTTCCTCATAAACCTTTTGTAGAGTTAGAATGAGCTCATCATTTGCGTCTACATGGTGTGGCTTTGAATCTGAAAAATTTTCAACAGTAAAACCGAGTTCACTTGCAGTTGTAATTATCCGATCCTTCCCCTTTTCCATATCAAAAGTAACTGGATAGCGCATATTTAACCCAAACATACCGCCATTTACTTGATCGTAATTCATTTTTCCAACATTAATCGTTAAATCACCAGTAATATCATCACTATATTGAACACCTAAACCCTCACCACGTGATTGATTAAATAACACGTTCACAGCAAATCGGGCATATCGTTTTCCTGTTTCATCCAAATCTAAATTATGCAAAAACTTAGATAAATATAGACCTGCATTTTTTCCGTTTCTTGGCTCCATCCCATGTGCTGAAACACCTTCTAGTTCCAAATGCAATGCCCCATTATCAATAAAATATTTTCCCTTTAAATCATATTCTTCCAAAAATGCAGTATATTTTTGCAGAAGATCTGTTTGCTCTCCATCAAATGAAAGAACCGCAGTGGCGAAATCGGGAACCATATTATATCTTCTTCCAGATTGAAAGGATAAAAGTGTTGTCTTTGATTGATGATCTACTGATTGCGTCTTCATCACAATGTCGTAGTCAGCAATTCCTTTTTCAGCATTGATAATCGGAAAATCAGCATCAGGTGCAAATCCTATTGTAGGCATTTCCTCATTTTTAAAATAATGATCTACACAACGCCAATTACTTTCCTCATCTGTTCCAATGATCATCCGAACTCGTTTATCTAGTTTTATGCCCAGTTCTTTGACAATTTTCATTGCATAATATGCAGCCATTGTTGGCCCTTTATCATCACTTGCACCTCTGGAGTATATTTTATCATCTTTGACTACACCCCCAAAAGGGTCAACACTCCATCCATCCCCCTCAGGGACAACATCTACATGACATAGGATTCCAACTAAATCTTTTCCTTCTCCCATCTCTAAGTGACCAGCTAAATTCCCAACATTTTTTGCTGTAAATCCGTCTTTTTGACCAAGGTCTAATAAGTATTGCAAAGCTTCTTTAATCCCTGTTCCAAGTGGTGCATCAGGAGTTGCGTTTTCTTCGTCTAATACACTTTTTATTTTTAAAAGTTGTTGCAAATCTTCGATTAAATCATCTTTTCTTTTTACTACCTCTTCCATCCAATTAATGTTTTCCATTGCTCATCACTTCCTTAGCAATTTTTATGTAAGCTCTTTTCTTTATTTTTGTTGCATTTGAATCGAAAACCCTATAAATACAGCATCCAAACATAAAGAGAAATATTTTTAAAGAAAAGATGCCCGTATCCAAATGATATTAGGATTTTACACATGTACGAAATAGCAACATTTATTGGAACATAGACTTTATGTATGTTCTAATTGTTGAAACTCCTATTATTTTACTCTTTTTCGAGCATTTAATAAATCTTTTAATTGAAAATGTTTATTTTATCTGAAAATTATAATAATTAATCCTTTACTTCATATAATTAAACACACAGTATATTAAGCTTTCATTAATTTCCACCTTTCCCCTAGATATTTACAAAAAGAAGGTGTACAATGTAATTGTCAGACATCTTAGATTAAAAATATGAGTAAAAGAGAAGGAGTTGTCTAAATCGGATAACCATTTATCCTAATTCATATTGAAGATTAATCTTCAATCTCATAAGCCGTCCGTAGTCTTAGTCTTTGGAATAAAGATGAGGGAGTGGTTTTTTGAAACCTTCAACAAATCGCATGTTAACCCGAATTAAATCAATCTACATGTTTATAAAAGAAAATGGGACAGTGACAACACAGGACCTTGTAGATGAGTTCGGTATCACACCTCGCACCATTCAAAGAGATTTGAATGTGTTAGTTTACAATGACTTAATCATTAGTCCACATCGTGGGAAATGGACAACAACAGAGAAGAGAGTTAAGATGTCTTCTTAATGCGAGTAAATCAACAAAATATAAAATGACAAGGGTGACCCATAAGCATCAAATACTTACGGGTCACCCTTGTTTTTTTTCAGGTTCAAATTCTTTTAATAAGGTTATCTCTTCCTCCGAAAGTTCACGATATTCACCTAACTTAAGCCTTTCATCTAATCCAAGAGGTCCCATCGAAATTCTTTTTAAATAAATTACTTTTTTCCCGACCGCTTCAAACATTCGTTTCACTTGATGAAATTTACCTTCTGTTATCGTTAATTCAATATCAGAACGTATCCCTGATTTTAATATTTTTAAATGACCAGGTTTAGTTAAATAGCCGTCATCTAACATTACTCCCTGATTAAAAGCTTGAACATCTGTTTCTGTTACTTCACCTTGAATCACTGCAAAATATGTTTTTGGCACATGCTTTTTAGGTGAGAGCAGCCGATGAGAAATTTGTCCATCATTTGTTAATAATAATAAACCTTCCGTATCTTTATCTAATCTTCCTACTGGAAAAGGTTCAAAAAATGTATCTTCCATTTCCAATAAATCAATGACTGTTTTCTCACGTATATCCTCAGTTGCTGAAATAACTCCCGCTGGTTTATTCATCATTAAATAAATGTACTCACGATAGGTAATCGTTTCTCCTTGAATTGTTACATCATCATGATGTGGATCAATATGAACCTTACCATCTTTTACAATTTCTCCATTCACTTTAATGATCCCATCTTTTAATATTTTTTTTACTTCTTTTCGACTTCCTTGACCTGCATTCGCTAGAAATTTATCGAGTCTCATTCGAACACTCCCTATTAATATTCACTTAATCTTATTTACTTGGGTTATTAGCCTATACGCTTCGTTTCACTCGGCATAGGCTAATATGGGAAATCATTCCCCCCCTATTATTATATCCTACATGAGACTGGAGTGAGTGAACCTTGATGGATTTCAGACAACAACAAATGCCTATGCAATATCCCGGACAGCAGCCAAGCGTTGGTATTAACAGAAGAATCGAGAATATAGAAAGACGCTTGGACCGTATAGAACGAAGATTTGACCGCTTAGACCGACGTGTAACTCAAATCGAAAGATCTATGGGAACTTCGGGCTACGGACAAATTGGACGTTACTACTAATGTGAAAGGAGGTCAAATCTGACCTCCTCTTTTAACCTATGTGCAATTTGGATTTAAGCTTTTGAATTCGGGTACCGAATAATTTATCCGCTAATTTTGATCTTAATCCTAAATAGCCATAAACAATGACTCCAACGGTACCACAAATCAGGACGATGATTAATGATTGTAATTTAGACTCAGGCGAGAGAATGAGTGTCACAGCCTTATATACAACGATTACACTAACCGCCATTACTGCATTCATCAATCCTATTAAGATAGTTCTTCTTATGATTGTTTTAAAAGGATAATCTGCAAATATTTTTATAACAATGAGATTGATCAAAATAGACACTGAATAGCCAAGTGCTGTAGCATAGACAGCACCTTCTGTTTCAAACATCTTCATTAAGGGTATATTGAGACTTAATTTCACTAAAATCCCAACCAACAAACTTAATATGGTATACCTCTGCTCATTAATTCCTTGAAGGATAGCTGCAGTTACCGAGAACAGGGCAAATAATATCGCTACAGGTGCATATGCAGCTAAGACACCAGTTCCAAACGTACTATGCTCATAAAAAACGGTATAAACGGGTTCTGCTAATATGGACAAGCCAAGTGCAGCTGGAACTGTTATAAATAATAATACCTGAAAGGTTTGGTCAACTTGACGCACTAATTCATTTCTATTTCCCTTTGCAAAAGCCTCAGTTATTAAAGGTACTAAAGTTAAGGAAAATGCTGTTGCTAATGAAACTGGAATAATGACGAGCTTATGTGTGGAAAAATTAAGAACACCCAAATGCTCAAGAGTAATAGCCCGATTATATGTTAATTGATCAATCTCTTGATACATTGAATTTGCAATTCCTACTAAAACAAACGGAAAGGCATAGATAAATATCTCCTTGTACATATCAACAAGAGAAACCTTTATACTTCCCTTATCATGTGCTAATAATTCATCAAAATGATATTTCCTTTTTTTCCAATACCATAAAAGAACGATAAGACTTGCAATTCCTCCAATAAATGCAGCGAAAGTTGCGACACTTATAGCAGTTACCATACTGCCATGAAGAATCTTTAAGACGAAGAAAGCCCCAAATAAAAGGAAAACAATCCGTACAATTTGCTCCACTACTTGAGAAACGGCAGATGGTCCCATCGATTGATGCCCTTGAAAATATCCTCGTAACAAACTCATTACCGGGATAATAATTAAAGCAAAACTAACAGCTCTTATAACGGTTGCAATCTCTGAAATACTATAAGGACTATCTGATGTATGCATCGACCCCGCAAAAATAGGCGCAAAGATATACATAATCAAAAAACAAACGATACCAGTTAACGTCATTAATAATAAACCGGTTTTAAATAATCTTCTACCAACAGCGTACTCTTCTAATGCATTATACTTTGCAATATATTTTGATACTGCTAATGGAACACCTGCTGTAGCAATACTTATAAAAATAGTATAAGGTACATAACCAAATTGATAGAGTGCAGCTGGCTCAGATCCGCCAATTATCGCATAAAAAGGAATAACATAAAACAATCCAATAATTTTTGATATAATAGTTCCTAATGTTAATATAAACGTACCTCGTATTAGTTTTGAAGACATACAATCCCTCTAATAGTAAAATTTAAATGACACTAATATGTAGTGTACATCTAACAAGAAAAATTGACAATTTATTCGAAGAATCTTTTTTAATTAAGGCTCTTTCACGTAAACTTTGTTGCTTTTAAATCAACAATCCTAATAATACTGTAAAATAACATTCAGGAGGAAACACTTTTTTAAAAAAGATTCCCCGAAACTAGATATTATAAGAATTCTGCATACTGTACAAAATAGCAACAATATTTAAGAAAACTGACTTTATTACAGAATGATGAAAGAAAAAGGTGTAAAAAATGAAATATGATGTAATCGTAATCGGCGGAGGACCTTCTGGACTTATGGCCTCTATTGCAGCTGGCGAAACAGGTGCCAACGTTTTATTGCTTGATAAGGGAAATAAATTGGGAAGAAAGCTAGCCATTTCAGGTGGTGGACGCTGTAATGTAACGAATCGCCTGCCAATCGAAGAAATTGTCAAGCACATTCCCGGCAATGGACGTTTTCTATATAGTGCTTTTTCAATATTTAATAACGAAGATATTATTCACTTTTTTGAAAACTTAGGGATAGAACTTAAAGAGGAAGACCATGGGAGAATGTTTCCTGTTTCTAATCGAGCTCAATCAGTAGTAGATGCATTATTAAAGCGACTATCAGAATTAAATGTAGAGATTCGTATAAATACAAGTGTTAAGGATATTCACTATAAAGATGGATTTGTCCAGAGTGTTGAACTGATGAATGATGAAAACATCTCTACTAACTCTGTTGTTATCGCTGTAGGAGGAAAATCTGTCCCGCATACAGGCTCAACAGGGGATGGATATCCTTGGGCAGAAAAAGCCGGACACACTATTTCTGAACTCTTCCCTACCGAAGTACCGGTAACTTCTAATGAGCCTTTCATTAAGGAAAAAACATTACAAGGCTTGTCATTAAGAGATGTTGCCGTTAGTGTTTTAAATCCAAAAGGAAAACCGATCATTACTCACCAAATGGATATGATCTTTACCCACTTTGGAATTTCCGGTCCCGCTGTGCTTAGATGTAGTCAATTTGTCGTCAAGGCGATGAAAAAGTGGAATTTAAAAGAGGTAACGATGAATATAGACGCCCTTCCTGAGATGAATGAAGAAGAGATATTTCAAAAGGTTGTAAAAATAATAAAAGATGAACCTAAAAAAGCAATTAAAAATTCATTAAAAGGGTTTTTATCTGAAAGATATTTATTGTTCTTATTGGAAAAAAATCAAATTGATCCTAATACGCAAGGATCCTATTTATCTACAGAACAAATAAGAAACTTCGTAAAATCTTGTAAACATTTTCAGTTTCATGTGAATGGTACGTTACCATTAGAGAAGGCTTTTGTAACTGGCGGTGGAGTTTCCGTAAAGGAAATAGAACCGAAAACGATGGCCTCGAAGTTTGTTCAAGGTTTATATTTCTGCGGGGAAGTTCTAGATATTTACGGATACACAGGCGGATATAATATTACTTCTGCATTGGTTACAGGCAGACTTGCGGGAGTAAATGCTGCTTCTAACTCAGCGGAGCCTTTTTAAGGGCTCCGCTAGCTTTGTTATTTCCGATACATCACCATTGCGCTAAAACAATAAATTTGTTCATCATCTTCCTCAGATGCAACAGCGACATGATATTTAATATCTACTAGCGTATTTTCTTCTATTTTACTTAAAAAATGATTGACATCTTCCTCTAAATCCTTTTCATGTTCATAATCGAATAATTTCACTTGAATCATATTTTCTCTTCCTCTCCTATCTATTATTATTATTTTGGACAATAATTTCATTTTCGAAACATTCAATCATTTTTTTAAAATAGAAGGCTCTTTTCGTATAAATTGTTGTTTTTAGACTATAAACTTAGTCCGTTGATTTCCGCTCCAGACACTTGCTTTCCGCGGGGAGGGATGGGAGCCTCCTCGGCGTTACCGCCTGTGGGGTCTCCCACTTCCCTCTTTTTCCCGCAGGAGTCAAGTGTCCTCCGCTACAATCAACTCAGATTGTTAATAAAATATCACTAAAAAAGTAACAACCTTTACGAAAACAGCCTAAAAGAAAAACCAGCTGAATACTATTAATCAGCTGGTTTAGTTTCTTATAGCTTCGGTTTAGTTTCACCTGTCCAATTTAGCATGCCGCCTTCCATATTAACGACTTTATAGCCGTTGTCATGGAGGTATTCGCATACTCTGCCACTGCGGCCACCTGAGCGGCAAATCATGATATATTCTTTATTTTTATCTAATTGATCAAGTGAATCAGGAATTTCACCCATTGGAATATGTTTTGCCTGCGGAATCATTCCTTCTGCTACTTCTTCATCCTCACGTACATCAATTAAATTCAACTTTTCACCGCGATCAAGCTTTTCTTTTAATTCATCAGGTGTAATACTTTGATATTCAGCCATTCAACTTCATCCTTTCACATACATTCTTATGTTATTATACCAAAAAGTTAAGGAAAGAATCGACATGGAGGCTTATGAAGTTTGCGGTCTATATCAAATAAATTACTTACCCAATATACGATACGTTAAGTATACAAATAATTTTTGAAATGTAAAAACAAGATCGGTAGCGAATATTTTACACTACCGATCTTGCTTTTATAACATTTTATTATCCCACAACAATATTTACTAGCTTTCCTGGGACAGCAATTACCTTACGTACTGTTTTTCCTGCAAGTAATTCTTTTACTTGTTCATTATCCATTACAAGGGTTTCAAGCTGTTCTCGAGAAATATCACTCGGAATCATCAATTTAGACTTAACCTTTCCGTTCAATTGAATCACTATTTCTACTTCTGCATCTACCAATTTTGCTTCGTCAAACGTTGGCCATGCTTGGTAAGTAATTGTTCCTTGATGCCCGAGCATGCTCCAAAGCTCTTCAGCAATATGAGGGCAAATAGGTGAAAGTAGTTTAACAAAGCCTTCAATATACTCTTTTGGCAGCACATCTGCTTTATATGCTTCGTTAATGAACACCATCATTTGTGAAATAGCTGTATTGAAGCCTAGATTTTTATAGTCCTCTGTTACTTTTTTGACTGTTTGATGATAAACCTTTTCCAGAATTTCACTATTCCCATCTTGGACTTTACTTGATATTTGTCCATCTTCCTCAATTAACAAGCGCCAAACTCGATCAAGGAATCTTCTTGCACCATCTAGACCGTTTGTTGACCAAGCGATAGATGCATCTAGGGGTCCCATAAACATTTCATAAAGACGAAGGGTGTCGGCACCATGACTATCGATAATTTTATCAGGGTTAACAACATTCCCCTTTGATTTACTCATTTTTTCGTTATTTTCACCAAGAATCATCCCTTGATTATATAGCTTTTGGAATGGTTCTTTTGTTGGGACAACACCAATATCATATAAAAATTTATGCCAGAATCTTGCATAAAGTAGATGAAGTACAGCATGCTCTTGACCGCCGATATAGATGTCAACCGGAAGCCATTTTTTCAATTTATCGTAATCAGCAATCGCCTTATCATTTTTAGGATCTATATAACGCAAGAAGTACCAGCTGCTTCCAGCCCATTGTGGCATCGTGTTCGTTTCACGTCTACCTTTTTTACCTGTAACAGGATCCTCCACATTTAGCCAGTCAGTAATATTAGCAAGTGGTGATTCACCAGTACCTGATGGTTTAATTTCCTTTGATACAGGAAGGGTTAGTGGGAGCTGATCTTCAGGTACAGTTGTCATTGTACCGTCTTCCCAATGGATAATTGGGATCGGTTCTCCCCAATAACGTTGACGACTAAATAGCCAATCACGAAGACGGTAGGTCACTTTTTTCGTACCAACCTTTTTCCCTTCAAGCCAATTAATCATCTTTTCAATTGCATCTACTTTATTAAGACCGTTAAGGAAATCAGAATTAATATGGTCGCCATCACCAGTATATGCTTCTTTCTCAATATCTCCACCAGCAACTACTGCTTTAATTTCAAGTGCAAATTTTTTCGCAAATTCATAATCGCGTTCATCATGTGCTGGTACTGCCATAATCGCTCCAGTGCCGTAGCTCATAAGCACATAATCGGCAATCCAAATTGGCATTTTTTCACCATTAACTGGGTTAATCGCATATGCCCCTGTAAATACTCCTGTTTTATCCTTTGCAAGATCCGTTCTTTCAAGATCACTTTTTGTTTTAATTTGCTCTAAGTAGTCAGTAATCGCTTGCTTCTGTTCTTCAGTAGAAATAACATCAACAAGTGGATGCTCTGGGGCTAGAACAGCATATGTTGCACCAAACAATGTATCTGGACGAGTCGTAAAAACTGTAAAGGTTTCATCGGTTCCTTCAATGTTAAAAGTAACCTCTGCACCTTCTGAACGACCGATCCAATTTCGCTGCATATCTTTTAGGTTCTCTGGCCAATCAAGTTCATCTAGATCATCTAGCAAACGATCAGCATAAGCAGTTATTTTTAGTATCCATTGTTTCATTGGACGGCGTTCAACTGGATGACCGCCACGTTCACTTTTCCCATCAATAACTTCTTCGTTGGCAAGCACCGTACCAAGTGCAGGGCACCAGTTAACTGGCACTTCATCAACATAAGCGAGTCCTTTTTCATAAAGCTTAAGAAAAATCCACTGTGTCCACTTATAATAATCAGGATCAGTAGTATTAACTTCACGATCCCAGTCATATGAAAAGCCAAGTGATTTGATTTGACGAGTGAATGTATCAATATTATGCTTAGTAAACTCTCTTACATCATTTCCTGTATCAATTGCATACTGCTCAGCAGGTAAACCGAAAGCATCCCATCCCATTGGATGAAGCACATTAAATCCTTGCATCCGCTTCATTCTTGAAATAATATCAGTTGCTGTCATGCCTTCTGGATGACCAACATGAAGTCCTGCTCCTGATGGATAAGGAAACATATCTAATGCGTAAAAATTTGGTTTGTTCTCATCCTCTTTTGTTTGAAATGTTTTATTCTCTTCCCAATACTTTTGCCATTTTTCTTCAATTTCATGATGGTTAAAGCTCATGAATATTACCTCCTTTTAATCACAATACAAAAAACCCCTCATCCCTAAAGGGACGAGAGGTTGATTTATAACTCCCGCGGTACCACCCAAATTAGTGTAAACACCACTCACTTCATTCATCCTTAACGCGGAAAACGGCAAATATTACTTTAACCCAATATTGGATGTTCACATTTGCAACTCAAAGGCGAGTTCATGATGTTCCTGTTTGGCTTGCACCAACCGCCAAATCTCTATACAAGGGGGCACCATTACTATTCCTTATCAACGTCAAACCTATTTGATAATTGTATTAACAATTTTATCTAATTTTATTCACAGTTTCAAGCATAAATTATCATTTCATCGAGAATTGTGTCTTCCTCACATTGAGACCGTTTGTTTTTCAACATTCGTTTTTAATGGTCGATCATAGATTAATGAAAGAATGATTGAAATGACTAATAAAATAAGAAGTGAATTAAATAATATTGACATATTATATAAATCTACAAGAATACCACCCAATAATGGACCAATCATTCTTCCACCGGTGGCGGTACTATTGACAATTCCTTGGAATAATCCTTCTTTTCCTTTTGGTGCTAAATTATCAGCTATAGTTGGTACAGTTGGCCATACAAACATTTCTCCAACGGTTAAAATAATCATCGCTGCTAAGAAACCTTTAAAATCATTAGCAAAACCAGCTATTCCAAAAGATATCATAAAAATAATAATTCCTGTGATAATAGGTCCTTTTAAATTAGTCCCGAACCATTTTACAACTGGATTCACCAAAGGCTGACCTAAAACGATAAGCGCACCATTAATGGTCCATAGCATGCTGTACTGCCCTAATGAAATATTTATTTCTTGTGTGTAAGTTGCAATGGTTGATTGCCATTGTACATATCCTACCCAACACAATAAATAAGCACTACATAAAATCATAAGTGCGACCAATTTAGATTTGCTTTTTACCACTTTTTTCTCTTGCAGGACACTTGTATAATTTCCTGGGTCCGTTTTAATTTTTTTATAACCAAAAAAGGCAATTAGGAAAAAGAGAATAAACATAATTAAATTGGCAAGAAAAATGTAATCAAAGGAAAAAGAAGCAACTAAGCCTCCAAGAGCAGATCCTACAGCAACACCAAAATTTTGAGCAATATAAACTGCATTAAAAGCTTTCCTTCCTCCTTCTTTCCAAACAGCACCGGCCATCGCAAACATGGCAGGTACTATGATACCGGATCCAAATCCTATAATTGTTAAAAGAATCGGATAGGTTGGCCAACCGTGCCAAAAAGCCATTCCGGTTAAAGAAAAGATAGTAATACATATTCCAAGTAAAATCGTTCGATAACCTCCGATTTTATCGTATAAACTTCCACCTATTAAATTTCCAATCACGCTTGCAGCTGAATTTAACATTAAAACAATACCTGCAACCGTTAAAGATTTCCCCAAATGATCATGAATATAAATCGCGTTTAAAGGCCATAAAAAAGAAGAGCCTGTTACATTCACCATCATACCAATCACCAATAACCACAAGGATCTAGGCATGAAAACCGCTCCCTTCCTCCCCATAATACATTTACCCTCACAATTCTATTCCTTTTTATGACACCCGGCAAGTAGCAATTTACTTGAAAATTAATCACCTAATATTCAGTAAAAAGAAAAGGTGACTCATAAGCATCCGACACTATGCTTCCTGAGTCACCCTCATTTTAGTCAGGTTGTTCGATATGTTGTTTTGAGCGGATTGGCTGGCTCTTTTTAGCGTTTTTCTTTTTCAACTCTTTTACAGGATCGTAATCCTGCCCAGCTTCCATGTCTTGATTATTTATCCCATTTTTCGTTTTTTGCTCAGGATTGTTTTTCTTTGAACGTTTATCCATGATTTTCCTCCAATCATTACATTGGCCTATCATGATTTAAAAGAATCATTTGATTTTGAACTTGTTGCAGCTGTAATCTCATTCGGTGCAACTGCTCTCTTTGCTGTGAATTGGAACTATTAGCTAGCTGAGTTAAATCATTGTATGAGCTTTCTAGCTCTTGCAGCGCAATTTGGTATTCGTTATCATAATAATGTTCCTGCCTGCTACCTTCAATAAACTGTTCCTTAGCATATTCAATCGCCTCTTCACAACGCTGGATATGTTCTCCAACCGATTTTCTTGTAGCCAACTCCGTCCCCTCCTTCATTTGCATTAGAAGAAATAGACACCAAACGTACTTTTCGAAGCATTTGGTTTTAAATGAATTTTTGAAGCTGCGGGCTTCATCTATTATTTTGTTCATAAAAGCTTTTACTATGTTGGCAATCGAAGGAATCTAGACTGCATATCTTGTTAGTGATAAAATTTTAGGCGAGTCATTTAATTAGGTTGTTTTCACAAAGAATTTTGCTATTTCGTATAATGTATAATAACCTAATATAATTTGGTTTCAGGGCATCTTTTCTTATAAAAAAGTACTATTTTCAAAATGCTTTGATACTGAGTATAAAGTTTTCAATTCAAAAGCAGCAAAGTTTAAGAAAAGAGCCTTTTATCAAAAACTTTTTTATAAAAATTTGGAGAAATATACATGAAGCTATTAAAAATTTTGGATTTTGCCCACACACTGCTTAAAGAAGCTATAAATGTTAATGATATTGTTATCGATGCAACCGTTGGAAATGGTTATGATACAGCATTTTTATCTCACTTAGTAGGTTCGGAAGGTTTAGTTTACGGATTTGATATACAAAATGAAGCCATTCTATC
Organism: Heyndrickxia sp. NPDC080065; assembly: GCF_050281185.1. Classification (NCBI taxonomy): domain Bacteria; kingdom Bacillati; phylum Bacillota; class Bacilli; order Caryophanales; family Bacillaceae; genus Heyndrickxia; species Heyndrickxia sp. NPDC080065. Next base: position 28,685 of record NZ_JBNNWS010000014.1, on the reverse strand, counting down.
TGCGAAAAAGTATTTAGAAGAAAAAAATTTAACAACAAATGTTGTTCTTTTTAATAAGGGTCATGAAACAATCATGAATTCCATCCCAATGAAACATTACGGAAAAATTTCCGGAGCCATTTTTAATTTAGGCTATTTACCTGGAGGGAACAAACATATAGTTACACAGGCGAATACAACTATTTTGGCTATTAAACAGCTTCTTGAAATAATCAAACCTGAAGGAATAATCGTTCTGGTCATCTATCATGGTCATCCTGAAGGTGCCATCGAACGTGACGCAGTGATAAACTTTGTTGAATCCATTGATCAAAAAAAAGCACATGTCTTAAAATACCAATTTATTAACCAAAGAAACAATCCACCATTCATAATAGCTATAGAAAAACGATAACCCCATTTTTAGGTTATCGTTTTTCTAGCAAGTCTAAACCCAGAGCATAGTTTCCGCTTTTCTTTTCTTATCTTAGTTTAATTCAGCACTTCTCTTCTTATTTCTTAAAAAAGCCTTTACTATTCCAGAAGGAATCAAGCTTTGAATTTTCCGATAGGCTCTTCCATTCCAATAAAAGAAATGGCTAATCTTTCCCCCGTATTTAATCATTTTCTTAGAAATCCTTTGAACATCCTTTTGTTTATGAACTTTGTCATCCGATAGATATACAGCTAATAGACCGCGATTAATTAATTTATGAAATTTTTGGTCTGGCAGCTTTTCTGTATGTTTATCTGCTTCTGTAAGAAAATACATGAATCGTTCTAACAATTGATCATTATTATCGTAATAGAAACAAAAGTTTAAATCCCCACCATTACGGTCTTCATCTTGATCAATAAAATAGTCAAGAAGTATATGTAATCCTTGTATGTATGGAAAATAACCCTCACGAATAATCTGGGAATGCTCCGCTTTAAAATCCTCACGAAGGCAATAGGAAACAAGACAAAAAATTCCTAATGTAGATCCTGAACATGCGGAAAATTCATACCATTCCATCATTGGTAAAGAATGTTTGTATTTTTCAAACCATGCCTGTAAACGAGTTTCTCTTTCCTCCACTCGAACATGCTTATGTATTTGCAGATCACAATAATATTGACATAGCTCTAATAATTGCTCTTTAATAAGACAATATTTAGACATCCCTGACAAAACCTCTTGGCAAGTTAAAACAAGTTGCTGTAAATAGCCACCGTCATTTTGATCTTCTCGCAGCCGATAATAATTCTTTAGTTTTGCATCGATAGTTAGTGAGTCTTTCATGGACTCATGTAAAGCCGCGAAGTCATCCGGATCAAGAGATGTACTGCGGTCACAAAGATTATCAAGGTAATCACTAATCGTTTGGTAAGCTACGATAAATTTAATTGCCTCATCCTTATGATCTAATGCAAGAAGAGCAAGAATTGAACCTCCTTCACAATGAAAGGTTTTATGTTCAATACTGGCTAAAGCTTGACAACGTAACTCTTCATTTGGAATAGATGCAGCTTTATCTTTCCAGTACATTAACTCACGATGAACACTTGGAAAAACGTTCCGATATACACGGTTCATCAATGATATTGGATGTGAAGGAATGTTCATTTTGTAAAATCACCTCATTTAATAATATATCCTAAAGAACTAAGTCTCGTTTCAACAAAATTCTTTGCGTATTGAAACACTTCTTCTCGTTCTGGTTCACTAAATATTTCATGATAGCTGTCTGGCCAAACCTTATATAGTTTTTCAGACAAGGAAACTTTATTAAACCAATCGTTTACAGCTAGTTTATTTACAATTTTATCATTTCCTCCCTGAAGAACCAAAAAAGGAACATCGGGTATTTTGGGTATGTTAATGAAAGCCAATTTCATAGCCTTTATTAACTCACGGTACCATCTAACAGAAACTTTAGTAACATAGAGGGAATCATTTAAAGCAATATCCCTGACTTCCTCATTTTTCGTAACAGACTCAATCAAAAGTCCGCTGGAAAATTTGATCTGAGGGGCTACCCGATTTAAACCATGAGATAAAAAGCTTAAAAATTTTGAAGGATAATTTACTAAATCTAAACAAGGTGCAGAAAGTATAACACCAGCTAGATTTAACCTCTCCTCTTGCAGTGTCCTTATCACTACAAGTCCTCCCATACTATGACCTAATAAAAACACGGGAACATCAAATTGATAAGCAGTTTGTACCCAATCTTTTACTTCAAAAATATATTCATCAAAGGAATCGATATGACCTCTTTGGGATCTTGTTGTCATTCCTTGGCCTGGCAAATCCCCCATTATTACATGGTATCCAGCCGATCGCCACATTTCAATAAGCCAGCTGTATCTTCCATGGTGTTCCATCGCCCCATGAACAATTACGATAACAGCTTTTGGATCTTGATCTGCTTCCCACTTCCACATATCTGAAACCTCCTTCTTGTCTGGCTTTGTAATTATAAATTATTTTAAATGAAACCATAAAATAAGAAAAGCGTAAGCGCCTTGATTAGCCTTGGGCAACCTATGATACCTTTATAGTTTTTATTATTGTACCCATTCTGAAAAAATGACAAAATAAAAAAGACAACTGTTCCAATCTTATGTCTATATAGGAAATAATTCAAATTATAAATCAAGAAAGGAAAGTGCTCATATGATTTACCCATATAAAGGAAAACAACCGCAAATCGCTGATTCAGCATTTATTGCTGATTATGTAACTATAACTGGAGATGTAACCATAGGTGAAGAATCGAGTGTTTGGTTCAATACATCTATACGTGGTGACGTTGCACCAACAATCATTGGAAATAAAGTAAATATCCAAGATAACTCTGTTTTACATCAAAGCCCAAATAATCCACTTATTATTGAGGATGAAGTAACAGTTGGACATCAAGTTATTTTACATAGCTGTAAAATTAGAAAAAAAGCACTAATAGGCATGGGATCAATTATATTAGATAACGCAGAAATTGGTGAAGGTGCCTTTATTGGAGCAGGAAGCTTAGTACCACAAGGTAAAATTATTCCACCTAACACATTAGCATTTGGTCGACCTGCTAAGGTGATTAGAACATTAAATGAAGAAGATATTAAGGATATGCTACGAATATCAAGAGAATATGCTGAAAAAGGCCAATATTATAAGTCACTTCAGAAATAATCATCTTAAAAAAGGCTATCTTAGGATATATCGTTGTTTTTCGGATAAATTCTCAATGCTAAAATAATTTTGTTACGTGCTCTTTTCCCTACATAATTAGTCTCTAATTCCAAAAGGACGATAAATTAGAATCGTAAAAATCCTATTAGATATTTACTACGTAAAATCTTTACCGATTTTTACTTGATGTTAAAAACAACATAATTTACTAAAAGAGCCTAAAAAAACACATACATACTAAAAAAATGATGAAAATTGTCGATGTAAATAATATAAACTATTTATACGGGTGATTGATAATGAAATCCATTCTTTCAGGATTTACTATCTTTTTACTAGCGACAATCATTTTTTTATATGGTTATAAAAATATAGTAAAGACTGATACCATCAAAGATAAAAATCTTGAATTGACACAATCTGATTTAAACCAATTTTATAAAATTGTAAAAATAAAAGACAAGGTGTTACTTAATATCCCTGTGATTTCACAATTTCCAGAATTAGCTCGAGGATGTGAAGTCACAAGTCTCGCTATGCTGTTACATGCAGCTGGAATTAGCAGCGACAAAATGACACTTGCAAAGGAAATTAAAAAGAATCCAACTCAAAAGAAATATATCGACAATAAAATTTATTATGGGAATCCTCACGAAGGTTTCGTTGGAAATATTTATACGTATGAAAAGCCTGGACTTGGTGTCTATGTTCAACCAATTATTGAGCTAGCTGAAAAATTCTTACCAGGGAAAATAGTAAATCTGACAAAAAATTCTTTCGAAGAACTTAAAGTTCATTTATCTGATCAACGACCAGTTTGGGTTATTATTAATACGACATATAAACATTTGCCTAATTCATATTTTGAAACATGGTATACTGAGAAAGGTCCTATTCGTGTTACTAGTAAGGAGCATTCTGTATTAATTACGGGATTTGACAAGAAATATGTTTATTTTAATGATCCACTAACTGGAGAGAAAAATAAAAAAGCACCCATTAACGACTTTGAAAAAGCCTGGGTGCAAATGGGCAGCCAAGCCATTACTTACCTCAATTAGGTTTGTAATACTGGCTGCTTTCTTCTTTTTTAAAGTTTTATATTTTCGGAACCTTGTATATAATGTGATAAAAGCAATCGGCTAATTCGTCGATTGCTTTTAATCCAACCTCTAAACTCTCACCTCTAGATTAAACCGTTGTCTCTAAATTAGAAAGCTTATATTGCTTTTGAAAGTCATATTTTTCTTCCATATAAACAGCATGCCAAATCATAAATACAAGGACAGTCCATATTTTTCGACTATGATCCAGTTTGCCTTGGCAATGTTCTTCTAATAAATTTAAAACATAGTGCTTATTAATAATATGATCCGTACCACTTTCGTGAATGATTTGTTTTGCCCAATCATGCATCTCATCTTTTAACCAGTGACGAATAGGTACAGGGAAGCCTAATTTTTTACGGTCAAGGACATGATCTGGCACTATTCCTTCAGCTGCTTTTCTTAAAATATACTTAGTCGTATTATCAGCCGTTTTTAAGCTAGTTGGAATTTTTGAAGCAACTTTAAACACTTCTTTATCTAAAAATGGAACCCTTAATTCTAATGAATGTGCCATCGTCATTTTATCCGCTTTTAAAAGGATATCACCGCGCATCCATGTATGAATATCGATGTACTGCATACGATCAACTGGATCATAGCCTTTTGTCTCCGCGTATAACTGCTTTGTAATTTCTGTATAATCCATACCTGATTTATACTGAGCTAACAAATCCTTCTTCTCAGCTTCAGTATACATCTTAGCATTTCCAATGTACCGTTCTTCCATTGGAGTTATACCACGTTCAATAAAGCTTTTCCCTTTAACACCTTCAGGTAGAACCTTCGCCAATGCTTTTAATAATGATTTTCCAATCGCGGGAATTTTATTAAATACTTCTAATGATTGTGGCTCACGATAAATATTGTATCCACCGAAGAGTTCATCTGCCCCTTCACCTGATAATACAACGGTTACGTGTTTTCTTGCTTCACGTGCAACGAAATATAACGGAACACATGCTGGATCTGCTAGAGGATCGTCTAAATGCCACATAATTTTAGGCAATTCTTTCATATATTCTTCAGGTGTAATTACGTAGCTAATATTTTCAACTCCAAGCTTTTCAGCTGTTTCCTTTGCTACATCAATTTCACTGAAGCCATTACGTTCAAATCCTACTGAGAAGGTTTTAATATTTGGATGAAATTGCTTTGCAATGGATGCAATAATTGAAGAATCAATACCGCCTGACAAGAATGATCCAACAGGAACATCACTTCGCATATGAACATTTACCGAATCAAATAATACATCTTTGATTTCTTTGATAAATTCATTTTCTGATTTTTGAACAGGCTGGAATGAAGCTTTCCAATAACGTTCCATTTTCATTGGTTCGCCCAATTTTTTGATAAAATAATGACCTGGTTCTAATTTTTTGATGCATTTAGTCATTGTTTCTGGTTCTGGAACAAATTGATATGTCATATAATGTTGGGCAGCTTCATAATTTAGTTCTTCATTCTCCATTGCGAGAAGAATACTTTTCTTTTCTGAAGCAAAAAATGTACGATTCTCTTCTTCTTTATAGAAAAATGGCTTAATGCCGAATGGATCACGGGCACCAATCAATATTTGCTCTTGTTTATCCCAAATGGTAAAAGCAAACATACCACGAAGTTTTTCTACTGCCTTTTCTTTATAATAACTATAAAGTGCCAGAATAACTTCTGTATCAGATGATGTTTCAAATGTTAACCCAGCTTCAAGTAATTCATTTCTAAGCTCAAGATAGTTATAAATCTCACCATTAAAGATAATCCAGTAACGTTCATTTTCATATGTTAACGGCTGATGACCGCTTTCTATATCAATGATACTTAGTCGGCGAAAACCAAACTGTATATGTTCATCTTCAAAAAATCCATCATCATCTGGACCACGATGTGTAATGATATTGTTCATGTTTTTAAAAAGCTGTCTATCTGTATCTCTTAATTCAATCTCATTGTCATGTATACAACCGATAAAACCACACATTATGTATGTCACCTACTCCATTTCTAATTAACATACTACTTTTTTAAAAAAATTACACTTCATAATACTAACATTTTTTCGCTACTTTTGCAGTAGACAATCATTTTATTTTTTTATTACAAAGTCTGTTTTCGTAAAGAATGGAAAAATCCTACTGCCGATTTTTCCTTGTCGCTATTTCGCATATTGTATAAAAACTAATATAGTTTGTTTTCGGGGCATCTTTTCTTAGAAAAGTGCGTATGCTTAAATGGCTTAATACTGTTATAAAGATTTTTCGATTCAAAAGCAACAAAGTTTAAGAAAAGAGCCATTACAAAAGGAAATGGAGTTACGATATAATTGTAACTCCATTTTCTTTAAGATTAAATATTCAATGCTTGCTTACGTAAAGCGTCTGCTTTATCAGTTCTTTCCCAAGGAAGATCAAGATCATGGCGACCAAAGTGACCATAAGCAGCTGTTTGTTTATAAATTGGGCGACGTAAATCTAACATTTTGATTATCCCAGCCGGACGAAGATCAAAGTGATTACGAACCGCATCGATTAATACATCCTCAGTTACTTTTCCAGTTCCGAATGTATCAATGGAAATAGAAACTGGCTGCGCCACTCCAATAGCGTAAGCCAATTGGACTTCACATTTCTCTGCCAAGCCAGCAGCCACTATATTTTTCGCAACATATCGAGCCGCATATGCAGCAGAACGATCCACTTTTGTAGGATCTTTACCAGAGAATGCCCCTCCGCCATGGCGTGCATATCCTCCGTAAGTATCTACAATAATTTTGCGTCCTGTTAAACCAGCATCTCCTTGTGGTCCTCCAATAACAAAACGACCTGTTGGATTAATAAAATACTTTGTATTTTCATCGATTAATTCACTTGGAACAACTGGACCTATCACATATTCTTTCACATTACGTTGGATTTGTTCTAAGCTAATTTCAGGATGATGCTGTGTTGAAACAACAATCGTATCGATACGTACCGGACGATCATTCTCGTCATACTCAACCGTTACTTGTGTTTTTGCATCTGGACGTAAATATGGTAATATGTCCTCTTTACGTACTTCTGCAATTCGACGCGCTAATTTATGTGCTAATGAGATTGGTAACGGCATAAGTTCTTTCGTTTCATTACATGCAAATCCAAACATTAAACCTTGGTCACCTGCACCAATTGCCTCGATTTCTTCTTCAGACATTTGTCCTTCGCGCGCCTCTAATGCTTTATCAACACCCATAGCAATGTCTGCAGATTGTTCGTCAATTGATGTTAAAACTGCACATGTTTCTGCATCAAACCCGTATTTTGCACGTGTATAACCAATATTTTTTATCGTTCCTCGAACAATTTTTGGAATATCTACATAAGTGTTGGTTGTAATTTCACCAGCTACTAAAACAAGCCCTGTAGTAACAGATGTTTCACATGCAACCCGGGCATTTGGATCTTTTTCTAAGATCGCATCCAAAATTGCATCTGAAATTTGGTCACAGATTTTATCGGGATGTCCTTCTGTTACTGATTCAGATGTAAATAAACGACGTTTTTTTGTCATCTCTTTTCCTCCCATATTAAGAATCTCTACTATCTATTTTTACGCCTCACGGTACTCATTCCCATTATTATGAAATAAACCAAGGATTTTATCCTTTTCAAGATTTTTATTTGGCTGTTTAAGTTTTTAAAATGCCTTTTAGACAATTTATTTATTAAACAGTTTGCCCCTGCAGTTTTATATACTACAAAACGAATAAAAATCACATTCATAGGTTACGAAAGCGGATAATCTAACATAAAATAAACCCTTCCCCATCATACTATTATGAGAGGAAAGGTTTAGTTCGATTACCCGTGCCTTTCACTCTTATCGTTCAAGGATTAACCTTGCCTCTGGTTAGCACCGTTTCATTCTAGAGGTTAGATTTTTTTAAACTGGCAAAACCAGTTTTTTATTTCTAACTTCAAACCTCTAAATTCTAGAATGCCGGTTGCTGGGTTTCATAGGGCCTGTCCCTCCACCTACTCGGGATAAGAGTATCCGTTCAAGGTAAAATATTACGCAATTTGTTTTACCATGTCAATACTTTTTGTTATCATTAATATTCGTCATTTATTTCCTTTATATATATCTAAACTTAATAACCTTTATTCAAGATTGTTTTCGCAAAATGCAACGAATTTACCCTTAAATATGTCAAATTTAAGTTATTTAAAAAATATGCATGAATAGTATAGACTATTTAAGTAATTGTGTTATACTAATTAACATATAAATGATATTAAATTTTTTCTAAAAAGGAAGGTTAGTATAAATGAAATCAGTAGCTTATTCTAATACATTAGCTAATGTTTTAGAAGGAAATAATATTCTTGCTCAATTAGCAGTACCTCAACTTGTGGAAAAGGTATTACAAAGAGGAGAGGGAATTTTGACATCAACAGGTGCGATCTGTGCTGAAACTGGCAAATATACTGGCCGTTCTCCTAAAGATAAATACATTGTTGAAGAAGCTTCTACAAAAGACTATATCGATTGGGGCTCTGTTAATCAACCAATTTCTGAGGATTCATTCGAAAAATTATATACAAAAGTTGTTAATTATCTCAAAGAACAAAATGAAGTTTTTGTTTTTAAAGGATTTGCTGGTGCAGATAAAAAAAATCGATTACCGATCCAGGTAATTAATGAATATGCATGGCACAATTTGTTTGCACATCAATTATTCATTCGTCCAACTGAAGAAGAATTAGAGACACATCAAACAGAATTCACGATTCTTTCAGCACCAAATGTGAAAGCGGATCCAGCTACTGATGGGACAAATTCAGAAACATTTATAGTCGTTTCCTTTGAACGCAAAATCATCTTAATTGGTGGTACAGAATATGCAGGAGAAATGAAAAAGGGGATTTTCTCCATTATGAATTATCTTCTCCCTAAAAAAGACATTTTACCTATGCATTGTTCAGCAAATGTAGGTGCTGAGGGTGATGTAGCCCTATTCTTTGGATTGTCTGGAACTGGAAAAACTACATTATCAGCAGATCCAAACCGCAAATTAATTGGTGATGATGAGCATGGATGGTCTTCAAATGGAGTATTTAATATTGAAGGCGGCTGTTACGCAAAATGCATCGGTCTTTCACGTGAAAAGGAACCACAAATTTATGATGCGATTCGTTTTGGTTCCGTTTTAGAAAATGTAGTTGTAGATAATCAAACAAGGCAACCATTATATAATGATTCGACATTGACTGAAAATACTCGAGCAGCATACCCAATACAAGCAATTGATAATATTATTGAGCCAAGTATAGCTGGCCATCCACAAACCATCATCTTTTTAACAGCAGATGCTTTTGGCGTTTTACCTCCAATTAGCAAGCTAACAAAGGAACAGGCGATGTATCATTTTCTAAGTGGTTATACTTCAAAATTAGCTGGTACAGAACGTGGAATAACTTCACCGGAAGCCACTTTCTCAACATGCTTTGGTTCACCATTCTTACCATTACCAGCAACTGTATATGCAGAAATGCTTGGGAAAAAGATTGATGAGCACGGTGTCCAAGTGTTCCTAGTTAATACTGGCTGGACTGGCGGAGAATACGGTGTAGGAAATCGTATGAAATTAAGCTATACAAGAGCAATGGTTCAAGCAGCATTAGAAGGCGAACTGAATCATGTCGAAACTAAACAAGATGAAATTTTTGGTTTGCACATTCCACTGCACATACCTGGTGTACCTGATGAAGTTCTGATTCCAAATAAAACTTGGGAAAACCAACAAGCTTATACGGAAAAGGCAGAAGAGCTTGCAGCTAAGTTCAAAGCGAATTTCAAAAAGTTCCAAAACCTTCCACAAGAACTTAAAGAATTAGGCGGACCTTTAGTTAAATAAAAAGGCTATTGTTAAAAAAGAGGACTAAGATGTTTAATAAAAACATTCTTGTCCTCTTTTTCCTTATTTCTTCCTATCCAATCGGTAGCCATTTTAAAACGTCTTGAATCTTTTCATCCCAATAACTCCAATTATGATCCCCCGGACCAAAGTCTGTTGTTAATGAAAAGTTTGTTTCTTGGCATTTCTTCATAAAATTCATATTATAATCAAATAAAAAGTCTTCAGAACCACAGCATTGGAAAAGCTTTGGTTTTACTGTATGTGAATGATGTGCCTCAAGAAGTCCTATTAAATCATGGTATGATCCCTTTATGTCTTCATTACCAAAAATTAGATGCATCGTACGTCTCAAAGGATGCTTTTCATCTTGATCAATGTCTTCTTTCCATTTTACGATATCTAATGCACCAGATAGACTTGCCGCAGCTGAAAAGCTATCTGGGTAATGTAATGCCCATTTAAAAGCACCATAGCCCCCCATAGATAATCCAACAACAAAATTCTCTTCCCTTTTAGTTGATAAAGGAAAAAAACTTCTAGCAACTCTAGGCAGCTCCTCAGTAAGAAATGTCCAATATCGATTCCCGTATAACATATCTGTATAAAAGCTTCTATCAACTTTTGGAATAACTACAGCTATCCCTAAATCTTGCACATATCGTTCTATTGAAGTTTTTCGAAGCCAATTTGTACCATCATCACTAAGTCCATGTAAAAGAAATAGAGTGGGGTATCTTTTTCCATTATCAATCAATTCGTCCATTTTTGATTTATTTGGTTGCGGAAGAATGACATGCATTGTAGTATGTAAGTCTAAAATTTCAGAAAAAAAATCACATTGAATAAGAGCCATATTCATTCGTTCCTTTCTATTCTTTTTATGCTTTAAAATGAAAAAAGCAAGGTGAAGGTAAGTATCACCTTGCTTTTCACATTTAATGGTTGTTTTTGTAAAGATTGTTGCTTTATCGTAATAAGATAACCTTTCAATATAGCTCGATTTCGGGGCATCTATTCTAAATATAATTTATTATCTAATATTATTTAGTGGTTTTTATTAAGATTTTCTTTTCAAAAGCAACAAAGTTTTAGAAAAGTGCCTTTTTAATTAATCGAATTTAATGATATTAATTGATACAAAATTTTTGTTTTATTATTTTCCCATTCCAGTTTTTTGATGATGGCTGTTCCGCTTGTTTCACTTTCTATTGTCCTTCGTATATCGAGTGGAATATCCACTGGATAAAGACGATAATCATCTTTTTCTAAAACAAATAGATTTTCTTCCAGCCTTTGTTCTCTTCCCTTTGTAACAATCATCGTATTTAGTTCTAATGGCATCCCCATCTTCACATTCTCCTCTTTCATTCTTATTTAATCCTTATTTTATCATGTTTATCATTTATTTTTCATCCACGAACATAAGTCTCTTACGATCTGCCGATTCTTTGCAGGCGGGAAATAATGAGTATATTCAGGAAAATACCAGGTTTCCACTACTTTACCTAATGCTTTTAGCCTCTCTTCCAATCTTATCGAATGCTCAATGGAAACATTCCTATCTTTTTCACCATGAATGATTAATACAGGTTGGCATAAGCTTTCGATTGAAAATAAAGGGGTTCGCTCACGATACTTGTCAGGATATTTTGTCGGTGTGCCGCCAATCACCCTTTTTAACATTCTCCGTAAATCTTTTCTTTCGGAATAGGTTAAAAACATATCGGATACGCCTCCCCATGTAACAACCGACTTTGCTTCCTTTTGTTTCATTGCGGTATGAAGCGCCATAATTCCTCCTCTCGAAAATCCAAAAATATGAATTCGATTGTTTTTGACTCGGTGATGTTGCTTTAAAATATCAAAAGCAGTATATGCATCAACACGGTCTTCTCCGGCAAAATCTTCATTCCCCTCTCCTCCTCGATTCCCTCGATAAAAAGGAGCAAAGACGATAAAACCTTCTGCAGAAAATTGACCAATTCTTGCTGGTCTTACCATTCCAACACTTTTAATCCCGCCTCTTAAATAAAGAAAACCATCATACATAAATCCATCCTTCGGTTCAGCTAATAACCCTTTCACTTTCAAGCCATTAGATAAATAAGTGATCAAATACATTCGCACTTTAGGGTTTGGAGAAGGAAAAGGCTGCTTTTCTAGTATAGAAACTAATTGGTTCATGTTTACACTCCATTTAAATGACATCGTCTAACACGTCGATTTCTTTCAATTTTTCACCTCAAAAAAACGTGACAACGTTTTTGTAAATAGGCAATCACACATTTTTATTATTTTCATACATTATTTTATCAATTATTTTGTAACTTTCTACGAGGAGGAATGTTTATGAAAAAGTGGCTGAGAATTAGCTTCTCACTCTTGATATCTTCCATTCTTATCTTTTCACTAGGGGCTTGTTCTAAAACGGAATCTTTAAAAAAGGTAAGAGTGGCTGAAGTAACACGTTCCGTTTTCTACACACCACAGTACGTAGCTATAGCAAAGGGGTATTTTAAGGATGAAGGATTAGATATCGATTTGAAAACAACTGCCGGCGGGGACAAAACAATGACCACTCTCCTTTCAAATGGAGCAGATATTGCATTGGTTGGTTCGGAGACTTCGATTTATGTTTATGCACAAGGAGCAGATGATCCAGTAATCAATTTTGCTCAGCTTACTCATACAGATGGAACTTTTCTCGTATCGCGTAAGAAAATTGATCATTTTTCATGGGATCAATTAAAAGGTTCGACCTTTCTTGGGCAACGTAAAGGCGGAATGCCCCAAATGGTAGGAGAGTTTGTTTTAAAAGATAAAGGCATTGAGCCGCATAAAGATTTACAATTAATCCAAAACATCGATTTCGCCAATGTTGCGAATGCCTTTGCATCAGGAACTGGTGACTTTGTTCAGCTTTTTGAGCCAACTGCATCGATATTTGAAAAAGAAGGAAAAGGTCATATAATCGCCTCTTTTGGTGAAGAATCTGGCAGTGTTCCATACACAGATTATATGGCGAAGCAAAGCTATATAAAAGATAACAAGCTCACCCTTGAAAAATTTGTTCGTGCCATTTATAAAGCTGCGGAATGGATCGAAAAAAATGAGCCAAAAACAGTGGCGAAAGTTGTTCAACCATTCTTCGAAAATACCGATATAGATATTTTAGCTTCTTCTATTGAACGTTATCAAAAACAAGGATCTTTTGGCAAGGACTTGATTTTAAATGAGGAGGGCTGGAATCATCTTCAGGATATTATGGAGAAAGCAGGAGAACTGCCAAAAAAGGTTGACTACAAAACGTTAGTTAATACTTCTATCGTTGAAAAAGCCATAAATAAGTAAAGGAGGACTAGATGATATATGGGCTTCCTAACCGTCGAAAACGTCCATCATAGTTATTTTACACCGAAAACAGTAACCACCGCACTACAGGATATCAGCTTCGATATGGAGGAGGGGGAATTTATTTCACTTGTTGGGCCAAGTGGCTGTGGAAAAACAACCATGCTCTCCATTCTATCTGGTTTAATTTCGCCGACACAAGGAAAGGTTATGATCGACGGGCAAGCACCAAATTCTAATACCGCTTCTATTGGCTATATGCTTCAACAAGATTATTTATTTCCATGGAAAACAATCGAAGACAATATTTTATTAGGCTTAAAACTAAAAAATCAATTATCTAAAGAGGCGAAAGTAAAATCTCTTAGTTTACTGAAGGAGATTGGATTAGAAGGGGTTGAGAAGCAATATCCCCGTCAACTTTCAGGTGGAATGAGACAGAGGGCTGCCTTAGTACGTACACTTGCAATAAACCCCAAAATACTATTTTTAGATGAACCCTTTTCTGCTTTAGACTATCAAACAAAATTAAAGCTAGAAGATTTAGTATTTGACACACTCAAAGCCTATCAAAAAACAACTGTGCTGGTTACACATGATTTAGGAGAAGCTATATCGATGAGTGACAGAATATTATTGTTTGCTGCCAAGCCCGGAAGACTGCACAAAATATTTATTGTGCCAGAAGAGCTACGGAGTACTCGTCCATTCAATGTTAGAAGCAAAGAAGTCTACTCCATATTATTCCAAGAAATCTGGAAGGAGTTGGAGTCACTTGAAACTAGAGAATAATTCCAGCCCTTTTCACAAAAGATACCTTCAAAATATAAAAAAAGAAAAAAGATGGGTTCTTATTTTTCAAGTAATCATTTTAATAACCTTTTTTACTCTATGGGAGCTAGCTAGCCGACTACATTGGATTGACCCGCTCATCTTTAGTTCTCCTACAAAAGTATGGAATTTATTTATTATTAAACTTCAAGATGGCAGTCTTTATATGCATACAGCAGTTACTGTTTATGAGACTATTCTTGGATTTATTCTTGGTACCCTTTTCGGAGCAATATTAGCAGGTATTCTATGGTGGTCACCAAAACTATCTAAAATAATGGATCCTTATCTCGTTATTTTTAATGCGATGCCGAAGGTGGCTTTTGGTCCCATGTTAATTGTTATATTTGGCACAGGATTAAATTCTAGTATTGCAATGGGGATCATTATCTCAGTTATCGTTACTACGATTGTTGTTTATACAGCTTTTCGTGACGTAGATCCAAATTATATAAAAGTACTTAAAACATTCGGTGCAACTCGTTATCAAATATTCAAAGAGGCCATTTTACCCGCAACATTTCCTACGATTATCTCCACCCTAAAGGTGAATGTCGGATTATCATGGGTAGGTGTCATCGTCGGAGAGTATTTAGTAGCTTCTAAAGGACTTGGCTATTTAATTATATATGGATTTCAAGTTTTTAATTTCACATTAGTCATGCTTTCATTAATGATTGTCGCTGTTATAGCAACACTTATGTATCAATTAGTTGATCTCTTAGAAAAGAAGCTGGTAAAGAGTGATTCATAAATGAGATGCTCGGGCCCTACTTGGTTCGGCATTTCTTTTTCCTAGATAAGTCTTCGACCAATAATTTCCTCAAGAGATCGCTTTACAACATTATCTTTCATAATAAAACTAAACTTTTTCCCATTTACTTTTTCTAATAAATCATCCTCAATCAACATGGGCCCATTTGTTTCCAAATAATTTTGTGTACATAGTAGTTGATCTATATCTGAAAAATATATCGTCTTTACAAAAGCTCCATTTTCCCTATCATTCACCAAGTATTCACCTATAAAATGAAGCCTCTCCACTACGCCACCTGTTTCTTCCATCACTTCCCGTTTAGCAGCCTCTTCAGCTGTCTCCCCTTCTTCTATTTTCCCTCCAGGAAATTCATATCCCCTTTGTGGATGGCTTGTTAACAACCATTTGTCTTTATATCGGCATATTACAAAAACATGGTCTGACTTTATGGGAAAGGAATGTTCCAAAAATGACAATGTAACATCCCATCCATTTTGATCCTTAAAAGTTTCCAAATTTATTCATCATCCTTTATGGTTCCTTTTTCCTATTTTACACCTTTTTTGAAACCCTTCCTATTTTATTACGTAAATTTAAATGAAAATAAAAAGGAGTGATGTTTGTCTATGAAAAAGCTAGTGTTAAGTTTAGTTTCAATTATGTTTTTATTAGGTTTAACTGCATGCGGCCAAACAGCTGATCCAGTTAATTCGAATGGTAAGTCCAATAAAAAGGACGGCCTTACACTTCAAGAAGTATTTGAAAAATCAACAGATGCATCGAAAAAATTGAAAAGTGTTCATTCAGATATGGAACTAAAACAAACGATGAATGTACCTGATCAACAAGCACCTATGAATATTAATTCAACTCTATCTATTGATATGGTATTAAATCCAATTGCTATGCACCAACAAATGAAAATGACCATGGAGGGTGGAGATGAAAGTGTCCAAGGTCAATCAATGGATATCGAGGCATATATGGCAAAAGAAGGATTTTTCTTACAAGACCCTACATCAAAACAATGGGTAAAAATGCCTGAAGAACTTTCTAAACAAGCTTTACAAATGCCTGAAGATCAGGTTAATCCTGCTGAACAATTAAAACAATTAAAACAATTTACAGATGACTTTTCATTTAAACAAGATGAAAAACAATATATTTTAACATTAAAAGCGTCTGGAGAAAAATTTGATAAGTTTCTAAAAGAAACTGCTAAACAATTAATGCCAGAACAATTAAAAGCAAATGAAGAAGTTTTCAATAATCTAACGTTTAACAGCATGGATTATGAAATTTTCATTGATAAGAAAACATTTAACATAACAGCACTTAACATGACACAAGATTTAGATATGTTAATTGAAAATCAAAAAGTGAATATGAAACAAGAAATGAAGGGTACTTATACTAACTACAATAAGATCACTGAAATCAAAGTACCAAAAGAAGTAATAGAAACAGCTCAAGAATTAAATTAAGAAAAGCGCAGGGGCATTAATTCGCCCTGCGCTTTTCTCATTCTGATGTAAAGTCTTCTAATATCCCGATTTTATCTATATGTTGTTTCGCTTCTTCATCTCCTAGATCATAAATCATTTGGTAAACTTCAATCATATGTTTATCATAATCATCATTTGGTTTATCATGATGATATTCCACAATTGGGATATGTGCTCTTAAAAAGCCTTCCACTTCTACATCATAGTTAGCATCAAAGATCTGTCTAAGTCGAGTAATCTCTTCATCTGTCGCTTCTATTTTATAATTCCAAGGAGAATCAGTTGAGCTTCTAGATATCTCTCCACTCCCTATATCAATATAATAAGTATTTTTTTGCTGATTCATTCCTGACACTCCTAACCTAAAAATTAAAAGAAATGATTCTTTATGTATCGTTTCCCACAAAACAAGTTAAAATATTCTTATTAAGTTAAAAAGGGTGATTATCGTGAAACTTGTCGATGAACTATTTGAAATGTACCAAAATCGCTTAACTGGGGACGATGAGGATTTAGATATCATTACCTATGCTGTTCTAGAGGAATCAGATAGAAACGATTTAATAAAAATTGTAGAAGAAATGAATGATGAAGAACTTCAATACTTTATTAGCATTTATTTAATTGAAACCTTAAGAGAGAAATTCTCTAATAGTTCTATTGACATACATCCCTTAAAAACAAAATATTTGCATTAAATCGATACTTAAATAAGAAATCCATATATCGCTAAAAAAGGAAACAGTCATTGGTTTCCTTTTTTATATTTATCAGTAAAGAAGTCAAAACATTGACATATCTCTTTGAACTCTTTCAAAGGATTACATGTTAAAATTATTATTAACCTATATTTTTTTAGGAGGTTCAATCAATTGTTCACGTTGATCATGGTGGTTTCAATTTTAATAATCATTGTCATTATTCTAACTGCAGCATTAACAACCTCTAAAGCTTACTCATATAAACATACAATCGATTCAATTGAAAATAACCCCAATATCAAAGCATCTATAGATGATGATATAAATACCCAAGAGCGATCCGATAATTAATTGGATGGCTTTTTCTTTTTGACACTACATTTAATCAATTGTTATTCTTAAAGTATATATGTGCAATTCATTATAAAATCAAGGATGTCCTATTCTAATGTTAAAATTTATTTTTATAAAAATCATTCGATTTTATCAAATTTTTCTTTCACCTCTTAAGCCGCCTACTTGCCGATTCTATCCAACATGTTCTCAATATGGACTGGAAGCGGTAAAACGATACGGAGCCTTTCGTGGAGGCTGGCTGGCACTAAAACGGATTCTTAAATGTCATCCATTCCATCCAGGTGGGTTTGATCCTGTACCAGAGAAAAAGCTGACTAAAAATCAAACCAAATGACAATCCCTTTACTTTCCAATCATAGTACTTGATTCTTTACAAAGACTAATTGTGTATCATCATCAATACAACAAAGGGGTGAGGTACAATGGCAAAAGATGTACTATGTGAGGTAAACAATTGTCACTTTTGGGCAAATGGGAATCGCTGTTCTGCAGATCAAATTTATGTAGTAAGCAACAAAGGAGATCAGGCAACCAATACTGAAGAAACAGATTGTAAAACATTTAAGCCTGAGGGAAATTGGTAATAACTTTAACAAAAGCTCTAAAGTAATTGCACATTGAGATGACTAGAAACGGAATAAAGCGCAAGCGTGTATAGACGCTTGCGCTTTTCATCTAAAATATTCTTTATAAGTTGTCGCTTGGTTCATACGACGATCATTCATCTCATACCCAATTCCAAACCCTGAAGGGGCCTTAATCGTTCCATGAATAATGTCTACTTGGGGTGTGATAATATCCTCTTCCCAATATCGATTAGAAGCGGAAATATCCCCTGGAATGGTAAAACCTTCTTTAGTAGATAATGCAATATTATGTGCCCGTGAAATTCCAAATTCAATCATCCCGCCACACCATACTTGTATATTATGTTTTTGACATAAATCATGGATTTTTATTGCATTTTTTAGTCCGCCTACTCGTCCTATTTTTATATTTATTACTTGACAGCTATTTAAGTAGATGGCACTCTCGGCATCATGGTAAGTAACGATACTTTCATCAAGACAAATAGGTGTTTTTAGTTCCTTTTTTAAAATTGAATGCTCGACAATGTCGTCTACTGCTAATGGCTGCTCTATCATAAGCAATTCGAAATCATCAAGTGCTTTCAACATTTCAATATCTTTTAACGTATAGGCGGAATTAGCATCCGCCATTAAAGCAATATCAGGACAGTGCTTTCGAATCTCCTTTAAAAGTAAATAATCGCTGCCAGGTTTAATTTTTACTTTAACACGCTTATAACCATCCATTAAATATGAATTTATTTGGGCTATAGCCTCTTTTATATCTTGAGTTCCAACAACCACTCCTGCAAGTACTTCATTACGAACTCCGTTAATCAGTTTCCAGAGTGGCTGGTGCTGAAGCTTCGCATATAAATCCCAGATTGCTGTTTCAATTCCAGCCTTTGCCATATTATTACCTCTAATATGATTAAATCGTGATTGGACTTCATTTGGATGGGTGATTGGTTCCTCCAAAATAAGGGGAATTAATAGGTCCTTTAACATATGATAACAAGTTTGTACTGTTTCTTCGGTATACCAAGGCGTAGAAAAAGCTACAACTTCACCATAACCTACTGCCCCATCTGTATCAAAAACTTCTATAATGATTCCTTCTCTGTCAAGGACTGTCCCAAGTGATGTTGAAAAGGGAAGTTTTAAAGGCATTTTTATAATTGATAGTTTGATTTCTTTAATTTTCATACAGCGTCATCCTTCTTGAATCAAGACTGTTTTCATATAGAGTGTAGCTTTTCATAAATAGCTCCGATCCTTAAATAAATTAGCTTCGTGCTCTTTTCTTCATCCCATACTTTATGTATAAGTAATAACCCCCCGTAAAAATCCTACCAGATATTTACTTCGTAAAATCTCAACCGATTTTTACTCTGTTACAAATAGCAGTAAAGTTTAAGAAAAGAGCCTAAATCAAATCTTGTAATTTACGCCGCAGCAATTTATTTGAAGCATTCCTAGGTAATGCATCAACAAAATAAATTTGTTTAGGGACTTTATACTTTGCTAGTCGTTCGTGACAATAGTTGATTAATTCATCCGCCTCTAATGATTGAGTGGTTACAACAAATCCACACGGTACCTGTCCCCAAAGAGAGTGATTGACACCTGTTACACCAGCCTCTTTTACCATTGGATGGGATAACAAAACTTCTTCTATTTCTGCGGGGTAAATATTTTCTCCACCAGAAATAATTAAATCTGAACGCCGATCTACAACAAATAAATAGCCTTCTTCGTCTAGATAGCCTATATCTCCTGTATAAAACCAACCCTCTTTAAAATTGCTAAGATTTGCTTCCTCTCGATTTAAATATCCTTTTGTCACATTCGGTCCTTTGACAACTATTTCACCAAGAGTGTTTAGTTCTAATGGTTTCCCTTCCCCCATTATTTTCAGTTGCGATGGAAACAAGGGCTTTCCTGCGGAACCAAGTTTTATTAAACTATCTTCTGGTGATAAGGTCACTATTTGTGATGAGGTTTCAGTCATTCCATATGATTGAAATACGGGGATATTCTTCTCTAAACATGATTCAAGTAATGACTTAGGGGCAGGTCCTCCTCCTAATAGCATACAGCGAAAATTCTCATGATATCTTTTATCCTCTAAATCATCAATCAGTCGATATAACATTGTACTAACGACTGACATGATTGTAACATTTCCTGTAAGTAACTGTTGATTGATTTCTTTTTCATCAAATTGCTCATATAAGTATACAGCCATTCCATAAATGACACTGCGCATCAAAATCGAAAGTCCGCTAATATGAAATAAAGGAACCGCACAGACCCAGCCATCCTCTTCCTTTAAGCCTAAATTTAATGCTGATCCTACTGCACTCCACCAATGGTTTCCGTAAGTTTGCAAAACACCTTTTGGCTTACCTGTCGTACCTGATGTGTACATTATTGAGCAAACATCATCCATCCGAAACTCGTTAAGTATAGGATTCTTCTTTGTATCTAATTCTTCAATATCCACTTCTGAAATAATTGAAAGATCATTATATAATTGTGTAATTTCCTCTAATTTATTTTCAAACTGACTTTCACTGATTAATATTTTTGAACCGCTATCTTTTATTTGAAATACCATTTCATTAGCTGTTAACCGATGATTTAAAAATACTGCGGTAACACCTATTTGTTGTAAGGCATGAATTATAATAACTGTTTGAGGACTATTGGATAAAAGAACAGCAATGGAGTCTTGAGTTTTAATATCCAGTGAAGCAATTTTTTTTGCATATACTTCCACTTTTTTATAAAGATCGGAAAAACTCCACTTCTCTTTTTCAAAAATAAGTGCGGTACGATTAGGGGTTAAATAGGCTCTTTGCTTTAAAAAATTCGGTAGTAGTTGACTCATCTAAAATCACCTTTTAAATAATTTTTTAGAGAAAAAAGCTTGATGGGATCATCCATCAAGCTTTTTTCACCGATTATACGAGTAATTCAATCCAAATGAAGTTTTCTCGTAATCAAGGGAAACGAGGGAATTGTCCAAAATCAGGTTTACGTTTTTCTTTAAACGCATCACGACCTTCTTTTGCTTCATCAGTTGTATAGTAAAGTAATGTTGCATCTCCACCAAGCTGTTGAAGACCTGCTAAACCATCTGTATCTGCATTGAATGAAGCCTTTAGGAAACGAAGAGCTGTAGAGCTTTTCTCAAGGATTTCTTCACACCATTTTACCGTTTCTTCCTCAAGCTGTTCTAAAGGTACAACAGTATTGACAAGCCCCATATCCAAAGCTTCTTGTGCATTGTATTGACGACATAGATACCAAATTTCTCTTGCTTTCTTATGTCCAACGATACGTGCTAAGTAACCTGCACCATATCCAGCATCAAAGCTGCCAACTTTTGGACCAGTTTGTCCGAAAATGGCATTATCTGCAGCGATCGTTAAGTCACAAACGATATGTAAAACATGTCCTCCACCAATTGCATATCCAGCTACCATTGCGATAACCGGTTTCGGAGTGAAACGAATTAATCGTTGTAAATCTAAAACATTCAAACGAGGAATTTGATCTTCACCAACATATCCGCCATGTCCGCGTACTTTTTGATCTCCACCAGAGCAAAACGCTTTTTCTCCAGCTCCAGTTAAGATAATAACACCGATATTGGAATCATCACGTGCATAAGAAAAAGCATCAATTAATTCCATCACCGTTTTAGGACGAAAAGCATTATGTACTTCAGGTCGATTAATAGTTACTTTCGCAATTCCATTATAAGTTTCATAAAGAATATCTTCATATTCTCTTTCAGTTTTCCACTCAATTGCCATTTGGAAACCTCCTTTAGTATTAGACTTTGTCGAACAAAAAACTTTAATTCGACAAAAACTCTTTTATTATTGTACCAAACTTTTGTGAATCTTCCACGTGAATTGCATGTCCCACACTAAGAATTGTTTCATGCTTTGCATCTGAAATCACATTTTTCATTTCTTCCGCTATCTTACAAAACTTATTATCCAGGCTGCCAGTAATGATTAGTACTGGCATCTCTAAAAAACTGAGCTTTTCCCAGAAGGAAGGCATGCTTCCGGTCCCCATTCCTTTTAAACTATTTGCTAAGCCGATAGGATTATTTTGGAGCCTTTGTTGTTCAATCTTTAGCTGTATTGATTCTGAAAGCTTTTTCTGGGTTTGAAATAAAGGAATATTTGTCCAATATTGAACAAAAGATTTTAACCCATTTTCTAAAATTCTCTCGGCTAAACTTTCATCTTGGAAACGTCTAGCTTCTCTTTCCTCTTCTGTTCTTAATCCTGGAGAGGCGCTCTCTAATATTAACTTATTCACCATTTCCGGAAACAATATAGTAAATGCAAGGGCTAGTCTGCCCCCCATAGAATAACCTAAAATGTTCACCTTATTAAGATTCAAATTCATTAAAATAGCCTTCATATCCTCTGCTATTTCTTCAATTTGATATCTCTTATCATCTAATGGACTTTCTGTTTTTCCATGCCCAAGAATATCCACTAAAACCAATTGAAATTTATCGCCTAAATACGGAATAATTGCTTCCCATGTTGACATCTCTCCCGTAAAACCATGCAATAGCAATAGTGGTTCACCTTGTCCAATTAAACGAACATGATAATTCACACCATTGACTTCAATCACCATGATTATCTCCTTGAAAGAATTGCTCTATTTCCCGGGAAACACGTTTCCACATTTTTTTATGAATTTCTACATTCTTTTGTCGGTTTGTAGGTACTTCTATTACATTTAAACCATCTGTTTTAATAGATTCTGCAATTGACTGATGAAATTCATCCCAATTTCTCACTTTTTTATAATAGCCATCATACATTTTAACAGCATACTCAAAATCGATGTCTGTTGGTGTTCCAAATAATTCTTCAAAATATTTACCTTCGCTTGCCTGAGGGAGATATGAGAATATACCCCCACCATTATTGTTAATAACAATGATGTTAATGTTTAACTTGTGCATTTTCGCCGCTAATAATCCATTTAAGTCATGGTAAAACGATAAATCGCCAAGTAATAAAAACAAAGGTTCACCATATAAACTCGCCCCAAGTGCGCTTGATACGACCCCATCAATCCCATTTGCTCCACGATTGGCTAGTATTCGAATATTTTGTTGATTGGAATGAAGAAATGTATCTACATCACGAATTGGCATACTGTTTCCCACAAAAAGAATACTATTAGCTGGCATTCTTTTTGTTAATTCTATGACTACTTTTCCTTCATCTAGATCATCAATATCACAAATTTCATTTATGACCGTATTTCGTGCTATAGTATTCAAATCTTGCCACATTTTTAACCAGCTTGAACCATGTCTTTCGTTCAGCTTCATTGTTATATCATTGCAAAATGTTGCTTCATCACAGTAGATCATATATGTAGCATTGTTGATAGGATCGCGCCAACCATTGCCCGCTTCGATAATATATTGCTCTGTATCGTTTAGTTTTTTCATAAACTTGGTCAGTGGTTTGGATACCGGCATTCCTCCAAAGCGAATGATGACCTCAGGTTTTAATTTTTCATCCGAAACGATTTCCTTCAAAATTGCATCATAGCTATCAATGATATATTCCCCTGAAAAATCTCCACTTCGTAATTGGGACAATGGGTCTGCAATAATAGGATAGCCAAGCTTCTCAGCAAATGGGATGATAGACTCTACAAATCTTGGATCATCAATCACTCCACAAACAATTAACCCTTTTTCCTTTTGTTGCAATCGGTTGCATATGTCTAATATTTGATTCATTTTAAGATGTAAATTTCCATGTGATATAGCTATTGATGGTTGTTCACTTACTTCCGTATATGGAGATGGATCCATAATTGGAATCAGCGGCTCGCGGAATGGAAAATTTAAATGCACCGGTCCAGCTGGTACTTCTAAAGAAATACTTACTGCCCTTGCAGCATTTGTTTGAACATACCTGAGTATTTCTTCATTTAAGTCTGGTAAGGCCATTTCAGAAAACCATTTTACATGATTACCGTAAAATTGATTTTGATCAATTGCTTGTGGTGCTCCTACATCCCGTAATTCATGCGGACGGTCAGCCGTTAAAACTATTAAAGGAACCCTTGCCAGTTTAGCCTCAACTACAGCAGGATAATAGTTTGCGGCAGCGGTTCCAGAAGTACAAATGAGAGCAACAGGTTTTCTTGTTTGTTTTGCTATTCCTAAAGCAAAAAAAGCTGCGGAACGTTCATCAATATTAATATGATATTTAAGTTTAGGATGCCCCGCGACTAACATAGCTAATGGTGTAGATCTAGAACCGGGACTAATGACAACATCCTCTACCCCAGAATTAGAAAGTTCTTGAATGAACCTAGCTAAATACTTCGTCAGTGCTTCTTGGTGTTTCATAACATTTTTCCTCCTAATGCCCGAAGCATTGGACGAAATTTAATTCTTGTTTCATAATATTCATCCTCTGGGTTTGAATCAGATACAACTCCACACCCAGCATACAAAAATGCTTCATTTTCTTTTATTAATCCTGACCGGATCGCTACAGCAAATTCTCCATTCGCTCGATAGTCTATCCATCCAATTGGAGCAGCATAAAAACCACGATCCATTTTTTCCATTTCTCGTATTACCTTTAATGCATCTTTTGTTGGAACCCCTCCCATAGCTGGCGTTGGATGGAGTTCCTCCACTAATGATAATATAGATATGTTTTGATCTTTGATTTTACCTTTAACAGGTGTAAAGAGATGTTGAATATCTCGCATTTTCAATATAGATGGTTCTTTAGGAATTGCAACTTCAGTACAAAATTTTTGAATAACATCTTCTATCATAGAGACTACTAGCTGATGTTCATGTCTATTTTTCATATCGGCAAGTAAATCTTGACCTAACATAGCATCTCTTTTTTCATTCGAATCCCTTTTAATAGAGCCTGCAAGACAAGCTGATAAAACATCATTTCCACTCTTTTTTACTAATCTTTCAGGTGAAGCACCTGTAAAACAGCTGTTCATTATTTCTAAAGCAAAGATATAGCTATCTTGTTGACCTTTACATAAGTGTTCAAGTACTTTTTCAGATGATATTAACTCATTAAATTCTATATTCATTTTTCTAGCCATTACGACTTTATTAAGATCATTATCCTCTTTTAGTGCGCGGACAACTTCGCCAACTGCTTCTTTCCATTCATCTGGGTTTATTTCATGTTCACGAAGACTTTCAATAATTGTTAAATTTTCTCTTTCTTTAACTGTAAAAATCTTCTCTTTCAAAGCTAAAACTCTTTTTAATGATTCTCCACTTTCTTTAGTAGAACAAATGATATTCATCGTTATATAAGCTTCTTGACCGTTAATGACTAACATAAGATTTGGTAAATGAAATAAAGCATTAGAAAATAAAGACCACTCTTGCTCCTTGACACTGAGCGGATCAAAAGAAAAGCCTCCAAATATTAGAGGACCTGTCCCAGGGACTTCGAATGGATTAAAAATATGCGCATCTTTAATTAAAAGATTCCATTCACGCTCAACCCACTTAAAACGATCTTCTTCATGACTCGTTTGAAGGCTTTGTGCAACTCCTAGGCCCACAATATATGTTTCATCATTCGGTACCTTCCAAAAGAATCTTTCACCTTGAAATAACTGTTTAGCAGACGAATAAAATGAAAGGGGGTTAATATTATTTAGTTTTTCAGTATAACTAAACAATATAGTTTTCTTTTTATTTCTAGCCCTATCTACAGCAACTTTATATTCAGTTTCAATATTCGACTGTTTAATACGTGTCAAAATAATCTCCCCCAAAAAACAAACGTACGATTAAATAATCTTCTAAAATTTATATGCTTATTAATAATATCCAACCTTTAAGATACACCTCTAAATGGATTGCGTCAATGAACATAACTTATTAAACACTTATCTACCTTATTATATATTAACTTCAAAAAAAAATTCAGTAATATATATTCTATGTATAACATGGTAACATTTTGTTTTCTTGATGGTCTCTATTTATTCTTTAAAGGCCATGGAACGAACTTCATTTACCGTATTAGATACTTTTTGCTCTAGTCGGGTAATGAAACGGTTTTTCTCTTACCGTACAAGATTCTTTTTGTTCTATTTGGTTAATAAAAAAGTTATCCAAAAGCGAGAATTTTTTTATTTCCTGAACGAAAAAAAGTAGTTTAAAAGATTCTGCTAGAGAAAACTTTTAAACTACTTAAAAAGAAATACGATCTACAAAAATATGACCCGTACGGGATTCGAACCCGTGTTACCGCCGTGAAAGGGCGGTGTCTTAACCGCTTGACCAACGGGCCGTTAATGGCGGAGAAGGAGGGATTTGAACCCTCGCGCCGGTTACCCGACCTACACCCTTAGCAGGGGCGCCTCTTCAGCCACTTGAGTACTTCTCCAAATAAAAATGGCTCCGCAGGTAGGATTCGAACCTACGACCGATCGGTTAACAGCCGATAGCTCTACCACTGAGCTACTGCGGAATAAAATGGGAATATATTAATCTAATGGGCCTAAATGGACTCGAACCATCGACCTCACGCTTATCAGGCGTGCGCTCTAACCAGCTGAGCTATAGGCCCATGTAAATATGGAGCGGGTGATGGGAATCGAACCCACGACAACAGCTTGGAAGGCTGTAGTTTTACCACTAAACTACACCCGCTTTATATTATGGGGCGACTAGTGGGAATCGAACCCACGAGTGTCGGAGCCACAATCCGATGCGTTAACCACTTCGCCATAGCCGCCATGTTGTATCATTTAAGCATGGATGTGCACCATAATACTTTTAAATGGTGGCTCGGGACGGAATCGAACCGCCGACACATGGATTTTCAGTCCATTGCTCTACCGACTGAGCTACCGAGCCATATAATGTATAATTCCTATATTCAATTATAGTTCGCCATCGTCCCAATCTTAGGATGATAAATGGCGGTCCGGACGGGACTCGAACCCGCGACCTCCTGCGTGACAGGCAGGCATTCTAACCAACTGAACTACCGGACCAAAAATTTTTCAAGTAAGTTTTAAAATAACTTACATAATTGCGGAGGCAGGATTTGAACCTGCGACCTTCGGGTTATGAGCCCGACGAGCTACCAGACTGCTCCACCCCGCGACGATATTAAATGAATTCTTTTATGGCGGAGGAAGAGGGATTCGAACCCCCGCGCGGTTTAACCCGCCTGTCGGTTTTCAAGACCGATCCCTTCAGCCAGACTTGGGTATTCCTCCAGATAAATATGGTGGACCTTGTAGGACTCGAACCTACGACCGGACGGTTATGAGCCGTCTGCTCTAACCAGCTGAGCTAAAGGTCCTCTATGGTAGCGGCGGAGGGGATCGAACCCACGACCTTACGGGTATGAACCGTACGCTCTAGCCAGCTGAGCTACGCCGCCATTATCATAACATTTTAAATTGGTGGAGCCTAGCGGGATCGAACCGCTGACCTCCTGCGTGCAAAGCAGGCGCTCTCCCAGCTGAGCTAAGGCCCCAAAGTGTGTAATGGTCGGGAAGACAGGATTCGAACCTGCGACCCCATGGTCCCAAACCATGTGCTCTACCAAGCTGAGCTACTTCCCGGAATATATGGCGCGCCCGAGAGGAGTCGAACCCCTAACCTTTTGATCCGTAGTCAAACGCTCTATCCAATTGAGCTACGGGCGCTTATTATCGAAAAAAATGGTGCCGAGGACCGGAATCGAACCGGTACGGTAGTCACCTACCGCAGGATTTTAAGTCCTGTGCGTCTGCCAGTTCCGCCACCCCGGCAAGGGTATCTGGAGCGGAAGACGGGATTCGAACCCGCGACCCCCACCTTGGCAAGGTGGTGTTCTACCACTGAACTACTTCCGCGACTAAAATATTCATATTATGCGGGTGAAGGGAGTCGAACCCCCACGCCTTGCGGCGCCAGATCCTAAGTCTGGTGCGTCTGCCAATTCCGCCACACCCGCATGATTTAGATATTAGAAGTTTCCAACGTTTGATTTTCTACTTCTAAAATGGTGAGCCATGAAGGACTCGAACCTTCGACCCTCTGATTAAAAGTCAGATGCTCTACCGACTGAGCTAATGGCTCATATTACCTAATGGTGCCGGCCAGAGGACTTGAACCCCCAACCTACTGATTACAAGTCAGTTGCTCTACCAATTGAGCTAGGCCGGCTTATTAATATTTGTTTCCTTAAACTGAACTGCTGAAGACTGTCGTCCAGCTTTCAGTATGATTATTCAAGTAGCAGCTCAAGCTGTACGCTGAAGCATAGCTTTGTAGCTTATTCGGACGTGCTCTACCAATTGAGCTAGGCCGGCATATATGGTGGAGGATGACGGGATCGAACCGCCGACCCCCTGCTTGTAAGGCAGGTGCTCTCCCAGCTG
>NZ_JBNNWS010000013.1:0-180473 GCF_050281185.1 Heyndrickxia sp. NPDC080065 | reverse complement strand
TAGAAAAACAGCCTTATCCACCCCTATAGAATCTGCAATATTCTGTTGACTTTCTATACCATTTATATATCGTTTTACCGCTGTCAGTTTCTCTTTGATTGTAAATTTAGCCATAATAAAAGCACCTCCAATTGTTAAATGGTGTCTAACAATTGGGGTGCAGTACAAAAACCCGGTGTTTTTCCAAACAAATTATTTTGCTGCTTTGTATAATTTTGAAACTTCATCCCAATTTACTACATTCCAGAAAGCTTTCATATAGTCTGGACGACGGTTTTGATAATTTAAGTAATATGCATGCTCCCAAACGTCTAAACCAAGAATTGGAGTTTTGCCTTCCATTAGTGGACTGTCTTGGTTTGGTGTGCTTGTAATTTCTAACTCGCCATTATTTAATACTAACCAAGCCCAGCCAGAACCAAAACGGCCAGCACCTGCAGCTGCAAAAGCTTCTTTAAATTGATCAAAGCTGCCAAACTTTGTATTAATTGCATCTGCTAAATCACCTGTTGGTTCGCCACCGCCATTTGGAGAAAGAAGCTTCCAGAATAATGAGTGGTTAGCGTGTCCTCCACCATTATTGCGGACAGCAGTACGTTTAGCTTCAGGAACAGCATCTAAATTTGAAATAATTTCTTCTACAGATTTGCTAAGAAGCTCTTCATTTCCTTCAAGTGCTGCGTTTAAGTTAGTTACATATGTGTTATGATGTTTTGTGTGGTGAATATTCATTGTTTCTTTGTCAATATGAGGCTCAAGAGCATCATACGCATAAGGTAATTGCGGTAATTCGAATGCCATGTTACATTCCTCCTATGTAATTAATTGAATCAATATTGATTTTTGTATTTTCATCTTAAGATTACCAAAGTTACTAAATGCAAGCAAACAAATTGCTTAATTTTTATGGAAAAATATCATTACTTTTTTTTGTATATTTAAAGAATAAAATAATTTTTGTAAAAGCGCTCAAACATTATGCGAAATTATACATATTTAGAAATGACATTTATGCTAAAAATATTTAAAATGATAAATAGTTGTACATTTTTTTGAAGATCAACAGCAAAAAAAGGAAGTGAATGATTTGAATATTTTCCAACGCTTTATTAAAAGCCTTTATTCACCAAAGGATATTGCAAAATTTAGATTCTTAGGAATCGGAAAAACCATTTTATATGTATTTATTTTAATGTTTCTTTCTACACTCCCAGGCTTGTATCATTTTTCTACAATGTCTATTACTGCTTTAAATGAAGGAAAACAAATTTTCATGGAAGAACTTCCACCATTTCAAATTGAGAATGGTGTTCTGACATCTGATCAAAAGGAACCACTTACCGTTCAAAAAACTGATTTTAACATTGTACTAGACCCTACTGGACAGCTTTCAGTAAATGATATAAAAGACCAAGGAAATGCTGTTGCTTTACTTAAAAATGAATTTGTCATCGTCACTAATCGAAACGCACAAAATTTTCCTTATTCTACATTAGGTGATATTAAGCTGACAAATAGAGATATCGATTCATTTTTATCTTCTTTACACGGCGCTCTTTGGATTATATTACCGATTTTGTTTATTTTTTATTATTTATTTGTATCTGCTTTAGGTTTTATTAAGATATCGATTTTT
The DNA here is from genome assembly GCF_050281185.1 of Heyndrickxia sp. NPDC080065. NCBI lineage: Bacteria > Bacillati > Bacillota > Bacilli > Caryophanales > Bacillaceae > Heyndrickxia > Heyndrickxia sp. NPDC080065. The sequence continues at coordinate 178,837 of NZ_JBNNWS010000013.1, read as the reverse complement.
GCAGGAATTGGAGTGTTATTTGCCCAAACTCTAAGCCGCAAGCTTCACTATCGTCAAAGCTGGCGTCTTGCTGCCCATTGTATTACACTTCCGACCGTATTTTTTATTTTAATGGATATTCTAAAAACTGGTGTTCCAGGCGGACTGCTTATTGATTGGTTAATTAGTTTAATCTTTCTTTATTTAAGTATTAGAGAAATTCCTAAACCACAACCGAGAAACTAGATAAGCGCAAGCGCCTTGCTCATCTGGGTACGGATGAGTGAAATTTGAAGTGCCAATTTCACCTTCGCAGTCTTCGACTGAGATAAAGGAAACACGGCGAGGGACGAGTCGATGTTGACTTATCGTAGGGAGAAGACGGAGAAATACGCTAGCCGATAGGCGCTAGAGCTAGACAGAGCAGACACTTTTCATGTCTAATATCCTTTGTAAATTTTAAGCTTTCTTACCTTTCTGATTAAACTGGCATAGCATGTCAGTTTTTTTTGTCATAATTTTTTTTGGACTAGCATATATATGACAAAAAAGGAGGCGCTAGTCTTGAAAAAATTCCTAGCTTTTATCGCAGTAATTATTGTCCTTTATAGTGTCTATATTGATATCAACTTTGGAACGATCCCTTCTATTTCTCATGCATCTGAAGTGAAAGAAAAAGTAAAAAAACAAAAAGTATCTGTCCCTTATAAAACACAGAAAATTAAACCTGGTAATACCGTTTTATCAATTGTAGAGAGTATAAACAAATCTCCTCTAAAAGTTTCTATCGACCGAGTGATTACCGATTTTAAAAAGCTTAATAATGATATAAAACCTGAAGAAATTCAAATTGGTCAGATTTATAAATTCCCAATATATGTTAATTAATGATTTAGACTTCTATTCCTTGTCAATTGTAGGCATAAATTGATACAATACAATTGTTATTATTAAACTACAAACATTGATTTGTACTTAAATAAAGGAGCGAATTACCCTTGGGTGAAATAATACATCGTTCAAAAACACGTCCCGTCAAGGTTGGTAATTTAACTATTGGGGGAAGCAATGAACTTTTTATTCAAAGTATGACAACAACGAAAACTCATGATGTAGAAGCTACAGTTAGCCAAATTAAACGTTTAGAAGAAGCTGGCTGTCAAATTGTTCGAGTTGCCTGTCCTGATGAAAGAGCGGCAAATGCGATCTCAGAAATAAAAAAAAGAATAAATATTCCTTTAGTTGTAGATATTCATTTTGATTATCGCCTTGCATTAATGGCTATTGAAGGTGGAGCCGATAAAATAAGGATTAATCCGGGAAATATCGGAAAACGTGAAAAGGTTGAAGCTGTCGTTCGAGCGGCAAAAGAAAAAGGAATTCCTATTCGTATTGGTGTAAATGCTGGGAGCCTTGAAAAACATATATTACAAAAGTATGGGTATCCAACCGCTGATGGTATGGTAGAAAGCGCCTTACACCATATAAAAATTCTAGAAGATCTAGATTTTCATGATATTATCGTTTCAATGAAGGCTTCAGATGTTAACCTTGCCATTGAGGCATACGAAAAAGCAGCACGTGCTTTTGATTATCCATTGCACTTAGGAATTACTGAATCCGGAACTCTTTTCTCAGGAACAGTTAAAAGCGCTGCGGGCTTAGGTGCGATTTTGAGCAAAGGAATTGGAAATACACTAAGAATTTCTTTAAGTGCGGATCCTGTAGAGGAAGTGAAAGTTGCTAGAGAGCTTTTGAAAGCATTTGGACTTTCTTCTAACGCAGCCACATTAATTTCATGTCCGACTTGCGGAAGGATCGAAATTGATTTAATTAGTATTGCAAATGAAGTCGAAGAGTACATTTCAACCATTAAAGCTCCAATTAAGGTATCTGTATTGGGGTGCGCAGTAAATGGTCCTGGGGAAGCTCGTGAAGCAGATATAGGCATTGCTGGAGCTCGTGGAGAAGGATTATTATTCCGCAAAGGAAAAATTGTTCGAAAAGTACCTGAAGAAACGATGGTAGAAGAATTAAAAAAAGAAATTGATTTGATAGCAGAAGAATATTATAAAAAACAAGAGAGTGAACAAAAAGCTTAATCTTGAGTATATATGAAAATAACAGTGCGAAAACTTATCGCACTGTTATTTTTATTACAGCTCCCACGTTCATGCTCTTTTATCTAAAAAAACGGTAATACAAATATCCCGATAATTATCGATACTACACCTATCCCAATACTCCAAGCTCCTAATGTTTCAGCATTTCTTCTTCTGGCAACGAAACCAAGTATTATCCCAGCTGCCCCTAATATTACTGGTAAGAAAAATAGGGATAGAACGGATAAAGCTAATGCAGACCAGCCAATGACTTTTCCACTTACATGGGCATGATCAGGATCCCTGTCCTCACTTAGATCACGATCATAATCACGATTCATTGAAATCGGTGCAGCTACTTCTGCAGCTGTTTCTTCATGATAATCACGATTTTCTCGATCATCATCATGAAAACTATCTTCTAGTTGGTCATTACGTGTTTCATCATTCATGATATCCCCTCACTTTCAAATAGTAAGAGTAGGAGCATTAATATTGTGTGCTTATCTTTTTTATTTCATGATAAACAATCTTTTCCACTGTATACTTGAAAATGTTATAGATGTTAACAATAAACAAATTATGTTAAACTTGAATTATTGACATTTTTACTTATTACATAAAGGAGCAGTACCTTAAATGAAAAAAAGATTTGGAATTGATATTGATGGAACCGTAACCCATCCAAATTCTTTACTTCCCTATATTAATGAAGCTTTTCAATTACAGCTGACATTAGATGATATTACTGAATATGAATTAACAAATGTCATTAATGTTCCCGAAAAGAAGTTTTATGATTGGTTTATTAAAACTGAACCGAAAATTTATGCAGAATCACCACTTGCTATCGGGGCCAAAGAAGTTCTTACAAAATGGAAAGAGCAATTTCAGCTCTATTTTATCAGTGCTAGAGCCTCTAATTTGTTGGAAGTAACAGAAAAATGGTTTACTGAAAATGATATAAAATACAATCATATTGAATTAATAGGATCACACCATAAAGTTGAAACGGCCAAAAAGTATCATGTGGATCTTTTTTTTGAAGACAAGCATGATAATGCCGTAATGATTCATCAGGAATTAAATATTCCTGTTATCTTATTTGATACACCCTATAATCAAGATCCAATTCCTGAAGGAGTTATTAGGGTGAAAAGTTGGAAAGAAGCTGAACTTTGGGTTAGAGATTGGATAAAAAGGGAATAAGAAAAGCGCAAGCGCCTTGATCATCGGCGTACGGATTTCGTAGTCTTCGACTGAGATAAAGGAAACACGGTGAGGTAGTTCTCGAGCCGATGCTGACTTATCGTAGGGAGGAGACAGAGAAATCCGATAGGCGCTGGAGCTAGACATAGCAGACACTTTTCATGTCTAATATCTTTAGTAATTTTATACTTTTTTACCTTTAAATAAAAAAATCATAAGGAATTTTCCTTATGATTTTTTTATATTTACCTTAAGCACTCAGGACACTTACCATAGATTTCAAATTTATGTCCAGATACATTATAACCCACTAAATCTTCTTCTAAAATTTGCATAGGACATGTTTGAATTTCTTTTGTTTTACCACAATCCAAACAAATAAAATGATGATGATGATCATTTGTTGAACAGCTAAAACGAAAATTCTTTTCACCTGAAAGCTCTGTTGTCTCAAGAATTCCTAACTCTACAAATAATGATAAATTACGGTAAATTGTATCAAAACTTAGACCTGGATAATCGTTTTTCATATATTCTAGAACATCTCTAGCAGTTAGATATTTATTATTCGCTGCAAATAGTTCAAGCATTTGCTCACGTTTTCCCGTATGCTTAAAACCTTTTTCTTTCAGCGTTTGTATTGCACTTGAAACATGCACCTTTTAACACCTCTTTTAATTTGGAAAAAAGGATTCCTTCATGTATGGAAGAGACTGGAATAGTCTCTTATTTTTATAAAAAATTAGTTTCCATTTAAGAATGATTACGATTTATTATATAAAAGTATACATGAGAATAAGCTTTATGTAAACTAATTCCCTCTTATTCGCATACTTTTAAAAAAAATATAATTTCTGGAACATTTCCATTGTCCATCACATATGTATCAATGGAGGGGTGATGTGCAGATGAAATTATTACAAAATGTGATTAATTACAAAATCAATATAATCACTGGCGATGAATTATTGAAATATGCAAAGCAATTTAATGTTCGACTTTCCAAAAGTGATGCAGACAAAATTGCAGCCCACTTACGCGGGAAAAATTTTAATGTTTTTGATGATCAACAAAGAACGAAGATAATAAAAGATGTAGCAAAAATCGCTGGACCAGAAACAGCAAAAAAAATAAATCAGATATTTATACAATTTAGTAAATAAAAAAATCGAGAGATGTTTCCCTCGATTTTTTTATTTATTATTCATTAATGATTTTCTCTTTTAAAGACTCATTAAATTCCTTACTTCTAAGCATAGCAATTTCGTGTTTATATGGAGCCTTTTTATTTGCTTTATCCTCTCCAACAAATGGCGTTTCTAAAATTTTGGGGATATCTGCTAATTGTGGATGGTGAACAATGTAATTTAAGGCATCGAAGCCAATATGCCCAAAACCAATATTTTCATGCCTATCCTTTCTTGCCCCACTTTCATTTTTACTATCATTAATGTGTAAAACCTTAATTCTGTCAATTCCAATTATCCGATCAAACTCTGAAAGGACACCATCAAAATCGTTTTTGATATCATACCCAGCATCATGCGTATGGCAAGTATCAAAGCAGATTGATAACTTTTCATTATAATGTACACCATCAATAATTCTCGCAAGCTCATCAAAAGATCTACCACATTCAGAACCCTTACCTGCCATCGTTTCTAGAGCAATTTGGACGTTTTGTTCTGACGTTAAAACTTCATTTAATCCTTTAATGATTTGTTCAATTCCTTTGTCTGCTCCCTCACCAACGTGTGCACCCGGATGAAGTACAATTTGCCTTGCACCAATTGCCTCAGTTCTTTCAATTTCCGATTGTAAAAAATTTACGCCGAGTTCATAAGTTGAAGGGTTTACTGAGTTTCCGATATTAATGATGTATGGAGCATGGACAATTATGTCTTCAATTCCATTTTCCTTCATATGAGCAATTCCTGCTTCAATATTTAAATCCTCAATTTTTTTTCTTCTTGTGTTTTGTGGAGCACCTGTATAAATCATAAACGTATTAGCTCCATAGGAAATAGCTTCTTCACTTGCTCCAAGCATCATTTTCTTTCCACTCATTGAAACATGAGAACCAATTTTCAACATTCTCCTCACTCCCCAAATGTATTTAAATGGTAAGCTTTTTTTAAACATAAAGCCATGTTGGTAAAAAACTACCATGGGCTGATTAATCAAAAGTCATCAAAAAATTCATCCTTTGCGCTTTTGTAATCTTCTCTCCCGTTTTTTCATTTGTTCCACCTGTTGATTAATTTTCTTTTTGTAGCCAGGCTTCACTTTTTTCGGTTTTTTAACTAAACTTCGTGCTTTTTCTTGAATATCATCAGTTTGTTTTTTTCGATTTTTTCTTTTGTTTCGCTCAGGAATTAACAGCCAATTACCTTTTTGTAAGTCCATATTTTCAAAGTCAATGCCCATTTTTTCAAGCCTAGTTAAAGCATCTTCATCAGACGGTTCATAAATCGTTGCAGTTATCCCTGAATGTCCTGCTCTAGCAGTTCTTCCTGCACGATGAACATAAAAATCTAAATCCTGAGGAAGCTCATAGTTAATGACATGGCTTACACCTTCTATATCAATTCCTCGAGCAGCTAGGTCTGTGGCTACAATATATTGATACTCGAGATTACGTATTTGCTTCATAACCTTTGTTCTTTCACGTGGTGTTAAATCACCATGAAGCCTTCCAACTTTAATTCCCTTTTCAATCAGCTCATTTGCAACCTCATCTGCCATCGTTTTCGTATTAGTAAATACGATTGCTAAATATGGATTGTAAGCTAAAAGCATTTCATGTAATAAGTCAATTTTTTCCCTGCTTCGTAATGGAACTAAAATATGATCAATATTTTCAGCAGAGATATGTTTTGGTTGAACATGCTCATATTTTGGATTTTCCATATATTTTTTTAAAAAGGGTTTAAGTTTCTCTGGAATTGTTGCTGAGAATACTAATATTTGAAGATCCTGTGGCATACGACCTGCAATTTGATCCACATCAAAAAGAAATCCCATATCTAGCATTAAATCAGCTTCATCAACAACTAATATTTTAGAAGTATGAACAAATAAAGCCTGCTCATTAATTAAATCATTTATTCTGCCGGGAGTACCAACAACAATATGTGGTTGCTTTTTTAATTTTTCAATGGCGCGTTTTTTATCCGTTCCACCAATAAAACATCTAGCATTAATGGTTTGTTCTTCATAAAATTTAGTGATCTTTAATATTTCATGATAAATTTGATTGGCAAGTTCTCGTGTTGGAGCTGTAATAACAGCTTGTACCTCATTTAATTCTGGATTTACAGATTGCAAAATCGGCAGCAAATATGCATGAGTTTTTCCTGTACCAGTTTGAGATTGGCCAACCGCACTTTCCCCTCGTAAAATATTTGGAATCATTTTTTTTTGGATTTCTGTCGGCTCATAAAATCCAAGTTCATGTATCGCCTGTTCAATATAAGGTTTAAAATGAAAAATTGAAAATTTATTTTGTTTCATTTATCTCACTCCTGTTTTAAGGACATTTTCTGTTAAACTAGATAGCTTTGATTCCAGATTCCATTATTGTAGAAAAAAAGTCTTAATAATAAAGCCCATTTTGTTATTATAATCGACTGTAGCCAAAACTTCCACTTTCCGCAAAAGTCTAGTCGGAAAAAGACAATATAACTAGATAAAAAAAGACGTTTTCCAAAAGTCTGCATATCATATTATAAAGTTCAGTAGGAAAGAAAGGAGGAATAAGATGCCGCCAGGAGGATTTCCGCAAATGAATAGTGCATTCCCAAGATTTTCAGGACTAATGGGAGGTGCTACAAGACCGCCAATGCAAGCTGGTGGATTGTTTCGAGGACCGATGCAATCCATGGGAAGAATGGCTCCATTGGGTAGTAGGCTGCCACTCGGTGGTGGTGGAGCGAGCCCAGGAGGTGGTGGTGGGTTAATTTCAAGATTATTTCAGCGTGGAGGTGCATCTCAAGCAAGTAATATTGCCAACGCAGCAGCTGGATTCCAACGTGCAGGAAGCGGTGGAGGCTCGTTACTTGGCAATATAGGAAAAATTGCAAATCCAGGAAAGATAGGTACCTTTTTAAATAATACTCAAAATGTGTTACGAACAGCACAGCAAGTAGGTCCAATGGTTCAACAATACGGACCAATAGTTAGAAACTTACCTGCCATGTGGAAAATGTACAAAGGATTAAAAAGTTCGGGTTCAGACGATGAAGTAACCGACAATGAAACAACCGACGATCAAACTATAAGCGACGATAATAATTTGACAGCAAATGAAGAATCTAACAGCGAAGAAAAAAAGATAACGACAAGGAGGAAAAAAACAACAAAAAATGTGAAAGTGAAAAAAGCAGAAAAGAAAAATGAAACAGAAGAAGCCTCAGAAACAAAAAAAGTAGATGCCAGAACAGTCCCTAAAAAGAAAAATAAAGGTGATTCAATTCCAAAAATGTATATTTAATAGAAGCCCTTCGTGATTTTCAAAAGTGCAAAATAAGAAGTGTGAAGTGAGAGATGAGAATGAAGAAATCGGTGAGTCAGCCGATTTCATTCTTTTTATAATTGATTTCTTTTGTATTGCGGGAGGAATTTTTATATAATTAAAAAGATGCATATATGAAGGACCTTTAGTCAGGAGGATTAAACATGGAGGTATTAAAAATTTCCCCCCGTGGTTATTGCTATGGTGTTGTCGATGCTATGGTGATTGCTCGTAATGCCGCTTTAGATAAAACATTACCTCGCCCTATCTACATCTTGGGTATGATAGTTCATAATAAACATGTAACCGATGCTTTTGCTGAAGAAGGAATTATTACTCTTGATGGAAAAAATCGTAAAGAAATTCTCGAAAAAGTAGAAAAAGGAACAGTAATCTTCACTGCACATGGTGTTTCCCCAGAGGTTAGGGAGATTGCAAAGAAAAAAGGACTTGTCACAATTGATGCCACATGTCCAGATGTAACAAAAACACATAACCTTATCCGAGCAAAAAAAGCGGAAGGCTATGATGTGATATATATCGGAAAAAAAGGGCATCCAGAACCGGAAGGTGCCGTAGGTGTCGCACCTGATATTGTTCATCTTGTGGAAACTATTGAGGATGTTGAAAAATTAGATGTTCAAAATAAAAAAATAATCGTTACAAATCAGACAACGATGAGTCAATGGGATGTAGTCGATATAATGGAAAAAGTTCAAGAAAAGTATCCTTTTGTCGAGCAGCATAAAGAAATTTGTTTAGCAACCCAAGTGAGACAGGAAGCAGTTGCTGAACAAGCTGGCGAAGCGGATGTTTTAATCGTTGTGGGTGATCCGAAAAGCAATAACTCAAATCGACTTGCACAGGTTTCCGAACAAATTGCTCATACAATGGCATATAGAGTTGCTGATATTTCTGAGATACAAATAGAATGGATCAAGAATGCAAAAAAAGTTGCAGTTACTGCTGGAGCCTCTACGCCAACACCAATTGTTCGTGAAGTTATTGCCTTTTTAGATCAATTTGATCCAAATAATGAGGAAACTTGGGAACGTACAAAGCAGGTTCCTTTAAATAAAATATTACCTAAGGTAAAAAATTTAACTAGTAAAAAATAAAATCCCCAGATGGGGATTTTATTTTTTACTTTAGTCAATTATAAATGGATCGATAGTCTTAGATAAAAATAAATGGATCAGTATGAATATTAGAAGGAATAAATTTCACTTCATATCCTTTTTCCTGACACATCTTTTTTAATTGTTCAGCTACCCCTTTTTTCATTACCTTTTCGACATTATGTCCAGGGTCAACGATATTCATGCCAATATTCATCGCGTCATGAGCATTGTGATAATAAAAATCACCAGTAACAAAAACATCTGCACCTTTGAATTTTGCTTTTGTAAAATATTTATTCCCGTCTCCACCTAATACAGCTACTTTTTTTATCCGATCATTGAGATTACCAACAACTCTTACTGTGTTAACATCTAATGACTTTTTTACATGTTCTGCAAATTGCTGTAAAGACATTTCCTCATCCAGTAATCCAACTCTGCCTAACCCCAATACTTCTCCCTTGTTCTCTAATGGATATATATCATATGCCACTTCTTCATATGGATGGGCTTTAAGCATCGCTGTTATTACTTTCTTTTCGATTTTTTCAGGAAAAATCGTTTCAACTCTTACTTCCTTTACCTCTTCAAGGTTACCGATTGTTCCAATATATGGTGATGTATTTTTCCCAGGTAAAAATCTTCCTGTTCCGGAAGCTGAAAACGAACAATGACTATAATGACCAATTGCTCCTGCACCAGCGGAAGTAATTGCCTTTCTCACCTCATCTTCCGTTTCAGTCGGAACAAACACAACCAATTTTTTCAGTTTTTCTTCAAATGTCGGATCTAAAACTTCTGTATTTTTCAACTGCAATGCTTCTGCAAGTAAGTCATTTACTCCTCCGGATGCAACATCCAAATTTGTATGAGCAGCATACACTGCTATGTCGTGCTTGATTAATTTTTCAATGATTCTACCTTGTGGATGATCAGTCAAAAGATTTTTCATCGGAAGGAAGATTAAAGGATGATGAGCAATAATTAATTGGACATCCTGTTCAATTGCCTCATCTACTACTTCTTCCAAAATATCTAAAGCAATCATGACATTTTTTACAGGTTTGTTTAATCTCCCGATCTGTAATCCAATTGGATCCCAATCCATCGCGTATTTTTTAGGGGAAAAACTTTCGAATAACTGAATAATTTCATATCCATTAACTGTTTTCATTTCAATTCCTCACTTACTAAAAGTATATTTTTTTCTAAAATCTCTTTCTTTTCGGCAACCTTTTCTGGATTTTCCGCTTGGTTCAAATTTGTTAAAATACGCTGCAACTGCTTTAATTCCTCTGTCCATTTTTTTATGAATGCTTTATTTTTTTGTTTCCTAAGAAAAGGTCCCATTAATAGATCAGCCGATGATAATGTATAAGCTTTTGTAGAATCTATTTTTTCTGCAACTAGTATCTCGTAAATTTTCCCATCTTCTTCTAAAATTTCCTCAGCATTTAATTCCCAATTATTTTGAAGACACCAGTTACGGATATGGTGTGCACCAATATTAGGCTGAAGAATCAATCTTTTTACCCCAGATAATCGTTCCTTGCCTCGCTCTAGGATAGATGCGATTAACCCTCCACCCATTCCTGCAATAGTTATACAGTCTACCTCTTGAGGTTCTATTACTTCAAGGCCATCACCTTTCCTTACCGAGATCGCCGTCTCCAATCCCGCTTCTACCACTTGTTGAAGTGCAGTTTGATATGGACCTTCTACAACCTCTCCAGCTATCGCAAATTTCGCCAAACCTTTATTAATTGCATAACACGGTAAATAAGCATGGTCTGAGCCAATATCTGCAAAAGTTGAATCCTTTAATATGTATGAGCTTACTAACTCCAATCTTTTCGAAAGCTTATCTATATTCATCATTTCACCACTTTTTACATTCTTAATAATTGATTATATTCCTATTCTATTCTATACAAAAAAAAGCTCTTTGCACAATGCAAAGAACTTTTTTACAAATGATTTTTGGTAGATTATTTTAACTTTACAAGCCAATCTGCCATTGCATCAATATTTTCAGGTTTAACTAAGCCGCTAGGCATACCGCCTGTTGTTCCATTTTTTAAAACATCTTTCACCTTGTCTTTACCAAGTTTAGCACCGAGTCCATGTAAATTTGGACCACCACCGCCTTCTAGGTTATTACCGTGACAAGAAATACAAGTCTTCATGGCGAAAGCCTCTGGTTCAAATTTTTCTGCAGCTACTTCCTTACCTCCGCCTTCTTTTTCTTTAGCTATTTCCTTAGCATCCCCTAAACCTTTTACAGAAAGAAAGAAAACAAGGGCAATTCCTAGAAAGCAAATTAATAGATACGGAATTAATGGATTTCGTTTCATGATATACCTCCTTATGTAAGAAACCTTATAAATGAATACATTATACAAACAACTTTATTTTACTCGAAAAACATTGGAAGGGAAAGACCTAACCATCAAGATTCAACATATTTTCGGAATTTAGACAAAAACTCCATCCAAAATAGATGAAGTTTTGATGTTGCTATATTTAGTTTGTGCAATATTATTATATTAATTACATCCAACTTCTCTAGCGATAACCATTCGTTGAACCTCTGAGGTTCCTTCTCCTATTTCAAGGAGCTTCGCATCTCTCATAAAGCGTTCTACATGATAATCCTTCATATATCCATTTCCACCGTGTATTTGAACCGCTTGATTGGTTATTTCCATACATATCTCTGAGGCATATAATTTACACATGGCAGCCTCTTTAGAAAATGGCTTTCCTTGATCCTTTAGCCATGCAGCTTTATATACCATATTTCTCGCAAGCTCTAGTTTCATTGCCATATCTGCAATTTTAAACTGTGTCACTTGAAATTGGGATAGGGACCGACCAAATTGCTTTCGTTCCTTTGCATACTGTAAGGATTTTTCATATGCCGCCTGTGCGATTCCAACTGCCATTGCCCCAATTCCAATTCTTCCTCCGTCCAATGTAGCTAAAAATTGTTTAAATCCTTGACCTCTTTCACCTAATAAATTTTCTTGAGGTACTCTCACATCCTCTAATATCAATTCTGTCGTATTGGATGCATGGAGACCCATTTTTTCATAATTATCAATAATAGAAAAACCAGCAGAATCTGTGGGAACGATTATTGCACTAATTTCTTTTTTATTATTTTCTATACCTGTTATTGCCGTTAATGCGAGATACTCCGCAAAACTGGCATTTGTGATAAAACATTTATTTCCGTTGATGACAAAATCAGTTCCGTCTAGGGCAGCAGTCGTTTTTGTTCCTCCGGCATCCGATCCTGCGTTAGGCTCTGTCAACCCAAATGCCCCAAGTGATTCACCTGTACATATAGGCGTTAAGTATTTTTGTTTTTGCACTTCTGTTCCAAACATATTGATTGGAGCCCCACCAAGCGATATATGGGCGGAATATGTAATGCCTGTTGACCCACACGCTTTACTCAATTCTTCCACGACTATAGCAAAACTAATTGTATCTGCTCCTGCTCCACCATATTCTTCTGGGAATGGAAGTCCCATCATACCCAAATCTGATAGTTTATTAAAAATTTCTTTTGGAAACTCTTTATTCCTATCTCTTTCTAACGCTCCTTTTTCAACTTCTTCTGCAGCAAACTCCCTTATCGTCCGCTGTATCATTGCTTGTTCTGCAGAAAGATTAAAATTCATTTCATATCCCCCTTTTACTTGTATCCGCTTACATTTATTATTATAATGTAAATAGATGAATTTTCCCAACTTTTTAAAGTTTTTTAAAATTCACTTAGTATATTAGGATATAAATAATTAATGTAATAATCCCGATTATTCCAGAAACGATAAAAAAAACTAATTTTAATTTCCAACCAGTTATCAGCCATATAAAACAATTTAAAAACAGCGTTATATATAGTGTTAATGTATTCTGATTAAACAGTTTTCTATTTAAATGAACCGATAATAGTAAAAGTATTAAAGCGGCTCCAATATAAAAGATAGAATACCAAAATTCTTTCTTAGAATAATAAAATCCTAAAATTAGGAATAAAACGACAAAACTTGTCAAAATCATCGTTTGCAAAATAAAGTCTATTTCAGTAAAATAAATGACAAATAATGAAACAACAAAAGATAAACTTATCAGAAATAGAAATACAGCTAGTTTATTGAATCCTTTTTTTCTTTTACTCAAATCTTTTTTAAGCTCACCTTCACTATAAAGTGCGAGTAAATAATCACAATAATGATCCGGGAGCATTTTATGTTCTTTCCAATACAATATTTCTTTAATAATCGTTTCTTTACGTTCAGAGTTCATATGCAACACATCCTAATAACACTTTCAACAAAAAGCATGAAAAATCCTTTTTTTCAGCAAAATTTTTTAGCTAAAACGTAAAAAAATAGTTTACCTCTGGTGAAGTAAACTATTTTAAACGCTATTTTATTCCAAGAAATCCTTAAGACGCTTGCTCCTGCTTGGATGACGAAGCTTACGTAGGGCTTTTGCTTCTATTTGTCGAATTCTCTCACGAGTTACGCCAAATACTTTTCCAACCTCTTCTAGAGTCCTTGTACGTCCATCGTCAAGTCCAAACCGAAGACGGAGCACATTTTCTTCCCGATCTGTTAAAGTATCTAGAACATCTTCTAATTGTTCCTTTAACAACTCATAGGCAGCGTGCTCAGAAGGAGATGTCGCATCTTGATCTTCAATAAAGTCGCCTAGATGTGAATCATCTTCTTCACCAATAGGTGTTTCTAATGATACAGGCTCTTGCGCTATTTTTAAGATTTCACGAACCTTTTCCGGTGTTAAGTCCATTTCTTCTGCAATTTCTTCAGGGGAAGGCTCGCGTCCTAAGTCTTGTAATAATTGTCGTTGGACACGTATCAGTTTATTAATCGTTTCAACCATATGAACAGGAATACGAATAGTACGAGCCTGATCAGCAATCGCACGGGTAATCGCTTGACGTATCCACCATGTAGCATAGGTACTAAATTTAAAGCCTTTATCGTAATCAAATTTTTCGACTGCTTTAATAAGTCCCATGTTGCCTTCTTGAATTAAATCTAAGAAAAGCATTCCACGTCCAACATATCTCTTTGCAATACTTACAACTAAACGTAAATTGGCTTCTGCAAGACGTCTTTTTGCTTCTTCATCACCTTGCTCAATACGTTTTGCCAGTAATATTTCTTCCTTAGCGGAAAGAAGATCTACACGCCCAATTTCTTTTAGATACATTCGAACTGGGTCATTAATTTTAACACCTGGAGGAACACTTAAATCATTAAGGTCAAACTCTTCATCGTCCTTCTCTAATTCATGTAGGTTAGGTGCATCTTCATCTTCATCATCAATTTCTTCTGTGATTTCAATACCTTGATCACCGAGATATTCATAAAATTCATCCATCTGTTCAGAATCTAATTCAAAATGCCCTAATTTACCTGAAATGATTTCGTATGTTAATACCCCTCTTTTTTTTCCACGCTCTACTAATTGTTCTTTCGCTTGATCAAGAGTTATTTCGGATTCAATATCTTTGGAACGAGCTGATTTTTCAGCCATATGTCCCCCTCCTTCCAAGTATTTCATGCAACCTGCAGAATTTATAAGGACTTCCGGAGTTGTATGATTTCCTTTGCAAGGCTTATCGCCTTATTTAAGTCATTCTGTTGTTCTGCTTTTTTTTGCAAGTTTTCTTTTTCCTTTATTTTTAACATCTTTTGATGCTTCAACACTTGATTTACATAATCCTCTATTTCTTGGTCTGTAACTTCACTATTTAATGGCATCATTTCTAGTTCTGTTACAATTCTTCGTAATTTTTCATCCGGTAAATACAATAAAAAATTACTTGAGTTTGGTTCATTTCCTTCTTCGTAATACCCTAGAAGATAGGTAAGAATCGCTTGGTGTTCATCATAATAAAGAATAATTCCATTTAGTAAATCCTTTATCTTAAAAGCTATATCAACATTTTGCAGCATATGGGCTAGCAATCGCCTTTCTGCTGTTTGATTAGCTGGATATAAACGATGGTCTTTTTGAATAAAGAAATTGTTTGTCTTTTCTTCTTTTGAAGGATAATTCTTTTTCTTAGCTACATAAAACATCTGCTTTTGCTGCTGCTTTAATGCATCTAATGATATGGAAAATTCGTCAGCTAGTTGTCTTAAATAATGATCCCTTTCCACCGCTTTATCTAGCTTCGTTATTTCCTCAATTATCTTTTCTATATAATGTAGTTTTTCTCCTTCATTTTGAAGCTTTTTTCCTAGACGATGGTATTCCATCTTAAAAGCCATAAAAGTAAGG
Organism: Heyndrickxia sp. NPDC080065; assembly: GCF_050281185.1. Taxonomy (NCBI): domain Bacteria; kingdom Bacillati; phylum Bacillota; class Bacilli; order Caryophanales; family Bacillaceae; genus Heyndrickxia; species Heyndrickxia sp. NPDC080065. Next base: position 163,586 of record NZ_JBNNWS010000013.1, on the reverse strand, counting down.
CTTCCCCCTATTACATCCTGACGGAACTTTTCCGTTCCATATTTTTTAATGTAGTCATCGGGGTCTAATCCTTCTGGCATTCTTGCTATTCGAATATTGCAGCTTTGATCTGATAACATGTTACCCGCTCTATATGCTGCTTCGATTCCAGCAAAATCAGAATCATAACAAATGATAACTGTATCAGTCATTCGTCTAATTAACTGGACATGTTGTTCTGTTAAAGATGTACCCATCGTTGCTATGCCATTATATATTTCGGCATTATCAGCTGAAATAACATCGGCAAAGCCTTCAAATAAAATTGCCTGCTGCTGCTTCTTGATTGAGCTTTTTGCTCGGAAATAATTGTAAAGAATACTACTCTTATTAAAAATTTTCGTCTCCGGACTGTTTAAGTATTTAGGTTGATCCTCTTTATCAATGGACCGCCCGGCAAATGCAATGGTTTCACCTTTTATGTTTTGAATTGGAAACATGATTCTATTTCGAAAACGATCGAAGTAAGTTTCATCATTTTCTTTTTTTATGATTAATCCAGCCTTCTCCATTATAGGTAATTGAAAACCACGCTTTTGTAATAGCTTCACGGTAAAATCCCAACTAGGTAAAGAATATCCTATTTGAAACTTTTCAATGCTACTCTTTGTAAATCCCCTGTTAAGGAGATATTCCAATGCATTTTGTCCTTCCTTTGTATTTACCAATAAATGATGATAAAATTTTTGAAGTAACTGATGTGCATCGTGCATCTGCTTATCTTCTGTATTAACTTTTGAATCAAAATGCTTTTCTTCAGATCCTTTTTCTATATCTAGCTGAACTTTTCCTTTATCAGCAAGCTTAATAACCGCTTCCTGAAAATTCAATCCATCAATATCCATTAGAAATGAAATAGCATTCCCACCGGCTCCACAACCAAAACAATGATAAATTTGTTTATCTGGTGATACCGAAAAGGAAGGTGTATTTTCACCATGAAAGGGACATAAACCAAAATAGTTTCTTCCTTGCTTTTTAAGGTGTACATAATCCCCGATAACATCTACTATGTCTATTGATTGACGAATTTCATTGATTTTATCCTCAGGAATCATTCCAACCACGAAAACATCCCCAATTGATGATTAATTTCTTTGTTTTACAATTTTCGACAAAATCTCCTCAAGTTTAAAAATAAATGATTGTCTATCACTATCTGTAAACGGCTTGGGACCTTTTTCATATCTCCCCTGTCGCCTAGCCTTAGCAGCCAAATACCGAAAATCAAGGGCAGTATCAATCGATTCTTCCTTGTATTCTTTGCCTCTAGGTGAAAGCGCGTAAACATTCTTTGGTAGGACAAGACTCGCAAGTCCGATATCTTGTGTAATGACAATATCTTTTTTTTGAACATGATTCATGATATAAAGATCTGCAGATTCTTTGTCAGGATCCACATAAATCCAAGCATCATCACTACTATTTGTTTTATGTGCATAAGAAGCAATAAAATAATATGGCACATGATACTTTTTGGCAGCAGAGACGATTTCAGATTTAACAGGACATGCATCTGCATCTACAAAAATATTTATCGCTTTTCTTTCTGTATTAGTAATAATTCTACATCACTCCACAGAATCCTTCTTTCATTTCCAAACTCCGAGATTATTTTTTCAAGTTTGTCGAATTTTTCTAAGTCTAGACTCTTGACATATCCCAATAGTTAGTTTATTCGTTTATTCATGACTCTAAACCTATTTTAAATACATTTTTATCACAATTTTTTATTATAGTATACTTTTCTAATCTTGACCATATATTTATACTTAAAAATAATTTTTTTGTTATTGAACTTTTCCCACTAAGTGATATTAAAAAATACAGAAGGTGACCCATAATCAAAGTAATAGTAACTTATGGGGCACCCTTAATACTAATATCGTTTCATATTCATAATGATATTTGCTGTTTCTTCTACGGCTTTATTCGTTACATCGATTACTTTACATCCCATTTTTGTGACAATTTTATCAAAGTATTCAAGCTCACTCTTAATTCGATCAATATTTGCGTAACTTGCTTCATCATTTAAACCAAGAGCCAATAATCGCTCTCTTCGAATATAATTAAGCTTCTCCGAGCTAATTTTAAGTCCGAAACATTTATCTGGAGATACTTGAAATAATTCTTCAGGAGGATCAACTTCCGGAACAAGAGGTACATTAGCCACTTTATAACGTTTATGTGCTAAGTACTGAGACAAAGGAGTTTTTGATGTTCTAGAAACACCTACTAATACAATATCTGCTCGTAGAATTCCCCTTGGATCTCTTCCATCATCATACTTTACAGCAAATTCGATCGCTTCTACTTTTTTAAAGTAATCATCGTCTAATTTTCTAACTAATCCAGGTTCACATAGTGGTTCTTTATGATATAATTCTTGAAATTTATCCATTAATGGCCCAATAATGTCTACTGAGCTAACATTTTCCCTTTCTGCCTGGGTTTTTATATACTCCCTCATCTTAGGCTTAACCAATGTGTAAACGATCACCCCATGATTAAGCTTGGCTAAGGAAATGACCTCATCAATATGCTGATAATCTTCTATATAAGGAAAACGTTTAATTTCAGCATCTTTTCCATTAAATTGACTTATCGCAGCCTTTGTTACTAAATCTGCAGTTTCGCCAACTGAATCAGACACAACATAAATAATTGGTCTTGTCATTTTAAGGTCACCATCCTTTATTAATTCGTGATAACAAAATTCAATTATTTTAAGTATGAAACATCTTATTATAACAAAAGATTTTATCATTTTCCGATTATTTAACTTTAAACTTTCTGAAAAGAACCTTTTTATTAAAAATCTTCATCCGCAAGTGCAACAAATGCTTTTGTAATATTTGTTTTAGTAATCCTTCCAATTACTTCATAAGCATGATTAGAAGTTTCCTTCACAACTGGTACTGAATCAATTTGTTTTTCAATTAACTTTTTGGCAACATCAATTAATAAATCATCTTTTTTACACATTGTGATATTAGGCATTCTAGTCATAATAATATTCACAGGTAAAGAGGAGAGTTCTTGTTTACCAATACTTGCACGTAATAAATCTTTTCGTGATAGAACACCAACTAATAACAGGTTTTCATCAACTACAAATAATGTGCCTACATCTTCTAGAAAAACAGTCACTATTGCATCATAAACCGAAATATTTTCATTAACAACAACGGGAATTGACTGATAGTCTTTTACTACTATTTTCTTTAAGTTTTCCGTAAGCAGCTGTGCACTTGATTTTCCTGAGTAAAAATAACCCACTCTTGGCCTGGCATCCAAGTAACCAGCCATAGTTAATATTGCTAAGTCCGGCCTTAATGTAGCCCTAGTAAGATTAAGTTGTTCTGCTATATGTTCACCGGTTATCGGACCATTATCTTTAACAATCTGTAAAATTTTTTCTTGCCGCTTATTCAGTTCTATTTTTCACACCACCTAACAAGATAATTTTATGCACCTTTAAAAGCCCCTATAAGCTTAATACATCCTATGTATTACACTCATCTTAAGAAATTGGGGGCTAGGCTGAAGAAAACAGAATTATTATTTAAAAGGTTATACTTATATATAATTATTATATACTATTTATGAATATTGAAAAGAATTTTACATAAGATATTCAAAATATAAAAAACTCCCGTAGACTAAGCGAGAGTTTGTGTTTGCTATGTAATTATAGCATTTCACGGAATTTATCAATTTGTTCTAGAAACTTTTTTGATTTCAAATGTAATCCTGAATACTCATTATAGTACATAGATATTATTGTACGTAACTCTTTTTTTGTCTCATCTTTAACTGATATCGAACCAAGTCTAGAGAGATCAATATAATAAAATATCCGTAACAATCTTATTGCTGTTTGTGAAGTTGGTAAATGATATGGATCCTTATCAAAACACCGATGACAGATAAGTCCATTTTCCCGAATGGAAAAACCGAATTGTCCATCTTGACTACCACATATAGCACATTGATTTAATACTGGGTATAAGCCTAGCACATTTAACATTTTCATCTCAAAAATATTCGTAATAATGTCGATATCATATTCATCATTAATATAATTCAAAGTCTGTAGTAATAATTCAAATAGGAAAGGATTTGGAATTTTATCTTCCACACTTTTATCTAAAAGATCAACGATATATGATGCATACCCCGTTTTAAATATATCCTCGCGAAGTGTTCTTATCGAAGAAATCATTTCTCCTTGCTGCATCGTACCCAGTCCTGTGCTTGTTTGGAATAAAAAATATGCATATGTAAAAACTTGGGAAGCGGCGGACAAGCGACTATTGGGCTTTTTTGCCCCTCTCGCCATCACGCCTAGTTTCCCAAATTCACGAGTATATAAGGTAACAATCTTATTAGATTCACCATAATCAGTTGTTCTAATGACAATACCTTCACATTTTTGAAGCATGGTAACCACCCTCCAAAGCCTTTTATCGCCTGTTCAGGTGATAACAAATCTTATATTTACGATATAGGAAAATCCATTTCAGTAAATTCCTGATTTGCTTTCAACGGCTCATCCTGTCGATCTTTTTCAAGCTCTTTAAATAGCAAATACGTATCAATACTGCCAGTTTCCTCAAAGACTTTCCAGGTAAATTCAATCATAATATTAACCCCGCCTTTCATGTTGTAAAAATCATGAAATTTTTTGTAAAGCCTTTATTATAGCTTTACCAGGACTTCTTGGAACATGTGACGTAAATATTGCTAATCAAAAAGTATGCATAAATTAAAATTACTACAATAAAAACTTATTTTCAAAATGCTGTTTCTTAGAGAATAGAAAAATCTTACTGCCGATTTTTCCTTGTTGCATTTCGAATAATGTATAAAAACCTTAAAAAGTTTAGTTTAGGGGCATCTTTTCTTAAAGAAATGCTTCTTCTTAAAGACTTTGATACTAAGTTATAAAGATTTTCGATTCAAAAAGCAACAAAGTTTAAGAAAAGAGCCTTTCAAAATCAATATTCATCTTCTCTAAAGCCGAAATCACGGAGCTGGGTAATTTTATTTCTCCAATCTTTTTGAACTTTAACCCAAAGTTCTAAATATACTTTTGATCCAAGTAGATTTTCAATATCAAGTCTGGCCCTTTTTCCCACTTCCTTGAGCATGCTGCCTTGCTTTCCTATAATAATTCCTTTTTGAGAAGACCGCTCAACAATAATGGCTGCCATTACATGGACTTTATCACTGTCTTGCTTTTTTTGCATTTTTTCTATAACTACTGCAATAGAATGTGGTACTTCTTCTCTCGTTAGATGCAATACTTTTTCCCTAATTAACTCAGAAACTATAAAGCGTTCTGGATGATCTGTAACCTGATCGGCCGGATAATATTGTGGTCCTTCAGGAAGATAGGATTTAATTTGGGCCAGTAAACGGTCGGTATTTTGACCTTCTAATGCAGAAATCGGGACAATCTCTGCAAAATCATATAAGTCTTTATACTGTTCAATAATTGTTAACAAATGATCAGGATGAACTTGATCAATTTTGTTTATGACCAAAAAAACCGGGGTTCGAACATCCTTTAATTTTTCAATAATAAATTCGTCCCCTTTTCCATAGCCTTCTACAGCATTAATCATAAATAAAATAAGGTCAACTTCTCTCAGGGTGTTAGTAGCAACACGCATCATAAAATCGCCTAATTTATGCTTTGGCTTATGAATTCCAGGAGTATCAATCAATATGATTTGTGCATCATTCGTTGTAAGTACTCCCTGTACTTTGTTTCTAGTTGTTTGAGGTTTATCACTCATGATGGCAATTTTTTGTCCGATAACTTGGTTGATATAAGTTGATTTTCCAACGTTAGGACGACCAATAATGGAAACAAATCCTGATTTAAATTGTTTTTCTATGTTCGTATTATGCATGTAAATCCTCCGGAGAAAAAGCGCCTGGCAGTAATTCTTCAACTGTTAATTCCTGAACCGCCCCATTTAAATTAGTTAGTACAACCTTCATATCCCTCGGACATAATTCAGAAATTACTTGACGACAAGCCCCGCAAGGAGGTACAGGTCGATCTGTATTTGCTGTGACGACTAAAGCTGTAAACTTCGTATCACCTTCGGAATATGCTTTAAAAAGTGCTGTACGTTCAGCACAATTTGCCATACTATAAGCCGCATTTTCAATGTTGCATCCGTGATAAACTTTACCATCCTCAGTTAATAATGCAGCACCTACAGGAAATTTTGAATATGGGACATATGCCTTGTCTCTAGCTTTTTTCGCTTCTTCAATTAATTGCTTCAAATCCATTCTATTTTTCCCCTTCAAATATATTTTACTACAAATTCATCATAAAGATATGGAATATTTTTATTTTGTTTAGAAAATTTAAAAATTTACAACAAAACAAGGAAAGCGCAAGAGCCTTGATCAGCCATATTAACAACAAATAAGCTTTGAAAATATTTTACCGCAAAGAAAAACTGACTGCAAATAAACACAAAAAGCTGCCATATATCGGGCAACTTTTTGCAGAAGTTTAGACCTTCATAAAAAACAGTATTTGTCAATAATACGTACAAGTTTTGGAATAAAAATGATGCAGCCAATAATTACAGTCATGACTGAATAACAGAAAACCGCTGCTGCTGCAACATCTTTTGCTTGTTTTGCAAGAGGATGATATGTATTTGTTATTAAATCTACAGCTCTCTCGAATGCAGTGTTGATTAACTCAAGAACGAGCATACCAAAAATGCAAAGGATAATAAACATCCATTCGATTTTGCTAATATTCAACAAAAAGCTAATAATAATTACAATTACAGATACAACGGAATGAAATTGAAAATTCCTCTCGGTTATAAGCGCATGAAAAATTCCTTGAAAAGCAAATGAAAATGAGCTCCAAAAACGCCTTTTACCTCTTGAGTCCATATTCATCAAGAATGTCCTTTTGTAATCCAAACATTTCTTTTTCATCTTCTTCTGTCATATGATCATATCCCAGTAAATGTAAAAGTGAGTGTATCGCTAAAAATCCTAATTCCCTTGCAAAAGAATGGCCATATTCCTCAGCTTGTTCTTTTGTTTTCGGTACAGATATTATTATATCTCCTAGAACACGTGGTATATTGGCACCGCTAATTTCTATCTCTTGATCACCCATTTCCTCCATTGCAAAAGAAATAACGTCTGTAGGCTGATCTTTGTCACGATAATCACGATTAATTTCTTGAATTCGTTCATTTGTAACAAAAGTTACTGAAACCTCACTTCCAGCCCCTATGCCTAGCTTTTTCGAAGCAAAATTTAAAAGGCTTTCAACAAGGTCCATATCTTGTTCACTTATTTCATTCGTTTCATCAATAAAATCAATTATCAAGGTCATTTTTTTCATCCTTTTTACAAGTATTAATTCATAAAAAATTCATTTTTAATTTGGATATTCAATTCTAGAATGGAATATTCCATTTAATGTTTCACAAAATGTTTTCTTTATTAATTCAAGCTCTTTTAAGGTAATGTCACATTCATTCAATTGACCGTCTTGCAAACGATCTTGAACAATTGAATGAACCAATCCTTTGATCTGATCTGGTGTAGGATGAGACATTGAACGTACTGCTGCCTCCACACTATCAGCTATACTAATAATAGCGGACTCCTTCGTTTGAGGCTTTGGTCCTGGATAACGAAAAGATTGTTCATCTATATTCTCATTTTCTTCTTTTGCCTTATAATAAAAATATTTTAATAAGGTAGTACCATGATGTTGTTCTGCAATATCAACAATCTCTTTTGGGAGCTTGTGCTTCCGGAGCATCGTAGCTCCATCAGTAGCATGCGCAATAATGATATCTTTACTAGTCTCAGGAGAGATGTGATTATGCGGGTTTTCTATATTTATTTGGTTTTCAATAAAAAACTGCGGTCTCCGAGTTTTACCAATATCATGATAATAACATCCGACACGAGCAAGTAAACCGTTAGCACCTATCGCTTCACATGCAGATTCAGCTAGATTAGCAACCATAACACTATGATGATATGTTCCTGGTGCTTCTGTCAAAATCTTTTTTAATAACGGATGATTTGGGTTCGATAGTTCAATTAATTTCAATGTAGACAGTATCCCAAAACCCACCTCAAAAAAAGGTAAAAGTCCTATTGTAAAAATGGCGGACAATAATCCTGATGTAAAAGCATAGATAATATAATAAACATATTCGACTCTTGTAAATTGTCCGTTTCCAAGAAAAAATAAAAAGAAAATGATCAACACATTAATAATAGATACATAAAACCCAGTCTGTAATATGTTAGATCTGCGATTTCGATTAGTCAATAGTATAATTCCTGCTGTACCACTCAATAAAATATAAACAGCAATTTCAACATTTATCGAACCAGCTATTTCGTCATGAAAAACAATGCTGCCACATGCTGCGAGAATAATCGTTAATATAAATGCAAATCTTTCATTTAGTAAAATCCGAATAAGCATAGGTGCCATCGCCGCAGGAAAAATGTATCCAATATTCTCTACCTTTAAATCTGAAATTAATCCTACAATTTCCATTAAAATTAAACTAATAATAAATATAAAACTCAATAGAATTAAATAATTTTGCTTTTTTTCCTCAGAAATGTGGAATGTCGCAAAGTATAAATATAATGACCCAATAATTAATAAAACAAATATTCCCAATCCTATATAAGGTTTTAATGTTGGATTACTTTTTAACAATCCTAGCAATTCTAATTGATGATAATTTTCGTGATCAATAAGATGCCCTTCTTGTACAATTACTTGTCCCTGCAATATTTTAACTGGTTCAACACTTTGCATAGCTTGTTTTTTTCGATCTTCTGTTTGATTCAGATCGTATAATTCATTCGCAACAATCGAATACCTCCCCAATTCGATACTTGCTTCTTTCAAACTTCCATGTATATTTGAGAGTCTAATACGATCCGCAATTAGATTTTTATAATATGGAACTTTTTCTTCACGAATTTTTTCGCTCATTAATGCTTCAACTTGACCAATTACAATTGTCCGTGCATGCTCCAAATCATTTGGAGCAGCTTTTAACAAGGCAACAAAAATCTCATCAGGAAGGGATTTTGTTACATCTTCATTTACATTCGCTGTTAATTGTGATTTAAGTATGTCAAGTTTTTCTTCAATCGTTCTATTATTGTGATTATCTTTGTTTTTCTCTTTATTCTCTGATAATATGTCTTTATTATTAATTTCCGCTACAAAATCAAAGATGGAATTAATGAGAGAAACACGATTTTGTTCTTTTTCCTTTTTAAATGTAAATACTTTTTCTACGGCATCGGCTGCTTTTTGTTGATCTTCTTTTGTTTTTTCTTCGTCAATAATTGTTTTGGGAGAACGAATAGTTTTATCAGAAACAGAAAATAACTCAATATCATAAGTTTGCGGTTTAACATTATAAAACAAAACTCCATATAGCAAAATTGCTAAAAGAAGAAAACACATGATTGTAAACACTTTATAGCTTAATAAAGTGCGGATTTTGCTAATATAGCCTTGAAGATTCATTTAACTCCTCACCACCAATAATGTGTTTTTCGTTTCTTACCTAATTATGTAAAATAATATCAGTTTTTGTACTAAATTGCACTCGTTTTTTTTGAAAATTAAAAACCCGACCTTAAGTGTTCGGGTTTTAAGATGAATGTTGATTATATGCTTCAATAATTCGGGCAACAAGTGGATGACGAACAACATCACTTTGCTCCAAATAAATGAAAGATATTCCTTTCACATTTTCTAAAATCTTTTCTGCTGCTCCTAATCCGGATTGGGCTCCCTTCGGCAAATCTACCTGTGTACTATCACCAGTTATCACCATTTTTGAGTTAAAGCCTAGTCGAGTCAAAAACATTTTCATTTGTGCTTGTGTCGTATTTTGAGCCTCATCTAAAATAACAAATGCATCATCAAGTGTTCTACCTCTCATGTATGCTAACGGCGCTATTTCAATCGTTTCTCGCTCAATTAGACGCTGCGTATGTTCACTTCCTAATACATCATTTAATGCATCATACAAAGGCCGTAAATAAGGATCTACCTTTTCTTTTAAATCACCTGGTAAGAATCCAAGACTTTCACCAGCTTCCACTGCGGGACGTGTAAGAATAATCCGCTTAACTAAACCACTTTTTAATGCTGTAACGGCCATAACTACTGCCAAATAAGTTTTACCCGTTCCTGCTGGGCCAATACCGAAAACTAAATCATGCTTCTTAATAGCTGCAATATACTGTCTTTGCCCTAAAGTTTTAACGCGAATTGTTTTTCCTTTTGCATTTTTAGTTATTTCTTCCTCATATATATCGGTAAAATATTCAAGCAATCCTTGTTTTTCCATTTGAATAGCATAAACTACATCTCGCTCAGATATATGAATTCCTTTTTTAATGACTTTTAAAAGTTGAGATAGAATTTGGTTAACCTTCTCAATATCGCTTTCTCTTCCAGCAACATCGATCGTTTCACCACGAGTAATGATAGATACCTCATAGCTATCTTCAAGCCGTTTTAAATTTGTGTCAGATATTCCAAATAAAGCAATTGCCTCATTTGCATTTTGTAATTGAAGGTTTGATGTTTTTAAATCTTCTGTCATTCAGAGTCTCCTTGAGTGATTGGTTTCGCTTTCGCAATATTTTCGATTACTTGGAAATATATTGATAAATTTACTTTACCATTCTCCACTTTTTGATGCAAAACATATTCATCAACAATCTTAGCATCTGAGGGAATTTTTCCTTTTAAATCGCTTTGTGCAATTTCTTTTGCAGCATTTATGGCTTGTTTTTCGTTATAAGTGCGCTTTACGATTTCCTTTTCTCTTATTGTTATATCCTTGAATTTAATTGGGAGTGTCCATTTAAGAAACTTGATACTTTTTCCTTCTACTTCTGTATCATAATTCTTATATTTTATTTTACCAAATCCCCACAATGGGATACTTACTGAACCAATTTGCAAAGAATATTTTCTTTTTTCGCTGCCTGTATACACTTGAAAATCCGACTGCAATGGCATTTGAACATCTGATTTATACCATGTTTTACCTAAAATTTTCCCAATCGCTGCGACCTGCTTAGAGCCATGTTCATTTCCAATAATTCCCGAAACTAAAAGCTGATCTTTATTTACATATTGATTGATACTGACCATTTTTTGACCATTTTCAACAAACATATCAACGATAACGGCTTTTTTATTAGCTACTAAATCTTGAGGAGGTAATTTGTCAGGCGGAGTTGGAATATTTTTTTCGACTACTTGAAATTGAAAGGTTGTCCCGTTTAAATCAACGCCAACCCATGTAATACTAGGAATTCGATCTTCTAGCTTTTGTTGGATTGTTTGAACATCATCCATAAAAAATTGTAATTTACCAACCTGAACTCCAAGTCGATCTAATTCCTTACGAATCTGATGCTCCATTTGCGGGCTTGCCCCTTTTATATCTATTCCCCAAACTACATTCGAGAGGATAGTGATAACAACAAAGAAAAGAAAAAATCCTGCAAAAAAGCCTGCGTTTTTTAATGTTCTTTTCCATAAAAACGGGGCACCTTGTCCAGTTAAAAAAGAAATTTTGCAATCAAACCCGCGTACTTGATGCCTGAGTTTTTGTAAATCTTGAAGTCGAATATAAAAAGTTACAGCTAATGAACCTTGTCGCTTAACATTCCAAATCGTTAAATGAGATCGCGTGAGCTGGTTAATAAACCGTTCAACTCCCTTTCCTTCCACCTTGACATGAATTGTTCCCCCAAAAAAAGTTACCCAATGGTTTTTCAAAAAAAGTCACTCCTTAATCATTGGCTGTGTTCTCAAAAATTGCACCAGCCTACTCATTTAAATAAATCACTTCATCAATTTTTCCTTCCAATAAAATCTCTTCTGGTAAAATTGTTTTAATTACAAAGGATTGACCTTTTATAAGCAGCTGACCTTGCTTAAGTAATAAACGCACCTCTTGATCAGTAAAGGTAAGCAATCCACGGTGATTTTCTATATAAATATGAATTTGTCCGATCATTGTAACTCGGGGGAGATCCATCATGACATCTTGTGGAAGCTCCATTCTGTTTGTCATCCAACTGCGAAGTAATCGGCCCCATTTTTTTGCCATAAAAAAGAACCCCCTTTCATCTCATATTTATGAATAAGAAAGAGAATTCAGCACACTTTTTTTAGAAAAGCGCAAGCGCCGCAGCTCTAGCGTACGGATTTCGTAGTCTTCGATTGAGATAAAGGAAACACGGCGAGGGACGAGTCGATGTTGACTTATCGTAGGGAGAAGACGGAGAAATCCGCTAGCCGACGGCTGCTTGCGCTAGACACAGCAGACACTTTTCATTTCTATTATCCTTAGTAAATTTTAAAATTTCTTACCTTTAAAGAAAAAACCGTGTCAATTTTGACACGGTCTTGTCTTATCTGCCTCTATATGGTCTTTTTGCTCTTGAAGGTCCTAATACTTCTGAAAGGATGATCCCTTTCAATAGATCATTTTCATCAACCTCAAGCTTTTTTGGTACTTCTATTTGATTTGTTTGAGTTACTTTTTCCTGAATAGGTGGTAACTCATGTACTTCTTCTAATTTTGATACTTTTTCCATTATCTCTATTTTTTTTGGATTATGTTTCTCAATTTTAGAAGTTACCTTTGGGATAACAGTTTCTAATTTTTTTGTAACAGTCTCTCTTTTTTCAGGTGAAAAAACAGGCCTTTGTATAGGCTTTTTTTCCTCAGTCTTTTCCCCTTTCTTACTGTTTACAAAAAGGCCAATTAAACCGACAATTACAGCGATAATGATTGATTCCAAAGGAATTCCTCCTTACCTTTGGCAAGCTTTTATTCTGGTTTTTGCTGATCCTTTTTATCTGTGGTCATTTTACCAATTGAACCGCGCATATCTGTATCTGATTCAATATTTTTGAAATTCATATAATCCATCACACCGATATTTCCTGAACGTAGTGCTTCTGCCATCGCTAACGGTACATCTGCTTCTGCTTCCACTACTTTCGCTCTCATTTCTTGTACACGGGCTTTCATTTCCTGCTCTGTAGCTACAGCCATTGCCCGACGTTCTTCAGCTTTTGCTTGGGCAATTTTCTTATCTGCTTCCGCTTGCTCTGTTTGCAGCTCAGCACCAATGTTCTTACCAACATCAACATCCGCGATATCAATTGAGAGAATTTCAAATGCTGTTCCTGCATCTAAACCTTTTGCTAAAACGGTTTGGGAAATCAGATCCGGATTTTCCAAAACTTTTTTGTGATGATCAGATGAACCAATCGTACTGACAATCCCTTCACCTACACGAGCAATAACAGTTTCCTCGCCCGCACCACCGACTAATCTTTCAATATTTGCACGGACAGTGATTCTTGCTTTCGCTTTAACTTCAATACCATTCATCGCAACCCCGGCAATAAAAGGAGTTTCAATTACTTTTGGATTTACACTCATTTGTACAGCTTCTAGCACATTACGACCTGCTAAATCAATGGCTGCTCCACGCTCAAACGGGAGCTCAATATTTGCACGATGTGCTGCGATTAACGCATTTACTACACGATCAACATTACCACCAGCTAAATAATGACTTTCTAGTTGATTAATTCCAACATTAATTCCAGCTTTACGTGCTTTAATTAGTGGATTAATTACACGACTCGGAATAACCCTTCGCAGTCTCATCCCAATTAACGTAAATATTCCAATTCTAACCCCTGCTGCTAAAGCAGAAATCCAGAGCATTACTGGAACAAAGGTAAATAAAATTGCTAGAATAATAATACCAACAACTATTGCTAGTAAAACAAGAATTGTACCTGCTTCTAGTACCATATTAATTCCTCCCTATATTAAAGATTAATTTTCTAATCTAACAACAATTCGAGAACCTTCAACCTTGATTACTTTTACTTGTTGACCATTCTCAATGAATGCACCCTCACTTACAACATCAATTCGTTCATCATCAATCGTTATTGTACCTGCAGGTCTTAATGGAGTAATGGTGACTCCTATACGGCCAAGCAGTTCAATACGGTTTACATTAGATACATAGCCTTCTTCTGTACTTGTTGAATCTGACAAAACCATCTTTTTAAATAGTTTCATACGTTTACCCAGCACCTTTACCATAATAATTATACCTATTACTGCTACTAGAAGCGCAATTAAAATAGAAATTCCCATGTACATGATATTTCCTCCTGCCATGAGCAAACTTCCTATTATTGCTGAAACCCCTAGAACTCCGGCAATCGCTCCAGGTAAAAAGAATTCTGCAATGATTAATATTATACCAATGATAAATAAAATAAGAGATTCATATCCAGCCAACCCGGCAACTAAATGACCATAAAAGAATAATAGTAGTGCAGTTATTCCCATTGTACCAGGAATTCCAAAGCCAGGGGAATATAATTCTATTACTAATCCAAGACTCGCAATAGATAGCAAGATAGGAACAACAATCGGATTTGTTAGAAATCTAGCAACTTTTTCAGCAAAGCTAACATCAATGTGCTCTATATTTGCATTTTGAAACCCAACCTTATTTAAAAGATCGTTTAAATTTTTGACAGTACCTTCTGAATAACCGACTTTAAGGGCTTGATCTGCAGTTAAAGTAAGAAGTTCTCCTTTTTTTGCATTTAGCTGTGGCAGATCGATATTTTTATCTACCATTGCTTCCGCATAAAGTGGGTCTCGACCATTTTGCTTAGCAGCTCCATTCATAGCAGCACGCCAATAACTTTCAGCCTTTTCCCCAGCAGCATTACCCTTTTGATCAATAATTGCAGCTGCTCCCATCGTCCCACTAGGAACCATATAGATTTCATCTGCAAAAAAAGAAATATATGCACCCGCAGAAATCGCTTTATTATTTATAAATGCTATTTTCTTAATGTTAGTACTATTAAAAAGACCTCCTATATCACTTGCTGCATCTACAGTACCGCCGGGGGTGTTAATATCGAATACAATTAAGTCTGCATTCTTTTCCTCTGCGGTATGGATGGCCCGCTTCAAAAATGCATACAATCCCTTTTCAATTTCTTGTTCAATAGGAATAACAACGACTGTCTCATTACTGCCGCTTGCATTCGCAGGTAGAAATGAAACGATTACAGCCATTAACAAAAACCAAATAACCAAAAAAGTTTTTTCAAAATTTCACCCCTTTCTCATAACTAATTCTTTATTTAATTCTTACGTTTTTTTATGAAAAAGGTTTCATTTTAAAAATAATCTTTTTTATATTTTTATTAATGGTTATGAAAAAAGCCGAGAAGTAGACTTACTTCTCGACTTTTAAGATAATTGCTGCTTTACGATATTATTTACAGTTGCACCATCAGCTTTTCCTTTTATTTTAGGCATGATGGCACTCATGACTTTTCCCATATCAGATTTTGAGGCAGCTCCGACATCTTTAATTGTTTCAAGAACAATTTTTGTCAGATCATCCTCTGAAAGCTGTTCGGGTAAATATATATCCACATAAGTTAATTCATTTTGAATTTTTTCAACGAGATCTTCACGACCTGCATTTCGAAATTCCAGGAGGGAGTCTTTGCGTTGCTTAACTTCGCGAGAAAGAATCGTCAGATCTTCATCTTCTGACAATTGATCTTTACCAAGCTTAATTGCCTCATTTTGCAATGATGCTTTAAGCATGCGGATAACAGAGAGTTTTTCTTTTTCTTTGTTTTTCATCGCTTGTTTCATATCTTCATTTAAACGCTCGAGAAGACCCATTATTCCACCCTCTCTTAGAACTTACGCTTTCTAGCAGCTTCAGATTTTTTCTTACGTTTTACGCTTGGTTTTTCATAAAATTCGCGCTTTCTATATTCTTGTAAAGTTCCTGTTTTAGAAACAGTACGTTTGAAGCGACGAAGAGCATCTTCAAGCGATTCGTTTTTACGAACAACTGTTTTTGACATCTCTCTTTCCCTCCCTCCGAACACACTACGGTCTCATACCAATACATAAAAAACCTGTACTTTGCAATTATAATATATCCTTTTTATGAGGTCAATAAACTTTATGTTATTTCATTATACTCGTCATTTTCATTCCTTATTCACCATATGATGAATAAGAGGTGGTGGACATGCTTTATTTAGGGTTATTTATTTGTTTAGTAGTCAGTTTCCTGCTAGGAATGACATGGCTTCGTATCGGATTATTCAATATTTCAGGAAAAGCGATGGAGTTATGGTTAAAAAAGGTGACTAGCACGCCATTAAAAGGAATGATTGTGGGAATTATTATGACAGCTATTTTGCAGAGCAGTTCAGCTGTAATGGTCATTACAGTGGGTTTAGTAGCTGCAAGAGTATTAACTTTTCCGCAAACGATCGGAATCATCTTAGGGACAAATATAGGGACTACGTTTACTTTAGAATTTTTATCTTATGATTTATCGCGTTTAATTGTTCCATTTTTTGTTTTAGGTTTGCTTTTATTACTGTTCAGGCATGTAAAAATAAAAAGCTTGGGCTTTATTTTCACAGGATTTGCGATTATCGTTACTGCAATGAGAGGTTTTGAATGGCTAGCTACTCCACTAACAGAACTAGAATTCGTTCAAAAAATATTATATTTAATAAATGACCATATCATTTATGGATTTTTATTTTCAATACTTTTAACCGCATGTATTCAATCAAGTACGGTAATGACTGGGATTGCAATGAGCTTTTTAAGCGCAGGTATTTTCCCGCTAGAAACCGGTATTATTATTATGTTAGGCGCAAATATTGGTACATGTATAACAGGTTTATTGGCCAGTATTGGAGCAGGTGAAGAAGCAAGACTAACAGCATTTTCCCACATTTGGTTAAATGTTGTAGGGGCTATCATCTTTATACCTTTAATTCCGTCTATAGCTGATATTTGCAGAAACATAACGACCAGCCTTGAAACCCAGCTAGCACATGCAAGCGTCATATTTAATGTTGTTTGCTCATTATCAGTTCTACCTTTTGCAATGCAATTCGGCCGGTTTATTATTAAGATTCATGGGAGAAAGAAAATAAAACCTGTTTGATAAATATAAAAACCCAGGAACTTTATCCCGGGCTTTCATTTTAATAATCACTATCACTTGATAGTCCTTGGACAATTTTCACTCCTGAGCTTGCTCCAATACGAGTAGCACCTGCATCAATCATACTTTGTGCGTCTTCAGGACTACGAACCCCTCCAGAGGCTTTAACACCAATCTCTGGTCCAACTGTTTTTCTCATCAAGGCAATATCTTCAGCGGTTGCTCCACCAGTTGAAAAACCAGTTGATGTTTTAACATAATCAGTTCCTGCTTTCACAGCTATTTCACATGCACGAACTTTTTCTTCCTCAGTAAGAAGGCAAGTTTCGATTATGACTTTTGTTAGTGCTTTCCCTTTAGCTGCATTTGTAACCGCTAATATATCTTTTTCAACTAATTCAAAATCTCCACTTTTTAATGCACCAATATTGATGACCATATCGACTTCGGTGGCACCGTTTTCAATTGCATTTTTCGTTTCAAATGCTTTTGTCTCTGGGGTAGAAGCTCCGAGGGGGAATCCAATGACAGTACACACCTTAACATCAGTATCTTTTAACATTTCGGCTGCAAATGAAACCCATGTTGGATTTACACAAACGGAAGCAAAAGAGTATTCCTTTGCTTCCTCACAAAGGGTTTGAACTTGCGGTTTCGTAGCTTCAGGCTTTAACAATGTATGATCGATCATTTTTGCAATGTTTTTAGTCATATTCATATCTCCTTCATATGTGTTGTCCGTACCTCTTTTACTATAACATGGTCTCTATTAGATTTCGAGTATAACTAGTATATCCCAGTAATAAAAAAAACTGCAGGGAAATCTGCAGTTTTTAGATAGCTTGGCGTTCAACCTTTTCTTCGATATCATCCATTACACGAACAAATTGACCTTCGTTATATGGATATCCTGGTTTTGTTATTTTTACTTTGACTAATTTTCCTACCATATCCTCTGTAGCAGGAAATACTACTTTTAGATAATTATCTGTATATCCTTCATAAAGACCGCTATTTGAATCTTCTTTGAACTTCTCTTCTGGAATCACTTCTAATACTTCGTTTTCAAAATGGGAAGCATATTCTTTAGCCAATTGATCAGAAAGTGAAATAAGCCGATGAACACGCTCATTTTTTACTTCTTCATCAATTTGATCTTCCATTCGAGCCGCTGGTGTTCCAGTTCGTTTAGAGTAAGGAAAAACATGAAGTTCGGAAAATTTATGATCTTTTATAAAATTGTACGTTTCCATGAATTCTTCTTCTGTTTCACCTGGGAAACCAACAATCACGTCAGATGTAACAGCAAGGCCTGGTAATGCTTTCTTTAATTTTTCTAGTCTTTCAGCATACTCTGCCATTGTATATTTACGTCTCATTCGTTTTAAAACAGTATCTGACCCTGATTGAAGTGGAATATGCATATGACGAACAATTATTTTTGATTTATCGATTGTCTCAATGACTTCATCAGTTAATTGACTTGCTTCAATGGAAGAAATCCTAATTCGTTTTAATCCTTTAACTTGCTCTTCCAAGTCTCGAAGTAACATCGCTAAATTATAGTCCTTCATATCTTGACCATATCCGCCTGTATGGATTCCTGTTAAGACAAGTTCTTTATAACCTGCATCCACGAGCTGCTGGGCTTGATGAATTACTTCCTTTGGATCACGTGAACGCATTAGGCCGCGTGCCCAAGGAATAATACAGAACGTACAGAAGTTATTACAACCCTCTTGGATTTTTAATGATGCACGTGTACGGTCAGTAAATGCTGGTACATCCAGTTCTTCATATACACGATTTTTCATAATGTTTCCAACACCATTAATCGGCTTACGCTCTTGTTTAAACTGCTCAATATATTCAAGCATTTTTACCCGATCTTGAGTACCTACAACAATATCAACTCCAGGAATTGCCATTATTTCTGCAGGAGAAGTTTGCGCATAACAGCCAGTTACACATATTACTGCATCAGGATTTTTCCTTATTGCACGACGAATTACTTGGCGGCTTTTCTTATCGCCAGTATTGGTTACTGTACATGTATTGATTACATATACATCTGCAATAGATTCGAAGTCAACACGTTCATAATCCTGGGCTTTAAATAATTGCCAGATCGCTTCTGTTTCATAATGATTCACTTTACACCCTAAAGTATGGAATGCCACTTGTGACATTGCAATCACCTCATTAATTCTAATTGGTAAGAAATCGCGGATAGTGCATATAATGGTGCTGTTTCAGTTCTTAAAATTCTTGGACCTAATCCACAAATTTGAAATCCGCTTTCTTCCATTTGTTGAACCTCTTCTATTGAAAGACCACCTTCAGGACCAAATACGATTAGTACTGAATCGCCATGATTAAAATTATTAATTGCTTTGACAAAATTGGAGGTCTCACCTAATTTAGCACTCTCTTCGAAAGCCACTAATTTATGATCAAAAGATTGACTGATATCTAATAAATGTTTAAAGGGACATGGAGCATATACTTTAGGCATATGCTGCCTGTGAGCTTGTTCTGCCGCTTCTAATGCAATTTTCTGCCAACGCTCTACCTTTTTCTTTTCTTTTTTAGAATCCCATTTAACAATGGAGCGATCCGCTATAAAAGGGACAAATTGATATGCTCCGAGCTCAGTTCCTTTTTGAATAATTAATTCTAATTTATCCCCTTTTGGCAGTCCGCTCACAATAGCCACCTTAACAGGTAATTCTTTGTTCGTATCTTCCCATTTTACAATACTAGCAATGATTTCTTCATTGGAAATATCCACTATTTTAGCAATTCCAGCTTTTTCGTCTGAAAAAACAATATAAAATTCATCATTTATCTTCATTCGCATGACACGTGATATATGGTGGAAAATATCTCCATCTAACCGAACTTCATTGTTCCCCTCAAATGGCTGATCGATAAAATACCTTTGCATTTATTATCACCCTCGCTTTGCAATGAAAGCAATCCAATCTTCCATCACAAGGGTTTCTTCAATCGTAAATCCTGAAGCAATAATTGCTTCTTTTACTTGATTTTTTTTCTGCTGAATGATACCTGATGCAATAAAGTAGCCACCTGATTTTACTGCTTTTGCAACATCGTCGGTAAAGCTCATGATTACTTCAGCTAGAATATTCGAAACAACAACATCCACCTGTCCATCCATTCCATGCAGAAGATCATTTTTTGAAACTGAAACCTTGTTTTGTACTTTATTTAATTTAATATTAAGCTTTGCTGATTGAACAGCAACTTCGTCTAAGTCTAACGCAGTTACCTTTGAAGCACCTAAAAGAGCAGCAGCAATACTTAATACGCCTGACCCAGTTCCAACATCGATTACCGTATCACATTCTTTGATAATTCTCTCCAATGCCTGAATACACATCACTGTAGTAGGATGGGTTCCAGTTCCAAAAGCCATTCCAGGATCCAATTCAATAATTAATTCATCACTGCTAACAGGTTCATAGTTTTCCCATGTCGGAACAATCGTAAATTTTTCTGATATTTTCACAGGATTATAATATTTTTTCCAGGCAGTCGCCCATTCTTCTTCATGGATCTCACTAATTGTCACATGGTTATGACCGATATCAATATTAAATAAGGCAAGATTATTTATCGATTGCTTGATTTCCTCAACAGTTTCCCCTAAGAAACTGGTAACCGGCAAATATGCTTTGATAATTACACCTTCTTCGGGATAATCATCTGGATTGAGTTGGTAGATCTCACCGAATTGATCTTCTCTTTCTTTTATTAGATCAAACGGGTCTTCGATTACTACCCCGCTTGCACCTGCCTCATGCAATATATTTGAGATCGGTTCAATTGCTTCATTTGTCGTATGAATCATTATTTCAGACCATTTCACTATCTACCAACTCCATTTTTGATTTATTCCCCTTTAAATGCTTTTTTCATTTTATCGAAAAAAGATTCATGCTGTTCGTCAGGCAGCGGGCCGCTAATTTCAAAGAACTCTCTTAACAATTGCTTTTGTTTTTCCGTTAATTTCGTAGGTGTAACGACCTTAACATGAATATGTTGGTCCCCTACTCCGTATCCACGAACATTTGGAACTCCCTTACCACGTAGTCGGAATTTTGTTCCTGTTTGGGTACCCGCTGGCACTTTCAATTTCACTTTTCCATGCAGTGTTGGAACTTCAATCTCATCACCTAATGCTGCTTGAGAGAAAGTGATAGGAACTTCGCAATAAATATCATCCCCATCACGTTCAAAGAACTCGTGCTCTCTTACGTGAAATACAACATAAAGATCTCCGGCTGGCCCGCCATTAACTCCAGGTTCACCTTGTCCAGAAACGCGTAATTGTTGGCCATCATCAACACCTGCAGGAATTTTCACATTTATTTTACGGCGTTTTTTCACTTTACCTGTTCCGCTACAAGTTCTGCATTTGTCTTTAATCATCTTTCCTGTACCGTTACAATAGTTACAAACTCGTCGATTGACAATTTTTCCGAACGGTGTATTTTGTTCTGTATTCAATTGACCAGATCCATGACAATGTGAGCATGTTTCCGGTTTTGTCCCAGGCTTAGCACCTGAACCATGACATGTATCACATGTTTCTTCACGCGGTATTTCCAGTTCGGTTTCTTTACCAAAGACAGCTTCCTCAAAGTTTAATGTCATTGTATATTGAAGGTCAGCACCCTGTCTTGGTGCATTAGGATCACGTCTTCTTGATGATCCACCACCAAAGAAAGTACTAAAGATATCTTCAAATCCACCAAATCCGCCGAAATCAGCATCTCCAAATCCGCCAAAACCTTGATTAGGATCTGTATGCCCAAAACGATCATAATGATCACGTTTTTGATCATCAGACAATACTTCGTAAGCTTCTTTTACTTCTTTAAATTTATCTGCTGCATCCTCTGCCTTATTAATATCCGGATGATATTTTTTAGATAACTTTCGGTATGCTTTTTTTATATCCTCTTTAGAAGCATTTTTTTCTAGTCCTAATATTTCATAAAAATCTCTTTTACTCATAAAAATCACTCCCGAATCCTTTCACATAAAGGTTATTTTAACATTGACACAGTGAACAATCAATAAAAAGAACAGTAATTACACTTTTCAATCAGCATAGAAAAAGCCAAAGCCAAGAATTTACCTGACTTTGACTTTTTTGAATCACACTAAATCCGGGAACAATTATTTATCATCTTTTACTTCTTCAAATTCAGCGTCGACTACATCGTCATCTTTCTTTCCGCCTTGACCTTCTGCATTTTGCTGTCCTTCTTGAGCTTGTTTTGCAGCTTCTTCGTAAAGCTTCATGGACAAGTTTTGGACGATTTCTTGAAGTGCTTCTTTCTTTTCACGAATTTCTGCTAAATCATTTTTCTCAATGGCTGCTTTTAATGCATCTTTAGCTTCTTCCGCTTTTTTCACTTCAGCTTGGTCCACTTTGCCTTCAAGATCTTTTAATGTTTTTTCTGTTGTAAAGACGAGCTGATCTGCTTCATTACGTAATTCTACTTCCTCTTTACGTTCTTTATCCGCATCAGCATTTTCTTCTGCTTCTTTTACCATACGTTCAATTTCGTCTTCAGATAGACCAGAAGATGACTTAATCGTAATGTTTTGTTGTTTTCCAGTACCTAAGTCTTTAGCACTTACATTTACAATACCATTTTTATCAATGTCAAATGATACTTCAATTTGCGGGATTCCTCGAGGTGCAGGAGGAATATCTGATAATTGGAAACGTCCTAATGTTTTATTATCATTTGCCATAGGGCGTTCACCCTGTAAAACATGAATATCAACAGCTGTTTGATTGTCTGCAGCTGTAGAAAATACTTGTGACTTGGATGTAGGAATTGTTGTATTACGATCGATTAATTTAGTGAAAACTCCTCCCATTGTCTCAATACCTAGTGAAAGAGGTGTAACATCAAGAAGAACTACATCTTTTACATCGCCAGTTAATACTCCACCTTGGATAGACGCACCCATTGCAACAACTTCATCAGGGTTAACACCTTTGTGTGGATCCTTGCCAGTTTCTTTGCGAATCGCTTCTTGTACTGCCGGAATACGTGTAGAACCACCAACAAGGATAACTTTATCAATATCACTTGGAGAAAGTCCTGCATCTTGCATTGCCCGTCTAGTAGGTCCCATTGTACGCTCAACTAATCCAGCAGAAATTTCATCAAATTTAGCGCGTGTTAAAGTTACTTCTAAATGTAATGGTCCTGCCTCACCCGCTGTAATGAACGGCAACGAAATTTGAGTAGAAGTTACTCCAGATAAATCCTTTTTCGCCTTTTCCGCTGCATCTTTAAGGCGTTGTACAGCCATTTTATCTTTAGAAAGATCAATGCCATTTTCTTTCTTAAATTCAGCGACTAAGTAATCGATAATCACTTGGTCAAAATCATCTCCACCAAGTTTATTATCACCAGCAGTTGCACGAACTTCAAAAACGCCATCTCCTAGTTCAAGGATGGATACGTCAAATGTACCTCCACCAAGATCGTAGACTAATATAGTTTGATCTTGATCCATTTTATCAAGCCCATAAGCAAGAGCAGCCGCAGTTGGCTCATTAATAATACGTTCCACTTCTAAGCCAGCAATTTTCCCTGCATCTTTTGTTGCTTGACGTTCTGCATCATTAAAATATGCTGGAACAGTAATAACTGCTTTATCTACTGTTTCTCCTAAATATTCTTCAGCATAAGATTTGATGTATTGAAGGATCATTGCTGAAACTTCTTGTGGCGTATACTCTTTATCTTCAATTGTTACTTTATGGTTCGTACCCATATGACGTTTAATCGAAATAATCGTATTAGGATTTGTAATGGATTGACGCTTTGCCACTTCCCCTACTTGACGTTCTCCATTTTTAAATGCAACTACAGATGGAGTAGTACGGTTACCTTCTGGATTAGGAATAACCTTTGGTTCTCCACCTTCAAGGACAGCAACACAAGAGTTTGTTGTCCCTAAGTCAATACCAATAATTTTACTCATGTTTAATTACCTCCTACAATCATATGTATGTAGATTTACTAATACCTATTTTCGCCAAAAAATTGTTGCTATTTTGGATAGTGTTTAACATTTTTAACATAATTTAAAGAGCTTACTGATTCACTTTTACCATTGATGGACGTAAAACTCGATCTTTTAAAACATAACCCTTTTGGAATACTTCAATTACGACATTAGAATCATAATTTTCGTCTTCCCCCTGCATAATTGCTTGATGAAAATTAGGGTCAAATTCTTTCCCAACCGCCTCGATAATTTCAATACCCTCTTGTTTAAGGGCATCGATAATATTGCGATAAACCATTTCAACACCTTGCATTAATTGTTTCGTTTGTTCATTTTCAGGTGTTATTTGCATTGCACGCTCAAAATTATCAATGGCTGGTAACAAATTTGTAGCTAAGCTTTGTGCTTTATATTTTTCACTCGCCTCACGGTCGATTTGAGTCCTTCTACGGAAATTATCAAAATCGGCACGTAAACGTAGATAACGATTTTCTGACTCATCAAGCTTCGCTTGAAGTTCATTCAGTTTTTCATTGGCAATGGTCAGCTCATCTGCTTCATTTTCAGTGTCTATTGAATCTGCAGTTTTTCTCTCTAAATCTTCTGCAAAAATAGACTCTACGTTATTTTCTTCAATTATCTCTTGTTGTTGTTTATCTTGTTTTTTCTCTTCTGCCATTGTTTTCACCTCCCTTAAATTCACGAAAAAAGACTAGAAATCAGCAGGTTTTTATTGCTAATTTCCAGTTGAGTTATCCATTAACAATATGTCCACTTACATTAGTTATGATACAAATTAGTTAGTGCTTTTGACATATCATTACTTAAAAAATCCAGTAAACTAATAACTCTTGAGTATTCCATTCTTGTTGGACCTAAAATCGCAATTGTCCCTACAGGCTCATCGCCAATTGAATAGGTTGCAGTGATTAAACTACAGTTTTCCATTTCAGATCGTTTATTTTCCTTCCCAATTTTCACATGAATTCCGTGAGGGATTTGCTTTACTAAATCATAAAATCCTTTTTCACGTTCTATCATATCCATTAAGGAATGAATCTTTTGAATATCACGAAACTCTGGCTGGTTTAGTATATTTGCTTTCCCACCAAAGAATAATTTTTCTTGTTCCTTTAAGCTTAATGTTTCCGACAGAGAGTAAAGCAAAGTATCGTAATTTTGAATGTGCTGCTTTAAAAGAACAGCAACCTCTTTATAAATTTTGTCTTTTAAATCTGATATTGGAACATTGGTCAATCTTTCATTTAAAATATTAACCATTTTTTCCAAATCAAGAAGATTGAATCCCTTTGGAATAGTGAACATTCGATTCTCAACATGACCTGTATCTGTAATTATAATTGCAACAGCTGTTTCATTATTTATAGGAACAACCTGCAATCTTTTCAACTTTGTTTCCTTTACTTCAGGTCCTAATAAAATTGCCGTATAATTTGTCAACTCAGAAAGAATTTTCGCCGATTTTTGCACAATTTTTTCAAGCTCATAAATTCTTTCTGCAAAAATGGAATGAATACGAGATATTTCTATTGCATTTAGCTGTTGTGGAGCTAAAATATGGTCAACATAATATCTGTACCCTTTTTCTGAAGGTATCCTCCCTGAAGAAGTATGGGTCTTTTCTATAAACCCTAAGTCTTCTAAATCTGCCATTTCATTACGAATAGTAGCAGAGCTTAAGGAAATTTCATTTTTTTTAGAAAGGGTTCTCGAGCCGACAGGTTGTGCAGATCGAATAAAGTCATCTATGATTACTTGTAAAATTAGAAGTTGACGATCTGTTAACAACTTTTATCACCTCTGTTAGCACTCATTCTCACTGAGTGCTAATTCTAATAATAAAGTATCAAAACTACACTAACGTGTCAATATTTTTACCCCTTCTTAGTAGTACTATTAATATAAAGGGTGAACCTGAAAATCTACAACCGAAGAATTGTTCTTACGAAACTAAAAAAGCCTGAAAAACTTCATTCCCTAAAAATCTTCCTTCTCTAGTAAGTCGAACATATCCATCTTTCATTTCCAGCCAACCTTTTTGAACCATTTCGTTAATTGGCTTTTCAAATACTATTAATAAATCATCGTTAAATTTGTAATGAAACTCTGAAATACTAACACCAATATTTTTCCTTAATCCTAAAAACATTTGCTCTTCCATCATTTCTCTTTTTGTCAAGCTATTTTCTTCAAATATTGGTAAACGTTTATCTTGAAGTGTTTCAATATACTTTTTAATTGGACCGATATTAGCACGTCTTTTTCCATATACATAACTATGGGCACCTGCACCGAAACCATAATATTCTTGATTGTTCCAATATACTAGGTTGTGACGACTTTCAAATCCCGGCTTTGAAAAATTACTTATTTCATATTGTGTATAGCCGTTTTTAATCATCCCATCCATTAACATGCTGTACATATTTGCATCGGATTCTTCTGAAGGAAGATGCAACTTTCCTTTTTTCATCAAATTATAAAAAATGGTTTTAGGTTCAACAATTAATGAATAGCTAGAATAGTGGGGAAGATTTAATTCTAATGCTTTATTTAAAGTATCTTGAAAGTCTTTCTCCGTTTGACTCGGTAATCCATATATTAAATCAATACTAATATTATTAAAGCCGCACTTTTGTGCTTTATTTATTGTTTTATATACTTCATTTACTGTATGTGTTCTGCCGATTTTTTTCAGTAATTCATCATTGAAAGATTGAACTCCAAAGCTTAAACGATTTACTCCATACTCCTTCAATATTTTAAGCTTCTCTATCGATAAGTCACCGGGATTTGCTTCAAATGTAAATTCCCCATCTTTTTTTAAAGGAAGAATTGAATAAATTCCTTTACACAATTTTTCCAATTGAGCTTCGTTTAATACGGTCGGTGTTCCACCACCAACAAAAATTGTTTTCAACTCATCGGTAGGAAAAGTAGTAAGTGTTAATTTCATTTCGTACAGTAACTTGTCAATGTAATCTTCAACTGGCTGACCTTTCAAGAAGACCTTATTAAAATCACAATAATAACAAATATGCTCACAAAAAGGGATATGAATATAGGCAGATTTTACAGGCATGAAAAAATCAACTCCATAATAGATTTGCATAAATTAGTAAAAGAAAAAAGAGGGAGCTAGGCATGATCATAATCAAGCTTACTCCCTTTTGCTCATTATTTTGATGTGTTTGTATCATCCATTTTAAGTACCGCCATGAAAGCTTCTTGTGGAACTTCTACCGAGCCCACTTGTTTCATACGTTTTTTACCTTCTTTTTGTTTTTCAAGAAGCTTTCTTTTACGAGAAATGTCGCCCCCGTAACATTTCGCTAAAACATTTTTTCTCATCGCTTTAATGGTCGAACGCGCAACAATTTTTTGTCCAATTGCTGCTTGTACTGGCACTTCAAATTGCTGTCTTGGAATAATTTCTTTCAATTTTTCTACAATAACCTTCCCACGTTCATAAGCAAAATCCCTATGAACAATAAAGCTTAATGCATCTACTTTTTCTGCATTTAAAAGAATATCCATTTTCACCAATTTTGATTCTTTATAACCAATCATTTCATAATCAAATGAAGCATAGCCTTTTGTACTAGATTTCAACTGGTCAAAGAAATCATATACAATCTCTGATAATGGAATTTCATAAATGACATTTACACGGATATCATCCAAGTATTTCATATCTATAAACGTTCCACGTTTTGCTTGAGATAATTCCATTACTGCACCTACATAATCATTGGGAACCATAATTGAAGCTCGAACATATGGCTCTTCAACTTTGTCAATTTTTTGAGGATCAGGCATGTTTGAAGGATTATCTACATTTACTTCTTCTCCATCTGTCATCCTAACCTTATAGATAACACTTGGTGCCGTTGTAATTAAATCAATATTAAATTCACGTTCAATTCTTTCTTGAATAATTTCCATATGCAAAAGACCTAAGAAGCCACATCTGAAGCCAAATCCTAATGCTTGTGAGGTCTCTGGTTCAAATTGTAGGGCTGAATCATTTAATTCAAGCTTTTCAAGTGCATCCCGCAAATCATTAAATTTGGCAGAATCAATTGGATATAATCCACAATAAACCATTGGATTAAGTTTACGGTATCCTGGTAAAGCTTCAGCAGCAGGATTTTTAGCACTTGTGATCGTATCCCCTACCCTTGTATCTCCAACATTTTTAATAGAAGCTGTTAGAAATCCAACATCACCAACAGTTAGTTCATCACATAGTACTGGTTTTGGCGCATATACACCTACTTCAGTTACTTCAAATTCCTTTCCGGTTGCCATCATTTTTATTTTATCTCCAACTTTTACAGAACCTTCTACAACTCGGATATAAGCAACTACACCACGATATGCATCATATAAGGAATCGAAGATAAGTGCTTTTAATGGCGCACTCGGATCCCCTGAAGGAGCTGGGACTTTTTCGACTATTTGTTCTAAAATATCCTCAATACCAATTCCAGCTTTTGCTGATGCTAATACAGCATCCGAAGCGTCAAGTCCAATAACATCCTCAACTTCTTGGCGAACTCTTTCGGGATCTGCTGCAGGCAAATCAATTTTATTAATTACAGGCAAAATTTCTAAATTATTATCTAAAGCAAGATAAACATTTGCCAATGTTTGTGCTTCAATACCTTGCGCAGCATCTACAACAAGGATCGCACCTTCACATGCTGCTAAGCTTCGTGAAACTTCATAGGTAAAATCGACATGTCCAGGGGTATCGATTAAATGAAGGATATATTCTATTCCATCCTTTGCTTTATATTTTAATTGAACGGCATTTAGTTTTATTGTAATCCCACGCTCACGCTCTAAATCCATAGAATCTAGTAATTGGGCTTTCATTTCGCGGGAGGTAAGTGCATTCGTTTTTTCTAGTATTCGATCAGCCAGTGTAGATTTTCCGTGGTCTATATGAGCAATAATAGAAAAGTTTCGAATTTTTTCTTGCCTTTTTAATTTTTCTTCATGATTCATTGTTATTTCACTCCTGTTAAACGACACATGTAAACTATTTTTGATTATATCAGCAGGATTTGCAAGATTCAATTGAATTTATTTTGCAATTAGCTAGAAAAACGATAAAAAAGTGTAACCAATGAAGGATACACTCTCAAATGATTATAATAACGAAGAAGCCACATCAATAATTTTTTCAGTTATTCCTGAGATGATATTAGCTATTGTTTTCCCAAGGGAGGAAAAGAAATTAAAAGCTTTTATTTCTTTTATTTTTTCCTTTTTCCCTTCTAAATCGTGGGATGAAACATTTTTCCCTAATACAGATGCTTCTACCTCCCCATTATTCCCTTCTTTGATGGTAATCGGAGCCTTGAAACCTTCATCATGATATCCCTTCATCTCGGTCATACCAACATTCGCCTTTTGCATCCCCATTAACACACCAACGAAAAGTACACAACAAATGAGAAAACACTTCAGCATAAATCGTTTCAATTTTTATCATCCTTTTACGAGCATATCATTATTTTGCAGAAGGGGGCTCTGATTGATTTCCATCTACTTTCTCTGCTTGCCAATAATATTCACTAAATACATCTGCAAGTGCCGTTACCGTTCGATACATTTCTTCAAACGTGTTGTCTACTCCACCAACCTCGATTAAGAAGGCATTGGCAGATAAATCTTGGTTAAACTTCCCATTCGTCAAAGCCCCTGCTTTTTTCAAAACTCCCCTTGATAATCCTTTGTATTTTTTCTTTAATAGATTGTCAAGATCTCTTGCCAGACGGGCATTATTTTCATAATTCGGATTATTCCCACCAATAACAAAGGCAATTTTAGCAAATGATTTTCCGTTTATCGAAATAGTCGTATCCTTTTTACGACGGGAATCACGATGTATATCAATAAAATAGTGTAGATTACGATTATTCGTCATAGCTGCTTGGACGAGTTCCCGTGATTCTTGATAGGATTGAGTGTATTGCCATCCCTTTTTTAATAAAAGTGATTGAACATCTGTTTTGTCCACCGTAGTACCTATACCCCGGTCTTCCAATTCCTCTTTTAACTTTCCCCCGACCTTTGTAACATTTATTTTGGAGTGTTGAGCGTCATCTGGATTAGTTACTCCGTCTAAGTATGGTAAAAAAGATTCCCGTGTATGTGAAAAATAAATAAAAACAGTCTTTTTATCCCCGGTTGATAAAGAGGATTTGTTCGTATTCTCCTTCGTATTTTCATTTGAATCGATATCAGATGTATTTTTCAAATTAGGATCTTTCTTTGATTTAAAAACCTTGTCAGGAGGTACGGTTTCTATTGGAAGATTCGTGAAATTTGTTCCTTCACCTGCTACTAAAATTTCACTATCAAAAAAAGTGAAGCCCGGTAGTTCCCTTCCTAAAAAACTTCTCGGATCCTTAAAGCTAATGTTTGTTGCTAGACTTAACATTGTATTGGTAAGACTCGGAGGCTTCTCTTCATCTGAAATGGTGGCATTAATCATTTGCGTATCAGAAGCTAATAATTGAAAAAGCGTTTTACTGGATATGTTACTTGCTGCCTGATGAATAATGTTAGAGTTTACTCGGTATCCTGGCTTCAATGAAGTTAATATTCCAGATAAAGAAAACATTATTATTAATGAAAGGACACATATGATCCCACCTTTAATCACACTAGAAACGTTAACAGTTACAATATAGCTACTATTTTTGTATGATTTCATTGTTCCACCCTTTCTAGCAAATTTATTAGTAATGTATGTTTTTACTAGAAAAAGTAGAACTTATCAAAAATATGTTTCAATGTAAAAAGTAAAGATAATCCGATTCTCCTATCTTGTTTTATAACCAACATTATGCTGATCAACAGAAGTATGTAATGCTGAATTCAACCCATTTGCTATTAAATTAGCCATATCTTCTATAAATACATCAATTTCCTTTGGAGTCACCATAAGGTTATGACCAAGCGGCGCCAATACTTCATGAATTAACGTTCTTTTCTCTTCATCCTCAAGTGTCCCAATCATTCCCATAAACATTTTTCGATGTTGTTCCCCCGGCAAATCCTTTTCTGTTAATTTTAGCTTTTCTCCAAATGTCATCCCCGATGGAGCTAAAGAACTAGAAGGACGCTTTCCTTCTCGCATTTCTCTTCCAAAGTGTTTCAAAAGGTAGTCAATTACATCACTTGTAATAGAAACAGCATCAACAACAGTTGGAACACCGATAGCAATAACAGGTACCCCTAATGTTTCTTTGCTCAGTTCTTTTCTCTTATTTCCGACTCCTGATCCTGGGTGGATCCCCGTATCGGAAATTTGAATGGTTGCATTCACTCTTTCAATCGAACGAGATGCTAATGCATCGATAGCAATAATAAAATCAGGTTTGGATTTTTCTGCAACACCGAAAATAATATCACTAGTTTCAATACCTGTTAGACCCATAACTCCTGGTGAAATCGCACTTACAGAACGATAGCCATCCTCTACATTTTCCGGCTGCAACTTAAATAAATGTCTAGTAACTATCACGTTTTCACAAACGAGCGGACCTAAAGAGTCAGGGGTCACATTCCAATTCCCTAATCCAACGATTAAACAACTAGCATCTTTTGATATGTTTAAATCATGAAGAAATTGACTGAATTCCTTTGCAAATACCTCTTCGACCTTTTGCTGTAAATCTGAATCTTGTTGTCTAATCCCTTGAACCTCTATTGTTAAATAGTTTCCTGCTTTTTTCCCAATCGCCTTTTCCCCTTGCTCTGTAATTTCTACACTCGAGATTTTAATATCTCCTTCTTGTCTTTCTTTAACAATGACCCCTTCAATATCAGTACTTTTTTCGTTGTTTTTTGTTCTTTGTTCAACTGCCATATCTTTTGCTTCAATGGCTAAATCTGTCCGAACAGAATATTGGCTTAAATCAATTTGATCACGATTTTTCATAATAAACCTCCTAATCTAAAAACAAGCATGAAGTGGGTATTTTTCATACTATTTATCTTTACCGTTTTTTAAAAGATTCATTCAAAATTTAAGTAAGTGATAACTTTAATAAATCGGTCATCATCACTTTTTAGAAGGCTGTTACGTAAAGATTGTTGCTTTTCGTAAATAACTCAAATACTTAATTAAACTGGTTTCGTGCTCTTTTCTTCATCCCATACGTTTTATATATGTGCAAAAACAACCGTAAAAATCCTACTAGATATTTACTTCGTAAAATCTCTACCTATTTTTACTTTGTTGCAAATAGCAATAAAGTATTAGAAAAGAGCCTTTTAGAATTTCTTTTCTTCGGTATGTATTGCAAATTCAAGGTTCGTTTGATAAAATATCACTTGTTCTTATTGTTAAGGATTGTGAAAGTCGAGTAATTAAGTTTAGTTACTCGTAGGAGGTGAAAGAAATGCCAAATATCAAATCTGCCATCAAACGCGTAAAAACTAGCAATGAAAGTAATGCTCATAACTCTGCTATGAAATCTACTATGCGTACAGCTGTAAAGAAATTTGAAGCTGCAGTTGCCAATAAAGATGAAAACGCAAAAGACCTATTAGGTACTGCTGTTAGTCAACTTGATAAAGCAGCATCAAAAGGTCTTATCCATAAAAATACTGCGGATAGACAAAAAGCTCGTTTAATGAAAAAATTAAACGTTGCAAATGCGTAATAATATTTTAAAGAATAAAAAAACGATCCTAAATTGGATCGTTTTTTTATGTTTTTTCACTTATTTTAAATAACAGCATTTCAATAATCATTACTTTATTCATTCCGCTTGTCTTCATTTGATAGTCACAATCCGCACACAAAAGCATAATCCTTTTCAGTTCCTCCTCTGAAAAGAGCTTTGCTTGTCCAGCAGCAAGCTTAATTCTAAAAGGATGGACTTTTAGGTAGGCAGCCATTTGCTGTTGACCATAGCCCCTTCTCTGAAGCTCTTTTGTTTGGTAAAGGAGTCGAAATTGATTGGCTAAAATCGATAAAATCTTAATTGGCTCTTCGTTTTGTTTTAAGAGATCATAATAAATTCTTAATGCTTCGTTTATTTTTCGATGGACCACTTTATCCACTAGCGAAAATATATTTTGCTCTAAAGATCGTGAAGCTAAATTTTCCACTGTTTCTATATTTATTTGATTCGAAACTCCAACAAAAAGTGAGAGCTTTTCGATTTCTTGCGAGAGCATCATTAAATTCGTTCCCGCCAATGTGATTAATAAATCTACTGCTTCATCCTCAATTTGAACATCATATTCTTTGGCTTTTTCAAAGACCCAAACTTTTAAATCTGTTTCACCTAATTTTTTTGCTTCCAATACTGAAGCAGTCTTTTTTAACTGTTTTGTTATTTTTTTTCTTTCGTCTAATTTCTCATAAGGAGCTATAATCACTAAAACTGTATATGATGGCGGGTTTTGTATATATTCTTCAAGCTTTGAAAGATCATGTTCAACCCGTTGCTTTCCTTTTTCAGATGTTAAAAAAAAGGCATTATGTAAAAAGATTAATCTTTTTTCACCAATAAAAGGAAAGGTTTCTGCATCTGCTAAAGCTGCCTCAACAGGAACCTCTTCTAAATCATAATTTGCAAAATTAAAATCTACTTCCTCTATTGTTAACACATTCTTCAATAATTTTTGTTTTGTCTCCTTGATTAAATAACTTTCTATTCCATATAATAGATATATCGGTGAAAATTGCTTTTGCTCAATTTTTTTCCATATTTCAATCATCCTGCGTCCTTCTTTCTAAAAAGGAATTATATATACTATCGTAAAAAAGGATGATGATTTTGACAAGTATAATGTGGATAATTAATTTAAGAGGGGATTAACTCCCAAATGATCATGAAGTCAAATCCCCAAATCTATAGTTAACATTGATAAAAAAGGCCTAGGAAACTTTTTTATCAACGGTAAACCCGTAATAATATTTTCACCTTAATGATGAAAACTATTTGTGTTAACTCTTGTCAGTGAAGGAATTTGTAATATAATACTTGTTCAAAAAGGAGGAGAGCCGAGAAGTTCTTCTTTAGCTATTTTTCCCTCACTTTTTGAACAACCTCATAGATTTTTTTATTCAAATAGTCTATACTAAAGTGGTGTATATAGGAGGGGTAGTTGTGAACCAATTTGAAAAAAATGTACAATCAAAACGTAATGATGCGATAGATTCTGGCGTTGGATTTGGTGTTTCATTTGCCGTATTTGCTATCATGTTCATCATCGCAACTGTCATCAAATATGTCGGTTAATTAAGAGATGAATTTGCGAGGGAGTTTGCTTTTTGCAAACTCCCTCATTTAATATCTAAAATAACGAGTGATAACAAAAAAATTAGTGTCGTTTTCGGGAAAGACTAATTTTCAACTACTTTATACTATGGAAGTATGGTATGAAAAGTTCCATCATTTTGAAAATATTTATATTGAATTGCACCATTCTCATCTGTTCGGAGTATTTTTGTATTGTTCTTTTCCAATACTCCTAGAACATCTTGATGAGGATGTCCGTACCGATTGTTTTTACCAGCGGAGATGATGGCATATTTAGGTTTAAAATGTTCTATAAATAATGGAGAACTTGATCCCTTACTGCCATGATGACCTATTTTTATTACATCAATATCCATTCTATATTTTCTAATCATTTCTTCTTCCCCCTGTTTTTCTAAATCACCGGTAAAAAGCCATCTCTTTCCTCCGAATTGCGCATAAAGAACAAGTGAACTATTATTACCTTCATACTCATTAATGAATGGATAAACAAATTGAAATACACCCGATCGATTTTCCCACTTCACTCCGTCTTTGACAATTTTAATGGGAATCCTAAGTTCTTTTGCCATTTCTACTGTGTTTAACATTACTGGTTTTACCCAAGAATTCGGGGATACAAGTAGTTGATTTACAGTTGTTCTTTCCATTATTTCAATTGCTTCACCCATATGATCCACATCACTATGAGTTAGAATTAATTTATCAATTCTTGTAATTCCCTGACTTTTTAAAAACGGAATGATGATATCATTTCCTACAGAAAATGTCTTTTTTCTTTTCATCCATTCATCCTGTGGAAAATTCAGCTGCCCTCCGGTATCAATTAGATAGTTCCCTCGATGATAAGGAAGTCGTATGAAAATGCTATCTCCTTGACCAACATCTATAAATGTCACCTCACCTATTGGGTGATACATTTGAAAAATTTTTATGAAACAAATAATAAGTATAAGGGGAAAAACTGCCTTAATAAGCGGTAATCCTTTCTCAAGCTGGAAAAGGACGAATTGTGAAACAAGGATAAGTAAGATTAAAATCACTATATTTGGTTTTCCGATGACTAAAACCGCTCCTTTAACATCTAACAAATACCCGAGCTTTTCGGAAATATTAACAATCATATCTGTTACCTTTTCTAAAATAGAAAAGATAGAATGGTGGAGATAAGAAGATAGGTAGGTGATAAAAATTACCGGTAAAGTAATAAAAGTATAAAACGGTACATAGAGAACATTACTTAATATACTTATGATCGAAACCTCAAAAAAATGGAAAGACAAGATTGGTATTGCTGCAACTTGTGATATAACAGAGATCATCATTGATTTCACAAAAAAATTATTATATCGGGGAAGAATAGACTTTGACGCTAGAAGAATGGATAAACACACGATAAATGATAATTGAAACCCAATATGAAACAATATATATGGATCCTTAAATAAAAAAAATAAAAAACTAATGGAGAGTGCATCAAGTGAAGAGAACGGGGACTTCTTTTGGATTGAAACAATTAGGAGCATAGACATAGTCACTGCTCGAACAACTGGTGGATTTGCACCAGTAATTATTGCATAAAGGGGCAGGATTGTAAGTAATGCGTAACTAGTAAATTCTCTTATTAACCCAATCCTTATGAGAATATAAAATATTCCCGCCGAAATCACTCCAACGTGTAATCCTGATATTGCAAGCAAATGAACGATTCCTAGACGTTGGTACAAGGAATAGATTTCCTCAGAAAAACTACTGTTATCACCAAAGATAAGAGCTTTAGCATAGGGGATTGCAGCTTCAGAAAATAAGCTTTCAACCTTTTTTAAGCCTTGCTCACGTACATCATGAATCCAGGAAAATAATTCTTTTTCACCCTCTTTACATCCAACGATTTCGGAAACGTCTAATATCCAATGAATATTTTGCCGATATAAGTAAAGCTTGTAATTAAACAGGTTTTCATTTCTATTTGCTTCAGGTTTAATTAAATCACCATTTACCTTGCACGTTTGTCCACTTCGCACATACTTTAATAACTTTTTCTTTTCTTCTTCTGTTTGAATTTTATATTTTAGCACTACTTTTTCCGATAGATCTGTTTTTCCTATTGATTTTAGTTGATTTCCATCTATTTGCGGATATTCCAAAAAGGTTATTAAAAAGTTCGTTTGATGAGGATTTAAAAATGAAATGCGTTGTTCATTTGCCCATAATCCAATCAAAGCAAAAATAGCATATACTAATATTGCAGAATACAATAAAAAGCGCTTTTTAAGGAGAAACATTCGCAACCATATGAGATGAAAAAAGATAACGAGCCCCCAGTGAATACCTATTGGAATAGAGCAGCCACAGAGAGCAACAATTGCCAAAAAGAACCAGTATCCTTTCATATAACCTCCCTATTTTTATTTGTTAAATAACTTTTTCGCTTTATCTTGTAATGATGCAAGCTCATTCTCATTTATACCAGTTTCTTTTAAAATCTTGAAAAGAGACTCTACAAAAGCAGCTTTTTCACTTGAATTAACATCGAGATACTCTTTATTAAAAGGGACCTGCTCAACATATACACCTGCTTTTTTATACAGTTCAATGGCATATGGATGATTTTTATAATCCTCTGCATAGTAAACAGACTTAATCCCTGCTTGAATAATCGATTTACAGCATGGCAAGCATGGAAAATGTGTTACATAAATCTCTGCACCGTTCGTTGGAACCCCAAATTTTGCACACTGAAGAATCGCATTTGTCTCAGCATGAATTGTTCTTACACAATGATTATCAATAACATAACAGCCTTCATCAATACAATGCTCATCTCCAGCAATTGATCCATTATAACCACCAGCAATAATACGTTTATCACGAACGATTGTTGCTCCTACAGCAAGTCTCGTACATGTGCTTCGATAAGACAGAAGATGGCTTTGCGCCATAAAATATTGATTCCAAGAAATTCTTTCCATCACTCTCTCCCTTTTCATGTCTATTGAAATTTATTAATCGGTATTTTTCCTCTACGAATTTAGTTTATCTGTACTTTGATTACTCCGTCAATTATTATGTCAACTATGAAAACTTTAATCTACTGTAATCAGCTCCTTTAATTTTTCAAATGTTTTATCACCGATACCTGTTACGTTTTTAATATCTTCAATTTTTCCAAATAAACCCTTTTGCTCTCGATACTCTATTATTGCTGCAGCTTTGGATGGACCTATTCCAGAAATAGTTTGAAGCTCTTCGCTGCCAGCAGTATTTATATTTACTTTTTCTTGTTCATTGGAAAAATTTATTGTAGATGAAGAGGTTGTACTATTGTTTGTTTGTTCACCAATTTTAGGAACGTAAATAACCATTTCATCTTTAACTTTTTGTGCTAAATTTACTTGGGTTTGGTCCGCCCTTTTTTGAAATCCTCCAGCACTAGTAATTAAATCTTGAATTCGGTCTCCCGGTCTTGCTTCATAGATCCCCGGATTAACAACCTCTCCTTTCACATCAACTATTATTAACTTTTTATCAGAGCCTCCTTCATTCTCAGCTTTCTCAATAAAATCCTTTGATTCATTCGGCATAGAAAGTTCTAAATTATCAGAGGTAAAATCATTCTCTTTACTTCTTTCAAAAACAAAAAAAATTACAATTAACAAAACTCCTACTGCAATGATAATCAACTTATATTGTTCAATTATTTTTTTCAAAGCAAATACCTCCGTTTTTGTAATAAATCATTCACTAATTCACAATTTTTGTTTTCTATGAATATGGACTGCATCTTTCACATACAGTTTTATGAAGGCTCTTTTCTAATTTAAAACTCGAAATTTTCTTGTTCCTTTTGACAAAGAACTTTACTATCTGGATTTACGAACTGAGGAGTGTTGAATATGAAGGTAGGCATCATTGGAACTGGTAATATGGGAAGCATTATTGTTGAAGCGTTTATCGAAGGAAAAGCTATTTCACCTTCAGATTTTTATATAACTAATCGAACGATCAAGAAAGCCGAGAATCTTCAACAAAAATTTCCATCCCTTCATGTTTGCAAGAAATCAATTGACGTCATTCAAAAGTCTGAATTGATTTTTATTTGTATTAAACCTAGGGATATTTATCCTTTAATCAAACAAAATGATTCGGCTTTAACAAGGGATAAGTGTTTAGTTTCGATTACAAGTCCCATATCTGCAAATCAGCTGGAGACGCTGGTGCCTTGCTCGGTTATCAGAGCTATTCCAAGTATTACAAATAGAGCTTTATCTGGAGTTTCTTTATTAACATATGGGGCAAATTGTGATGAGTTTTGGAAACGGAAAATAAAAGAACTATTCTCTTATATTTCTATTCCTATGGAAATTGAACAAAACATTACTAGAGTAGCTTCTGATATCGTAAGTTGCGGTCCAGCTTTTTTCAGCTATATTACACAACGATTTATTGACGGGGCTGTAACAAAAACAGAAATTAATCAATCAACCGCCACTGTGCTAGCCGGTGAAATGTTAGTAGGTCTAGGTGAACTTTTAAAAAAGGGATTCTATACCCTCCCAACCTTACAGGAAAAAGTTTGTGTTAAAGGCGGAATTACAGGTGAAGGGATAAAAGTACTAGAGTCAGAGCTGGGGGATGTGTTCGAAAAAGTCTTTGCCGCCACTCACGAAAAATTTAGAGAAGACTTAGAAGAAATAAATAAACAATTCGATTAACTATTATTTCGACAAAAACGATAATATTCCTTCAAAAAAAGTCGAATTCAAAAATTTTTGAATCCGACTTTTTTATCTTTGTTGAACAAAGTTGTTGCTTCTAATAAAATCCTGTAGAGTATGCGTTCAGCTAGTTTTTCCTACGTAAATAATCGCTTCACGCATACTCTACAGGTCATTTTATCAACAATAAACATTAACAAAGCCTTTTATTTTTTTCTACAGACAAAAAATATTCTTTCTGAAGTATCATTTGGCTTTAATGTTGAAAAGTCTGCCGTAACTTCTAGAATTTCAAAACCTGCCATTTCCAACCATGAAGTATAATCAGTTTCTTTATATGTTCTTTGTTTGTGAAGTTCATCAAATCTGGTATATTGATCAGTATGATCATCTAGTACAAAAAAGGTTAATTCATGCTCTACTGAATAAGGATGTTCACCTTCAAAACTATTCCAAATGTATGATACTCCATCTTCTATTTCAGTAAAGGTTTGGTTGGAAAAAATTTGTTCCATTTTATAAATGGTATGAACATCAAAAAGAAATAACCCTTTTTCATTTAAATGGGAGTAGATTCTTTTAAATGTTTCCTGAACTTCCTTTGGAGAAGATAAGTAATTTAAGGAATCACAGAAGACTAAAATGACATCATACAATCCTAATTCCTCAAGTTCACACATATTTTGCTGAAAAAGGTTTAGGTGGAGACCCTCTTTACTTGCTTTTTCGCTTGCAACCATCAGCATATCATCCGATAAATCAACACCAGTTACTTGAAAACCAGTTTTTGCTAATCTCACGGATAATTCACCAGTACCACAGGCCAAATCCATTACTTTCTTTCCATGAACATCATATTTCTTTAACTTTTCAAAGAAAAACTCAAGCCATTTATCATATGGTACATCTCGCATTAAGAAATCATAGATATAGGCAAATTCACCATAGTTCATGGTGTAAGCTCACTTTGAATATCAACGGTTGGAGCATCTCCCCATAAACGTTCTAAATTATAATAGCCTCTTTCATCACGATGAAAAACATGAGCAACTACATCGCCTAGATCAATTAGCACCCATTTACCTTCATCAAACCCTTCCATTCTCCTTACATTAAAACCGATTTCTTCTGCTTTATCTTTTAGCTCATTAGCAATAGCCTGAACTTGCTTATCCGAATTCCCGTGACAAATTAAGAAATAATCTGCAATAAGCGAGATTCCCTTCATATTTAAAACGACAATATCCTCTGCTCTTTTATCATCTGCCGCTTTCACTGCTGTCATTAATAATTCATTATTCTCCATGCAATTATCTCTCCTTTTTTATGACTATATCGTTATACAACTCGAATGTATCCGGATAGACAGGTTGATTTTTATTCATTAAAAAAACAATTGTATTCCGAACTGCAAACAATAGTGCTTCATTTAGATCCTTTTCAGCTAAATTTCTTGCTTCCTCTACTCCGAGAAATTGACGACCAGGCTCAATATAATCAGCTATATAAATCACTTTTTCAAGGGAAGTCATATTTCTTCTCCCTGATGTATGATAACGAATAGCGTTTAAAATTTCAATGTCTTGTATACCTGCCTCATGTTCGACTAAATAAGCACCCACTGGGGCATGCCATAATTCGGGATTATATTTTAAAAGTCGAGCATCATAATTTTGCTCGATGATAATTTTTTTCATTTCCTCTAGTGGACGAAATTTAGCATAATCATGAAAAATTGCTGCTAATTCAGCTTTTTTTTTGTCTACATGATACCTTTCAGCTAATTGAATGGCTGTCTCAGTTACGCCTAGTGTATGTTTATAACGTTTTTCAGTAAGCTGTTTAGCCACAATTTCTAAGGCTTTATTCCTTTCCATATAAATTGTGCTCCTTTATATATTCGATTACATCATCATTGACTAAATATTTGATTGATTGTTTATTCTTTATTTTATTTCGGATAGCAGAAGAAGATAAATTAATATCTGGTATTTGAACATGTAAAATTGGATACTTCGTTTCATGTGAGTGTCCAGGTCTGTTGACTCCGACAAATTGAATAATATTACTAAGTTGCTCAATATTATACCAATTAGGTAAATATTCAATCATATCTGCACCAATAATAAAGTAAAATTCAACATCCGATTCCCTTTCCTTTAAAAATGAAATCGTATCATAAGTATATGAAGGTCCTTCTCTTTCAAACTCAATTAATTCCATTGCAAAGTAAGGGTGGTCTGTAATCGACAAGGAAATCATTGTTTTGCGATCTTCATTAGTAACTTTGCTATTTCGCTTTTTATGAGGTGGTTCTTGATTGGGCATGAAACGTATTTCATCAAGCTGTAACGACTGACATACCTCATTTGCAACAATTAGATGTCCTATATGTGGTGGATCAAATGTTCCCCCTAAAATTCCGACCCGCTTTGTCATTTTGTCATCACCTAAGGAAGAGTTATTTGTTTATTTTCTTTTGATTCTTTATAAAGGACAATAATATTTCCAATAATTTGAACAAGCTCTGCTTTTGTCCCCTTTACGATACTTTCGGCAACGGAGTCCCTATCTTCTTCACAATTTTGTAAAACACTTACCTTTATTAACTCACGCGCTTCCAAAGCTTCCGAAATTTGCTTAATCATGTTATCGTTAACCCCACCTTTTCCAACTTGAAAAATTGGATTAAGATGGTGAGCTTTAGATCGTAAAAAACGTTTTTGTTTTCCTGTTAACATGGTGTACTTCCTCCTAAGTGGTTCATTACTATTTTTTTCATTCGTTCAATATTTGGTGTAATACCTGTCCATTTTTCAAAGGCAATAGCTCCTTGATAAATAAACATCCCTAGTCCATTACTAGTAGTAGCACCTCTTTGTTTCGCTTCTTTTAATAAAGCCGTTTCAAATGGATTGTATATAATATCGACTATATGAGTATTTGGTTTTATGTTTTTTAATGATATCGGAGTATCCATAACATGTGGACTCATACCAATCGATGTAGTTTGAATAATTAGAGAATAATCACCTAACATTTCCTCTGCTTCTCCCATTGTTAGAATATTAGATTGGGAAGGATAAGGACACCCATCAATAAGTTGTCTTGCACGTTCTATTGTTCGATTACAAATATCAACACTTTGGACACCATCATGAATGAGAGAAAAATAAATAGCTTTAGATGCACCACCTGCACCTATAATTAATACCTTTTCATTAACAAGACTCTTTTTCCATTCTTCTTTTAAAGAACGGATAAAGCCAAGTCCATCAGTATTGTATCCAACAAAATTATCATTTTCACGAACGACTGTATTGACTGCTCCTATTGCTTTAGCTAAAGGATCTATATCATCTAATAATGGAAGAATCTTTACTTTATGAGGGATTGTTACGTTAAACCCCTCTATTCCAAGTGCATTCATTCCTTTTACAG
This sequence comes from Heyndrickxia sp. NPDC080065, assembly GCF_050281185.1. Taxonomy (NCBI): domain Bacteria; kingdom Bacillati; phylum Bacillota; class Bacilli; order Caryophanales; family Bacillaceae; genus Heyndrickxia; species Heyndrickxia sp. NPDC080065. The sequence goes on along the minus strand of NZ_JBNNWS010000013.1, from coordinate 120,856 downwards.
CATCTTCTAATTGATCGTTCGTTATATGAAAAGGAAAATAATGATGATGATCCAAATGCAAATCGCAAAAAGCATCATTATGCATAACTGGAGACATAGAATGTGCAATAGGATCTCCGATCACTCCAAATAATTTCCCCATAATCCATTTCTCCTCTCTAAGTACATGTTCAAAAAGGAGGACAAAAAGAGCCGAGAAGTTCAAGGAAGCGTAGCCTCCGAGCACCGGAGCGTATGCTTTTAATACGTGAGGAGCGGAGGAGCAAGCTGACGCCGAAATTCGACAGCTATTTTTCCCGGACTTTTTGAACATCCTCTTTATATAAGTGAGTTCCTTAACATTACATTAACACCCTTCGGTACATACGCTGCAACCTTTGCACCTGGTTCATTAACTGTAACCCAACCTAGTCCTGAAAAAACGATATCTGTCTTTGCTTCTTTAATCATAAATTCATATCGGATTAGTTTTGGAAACTCCTCTATACCATCTTTTCTTGGGGGCTGCAGTAATTCTCCTACATGATTTTCATATAATTGGTCTGCATTTTCAATTTTTGTTCGATGAATTTTCAATTCGTTCGATAAATAACAAACAAGTGATCGTCTGCCACCGCTAATATAATCTAGGCGTGCTAAGCCGCCAAAAAATAATGTCTGCTGTTCATTTAATTGAAAGATAGTAGGTTTAATTTCCTTTTTTGGAGTAATCACCTTTAAATCTTTTTTATCCACATAATGGGCCATTTGATGGTGATTAATGATTCCCGGTGTATCAATCAAAGCATTCCCATCATTTAAAGGAATTTCGATCATATCCAATGTTGTACCGGGAAAATGTGATGTAGTAATGACGTCATTCTCCCCTGTTACATTTTTAATGATTCGATTAATAAATGTAGATTTTCCAACATTTGTACATCCTACTACATACACATCTTTGCCTTCACGATACTTATCAATGGCTTCCATTGCTTCATCTATAGAATGGCCTTTCGTTGCACTAACAAGAAGAACGTCTACTGGTGCAAGTCCTAATTGCTTAGCCTGTTGTTTCATCCAGTTGATTAGCTTTGGTCTTTTTACCGATTTCGGTAACAAATCTTCTTTATTCCCTATAAGAAGTATCGGATTTTTCCCTACAAATCTATGTAGTCCTGGAAGCCAACTCCCATTAAAATCGAATATATCTACGATTTTTACAATTAATCCATCTACAGTTCCTAAACCGTTTAGAATTTTTAAGAAATCATCATCTGTGAGGGATACATCCTGAACCTCATTATAATGCTTTAATCGGAAACACCTCTGACAAATAATTGTTTCTTTTTCTAGGCTTGATTGCGGAGCATAGCCGAGGCCTTTCGGATTTTCAGTTTGAATGGTTATCCCACATCCAATGCAAATATGTTCTGTCAATGTTAATCCTCCCAATTAATTAATCCTTTTCGTTTAAACGATGACATAATTCTTCTTTCAATTTTTCGATTAAAACGTGTCATAAATCCGTCAGATTGGGCAACGGGAATCACGAGTATCGTATAAAATCCACTTCGATTTCCTCCAAGAATGTCTGTAAGAAGCTGATCACCAATAACCACTGCCTCTTCTTTCTTCACATCCATTATTTCAATAGCTCGTTTAAAAGCCTTTGATAGTGGCTTTCTAGCTAAAAAGATAAAGGGAATTCCTAATGGATCGGCAAATTCCTTAACTCTTTTTTCGTTATTATTCGATACAATGGTCACCTTAATATTATGTTTCTTCATGTCCTCAAACCATTGAATTAGCTTAGGTGTTGCATTAGGTCTATCCCATTCAACCAATGTATTATCCAAATCGGTAATTATTGCTTTAATGCCTTTTTCCTTCAAAGCTTCTGGTTTTATAAGAAATACGTTTTTTACATGCTCATTCGGTAAAAAATTTTTTAACAGCAATCATAGACACTCCTATCCTTCTTTAAACAACTTCTTTTCGAGATACACTTTATCATACCAATTTTAGGGCTTTATTCAAAATAAAAAAAAGATATGTGAAATTTCCAAAAAAATATTTCGACAAAATTCTCTTTTTCCCAACATTGTGGATAACCTTATTCACATTATACACATTGTTTTATCTATCTATAAAAGATTTATAAACAAGATACTCACAACTTATCCACCACCTATTGTGGATAACAAGAACGCTTGTTCCATCTAATGATGTTTGTTAGAGTAAGGGTACAACATGATAAACATACTAGTATATGTAAAAGATGTAATTTTAGAATGAAAATTTTTGGAGGTGATGGCTTATAATGAGAAATTTATCAGATGAATTATTAATCGAATCCTACTTTAAAGCAAAAGAATTAAAGTTAAGCCGGGATTTTATACGCCTCATTGAAACAGAAATTCATCGACGTTCATTGACAAATCGAATGAAAATGTCTTCGTAAAATATGGATCCCTACAAATGTGTAGGGATTTTTTTTATTTATTTTGCTTTGTTACTGGTTCCTGTTGTTAAAGTCCTCTGTAGGGTATAAGTGAAGCCATTTCTTTACGTAGTAAAACTTGCTGAACGAATACCCTACAGATTTTATTAGAAAAAACAATATTGGTTTACAAAGCCTATAATTTATCAGTTAAAAACCCCAGAACATCTCCCATCTTCACTTCTGCAGGAATATGTATATCTTTTTTCAAAGAAAATGTATCCTTTTCAAACAAAAGAACAACGGTTGAACCGAATGAAAAATAGGCCACCTCTTCACCTTTTTCCCAGTTATTAGATGGAGATGTACATTCAATGGAATTAATAAACATTGCTCCAACCTTTACTACTAATAATGAACCTTTTCCATGCTTCACTTCAGAAATTACTCGGTAATTTTTCGCTAACGGTGATCTTCCGTATTTTAAGCCAAGACGGTTTACCGGATACGATCTTTTCCCTAGTGAGTATCGTTCGATCACCTCGCCTGTTACAGGGCTATGTATACGGTGGTAATGCCTAGGGCTTAAATATAAAATAATAAAGGTGCCTCCTAAATACTTATCAATTCGTTCTTCTCCACCTAACATTTCCTTTATGGAATAGGATTTTCCTTTTACTTCAATACTTTTATGAATAGAAATTTCGCCACATTCCTCAATTACTCCATCCACAGGACTAATAACAGCATTTTCATCCTGGGCAATTTCACGAGCACCAGCTTTTAGCTTTCGGGTAAATAAATCATGTAATGTAGTGTATGTATGAAGTTCTTGGAGCATCTCATTTTGATTGATTTGATAAACTTTTGCATATGATCCAATGAAAGGTTTACTTATTTTTGACTGGGCAAACTTTTTTATAACGTTGGACAATAACTTATGATTGGTTAATTCAATTAAAAAACGATAGATCCATTTTTTCAAGATTCTTCCTCCACTTTATAAAGCTTTTATGTTAAGATTGTAAAAATCTTAATCGATTTTTCTTGTTTCAATTACCTACTTTTCCTAAAATTCTAATACTATTGAAATTCTGGCATCTTTTCTTAGAAAAATGCTTCTATATCAAGTGTTAACACTATATTAAAACGTTCGATTCAAGAACAAAACAACTCTAAGAAAAGAGCCTTAGTAAAAAACCTCTTAACTTTAAGGTCTTTTCAATTTATAATAAAATATTATTATATAATAAACTAGAAAAATGTGAATCCTTTCATAAATAATAGGAGGTGAATTATTTGTTTCATTCTGATGTCATTGATCAAACCATCAAAAAGTTAAGAGCACAGACCGCTAACATGCTTACACTTTTCAACCTTGGCTTGGGCGGATTTGCCATTTTAGTTGCGATAAATGGACAGCTTAGCCTGAGTGTCGTTTTAATTTTTATGGCAGCACTTGCTGATCGATTTGATGGTTTAGTTGCACGAAAATTAAATATTGAATCTGATTTAGGAAAACAATTAGACTCAATGAGCGATATTGTTTCCTTCGGTGTCGCTCCTGCCATCCTTTTATACCAAGGAATTATACATTCATTTGGCTATCCTGGGTTGTTTTTTACCGTATTTTATATAGGTTGTGGTGCTTTTCGTTTAGCTCGCTTTAACATCACAGAGAACAATGGATATTTTACCGGTCTGCCAATAACTGCAGCGGGATGTCTAGTAACCTTAAGCTACCTAGGTCTTCCTATATTTCCACCGCATTTATACTTATTTATTATCCTTATTTTAGCATTATTTATGATTGCATCGTTTAAATTAAAAAAGCTTTAAATAGCATTTAATAATAAGAATGCCGGCTCGTATATTGAGCCGGCACATTTTTTAGTTCTTAGTAGCTTCCAAGAATTCCTCAACATCCTTCACACAAAGCTTTACTCCTTCTTCCCAGAAATCGCGCTGTGTTAAATCAACATTTAAATGTTTCTTAGCTAAATCTTCTACTTTCATAGAACCTGTATCCTTAAGTAAAGCCATATACTTTTCTTCATAGCCTTTTCCCTCTTTTTGTGCCTGTGCATAGATTCCTAAAGAGAATAGATAGCCAAAGGTATATGGAAAATTATAGAATGGAACACCCGTAATAAAGAAATGAAGCTTAGAAGCCCAGAATAGTGGATGATATTCTTCTAGAGCATCCCCATATGCCTCTTTTTGAGCATTTAACATTAATTCATTTAAGCGATCTTTTCCTACTAAACCTTTTTTACGTTCTTCATAAAATCTAGTTTCAAACAAAAATCTTGCATGGATATTCATAAGTAATGCAACAGATCTTTGTACTTTATCTTCTAGTAATGAAAGTCTTTCATCTTCATTCTTCGTATTATTAACTGATGCATCTGCTACAATCATTTCCGCAAACGTGGATGCTGTTTCAGCAACGTTCATTGCATACCCTCTTTTTAGCGGATGAACGTCCCTTAATGCAAAGGAATGAAAAGCATGGCCAAGCTCGTGTGCTAATGTAGAAACATTAGACGGAGTACCTGAATAGGTCATAAATATTCTCGATTGACCGCTTACAGGGAATGATGTACAAAATCCACCTGGTCGTTTTCCAGCACGATCTTCCGCTTCTATCCAGCTATCTTCGAATGCTTTCTTTGTAAAGCTCGCTAATTTGTCGCCAAATTCACTAAAATGCTGAATGATAAATTCTGCTCCTTCTTGAAAACTCATTTGGCTATTCACATTTCCTATTGGTGCATCTAGATCATACCAACTTAGCTTTTCGACTCCTAGTAGCTTTGCTTTCCGCTTTAAATACTCAGTTAATGGCTTTTTATAATCACTGATAACTTGCCACATTGTATCTAAAGTTTCTTTTTGCATACGATTATAGCTTAATGGTTCTTTTAATACATTTTCCCATCCTCTTTGTTCATAAATGGAGAGACGAAATCCAGCTAGATGATTTAACGTAGCAGCAAACATATCAGCTTTTTCGTCCCATGCCTTCTCCCAATTTTGAAAAACTTCTTCTCTAATCTTTCTATCTGGGTTTGAAAACTTATTATGCGCTTGCCCAACAGATAGCTCAACTATTTTTCCATTTTCCTCAAAAGGTACTTTAACATGGCTAACAAGTGTATCATACATTTCACCCCAGCCATGGTATCCATCCACACTCAGAGCATTAAGCAGAGCTTCTTGTTCTTTTGGAAGTTTCTCTTTCGCAGTGTCTCTACGCTCTTTTATAACAAATTCTAATTCTTTAATTTCATCCTCTTGTAGAAGTTGATTCCATACATCTTCATTTATGTTTTTCAATTGATCATCAAAATTTGTCAAAATAGTATTAAGTTGTGCACGGTAATTTGCAACAAGACCTCTTAATTCATTTGCTTTCGTATCCCCGGTATTTTGTGCTTGCAAACAACTAACAAATGCTCCAGCTTGTCCAAGCATTTGAGTGTTTGTTTGCAGTTTTTTTAGCAATTCCAAGAATATACCTTTATCATCTAAAACTTTAGAAGAATCCCAATTATTCACTTCAATTTCAAATGATTCTAACGCAACTTTAATTTCATTTAAAAAATTTCTAAATTCTATGGAGCTGCTTCCACCCTTAAAGAAAGCATCAAGATCCCAAGTTAATGAATATGTAGTAGTTGTCAAAGAAAATCCCCCTTTAATGTATTAGTACGTTTATATTATAAACACTTAAGGGGAATTTTTCTAATATTTAAAACACCTTAGAATCCGAAATTTTTTTATTAATTTTAGAAACTAAGTCTTCTAGGACACAAACTTGCCATTAATTAGTAAAAATCTGTTCATTTTTATTCGATTTAGAAGAAGAAATATATGCTAAATTTAAGGTAATTAAAGGCTGTTTTCTAAATTGCCAAAAAAACCGAAGGAGTGATGAAACATGTTTGCCATTGTTATTGGACTTGTATTATGCACTGCTGTTGCCTTAGTTATTACTGCAGAAGTAACCGTGGAAATGGAAGCATAAATATCACCTATTCATTTCGTTATTAAAGATGTACAGTTATTATTTTAATTTTCTAATACAACGAGGCCAACCTTTTTGTGTCACACACTTAAGTCGGCCTCATTGTTTTATTCTTCCTTTTTTTCTTTCTTTTTCTTTTCTTTTTCTGCGCGATAAAATTCATGGAACATTTTCATGAGTGCTCTTTTTTCTATACGTGAGACATAGCTTCTTGATATACCTAACTCCTTTGCAATCTCACGTTGAGTTTTTTCTTTTTGCAAATCAAGTCCGAATCGTCCGATAATCACTTCTTTTTCTCTGTCATCAAGGACGTCAATATATTCCTTTACCTTTTCAAGCTCCATACTTAATTGGATCGTATCGAATACATCCTCTGCATCTGATTTTAAAACATCAATTAATGAGATTTCATTTCCTTCCTTATCTTGACCAATAGGATCATGCAGAGATACATCTTTTTTAGTCTTCTTAAGAGCTCTTAAATGCATAAGAATTTCGTTTTCTATACATCTCGCAGCATATGTAGCCAGTTTTGTTCCTTTTCCTTCTGAATAGCTTTCAATCGCTTTTATGAGTCCTATAGTGCCTATTGAAATTAAATCTTCAACATCCTCACCAGTATTCTCGAATTTCTTGACAATATGAGCGACTAGACGAAGATTATGCTCAATTAAAATGTTCCGGGCTTCTTCATCCCCACTTGCCATTTTTTTCAAAAACTTCCGCTCTTCACTGGCTGAAAGTGGTTGTGGAAATGCATTGTTTTTCACGTATGAGACAAGAAAAACAAGTTCTTTAAAAAGATAACCAATTGCTGTCAAGATTCCGGACATTTTTTTCACCTCCGTTAGGTATCTGCCTATTATTTATGCTTATGTTATTAATCAGTTGTTCGTGCATGTCCATTACACAAAAATTATCATGCGAGAAAAGAACACAAACCTTAGGATAATACATTTGCTATCCAGCATTTGCAAAACAAAAAAACTGATCTTAGTTGATCAGCTTTTTCGTTTTTTACGTTTATGAAAAGGAATTGTTAATAGCGTAATTTGTAAAAACAATGGATTCACCCCTATTCTTTTTCACTAGGCGGAATCTTTCTCCACCCATAAAGAATTCAATCTTTTATTTTGAAAAATCACCATCATCATACTCTCCTCTCACAATATTTTATTTTGTCATTAGATATTTCTGAAAAAAAGATCGCTGTGCTTCATTTTGTTTTGTTCTAAAATCTCATTAATTCTTGCTTCTTGTAAACTTTCTTTAATCGATTTATTGCGTTTTTGTATAGTTACAGTTATAAACAACAGATTCAGTGTCATTATAGTTTCACCTCCTTTAATACAGAAAAAGCCGCAGGAAGAAAGCATCCCCTGCGACTTTAGGTTTTAAAGACAGCAAAAAACCGCAGGAAGACATACATCCGTCCTGCGGCTTAGATTATTAGTTAAGTTAAAGCAATTCTAATTTCGGCAAGGTCGAATGGTCAAATATAAAGTTTTGAACAATAAATAATCCAGTTAATTTTTTCACTTCAAACGACCTCCCTTTAAATGAATTTTTTACTTATAAAGGTAAGTATATCCAAAAAAATCTTATCTGTAAACATTTTTTTAAAAATTTTTTAAATTTTTTTATGAATATATGCGAAAAATAGTTTTTAATAAAAGGAAAAAGGCCAAAGGATTCTCCTCTGGCCTTTATTTTTTACCTGCAGCTGGTTTTGAACGTTTTATAAAAAATGCAAGAATTAATGCAACAGCAGCAATTCCAGTTGCTACAACGAAGGCATCATTGATCCCGCTAATCGTAGACTGCTGCATTACTTTTCCATAAATAGTGCTGGTTGCCAACCCCTGCCCTGACTGTGAAGGAATACCAGCTGCACTCGCAATTCCTTGCCCTAGTTCTGTTAGTTTGTTTGCAATATATGGATTTGAACTAGAAATGACATTACCATAATTTGCAGCGTGGTATCCTGTTCGAGTTGTCATAACTGTTACTAAAAAGGCTGTACCTATACTTCCTGCAACTGTTCGTGCTGTGTTTGATGCTGCGGTTCCATGACTTGTTAAGTGAAGTGGTAATTGATTCATCCCTTCAGTCATAACCGTCATCATCAAAAATGACATTCCGAACATCCGTAATACATATAAAATCATGATATGTGCATAGGATGTTTGCATCGTTAATTGAGTAAATTGCCATGTTGTAATAACAGTAATGATTAAACCAAATATAGCCAATGGCCTTGCACCCATTCGGTCAAATAATTTTCCTGATATTGGTGACATAATCCCCATAACAATGGCACCTGGCAGCATAAGCAAGCCCGATTCCAATGCGGTAAAACCACGAATATTTTGTAAGTAAATCGGAAGTAAAATCATCGCTGCAAACATTGCCATATTAATAACCATGCTAATTACGGTGGTTAATGCAAAGATATCGTATTTAAAAACACGTAATTCCAGCATCGGATTATCAGTGGTTAATTCTCTCCATACAAATAAAATTAAACCAATGATTCCAATAACCAAGGAAATAATTACTACTGCACTTCCCCATCCATTATTCCCGGCTTCACTAAACCCATATAGTAAAAAGCCTAGACCAATAGCTGAAAAAATAAATCCTGGTGTATCAAATTTTGGATTCGTGACTTTTGTAACATCCTTCATCCAAGCGAATGCCAAAATTAAATCAAGAATTCCAAATGGAATAACAATATCAAACAATACTCTCCATGAGTAATGGCCGATAAGCCACCCAGATAGAGTTGGACCGATGGCTGGGGCAAAAATCATTGCCACACCCATTAATCCCATTGCAGCACCACGTTTTTCTGGTGGGAAAATGGTTAAAAATACCGTCATCAATAATGGCATAATCACCCCGGCGCCTGCTGCCTGTATGACTCTTCCCAACATTAGCATTGAAAATCCGGTTGATATGGAACATATAAAAGAGCCTATAGTAAATGCCGAAACAGAAAATAGTAACAATTTTCTTGTTCCTAGTTTTGCAATCAGAAAAGCTGTAATAGGAATAAAAATTCCATTCGTAAGCATATATCCGGTAGAAAGCCATTGAACAGTACTTGCAGAGATATTTAGGTCATTCATAATGTGAGGAATCGCAACATTTAAAAGTGTTTGATTTAAAATTGCTACAAACGCTCCGAGCATCATGGCTGCAATGATCTTTCCTCTACCATTAGCAAGCTGCTCATCTATCTGTTTTCCTGCTTCACTAGTATCTTTACGGTCACTAGTAACCTTTTCTTCCTCTTTAACCAAATCAGCAGCTTCATTTACGTATTCTAAAGCTGGTTCGGATATTGCAGTTGTTTGGAGTGTTTCATTTATCAATTCATCTGTAATAGTTATATCTTTTTCATTATTTGTATCTTCGACTTTTTCTCCTATTTGTTCATTTAAGCTTTGGTTGAGCCTATTTACATTCTTTTTACGGAGAATGAAGTTTACAACTACAAACAATAAAATTGATATCAGAATATAACCTGCGATATATATTGACATGTCATCACCTACTTATGAATTCGCACAGTCACATTCATACCTGGAACTAAATTAAGAGTGCTCACAATGGATATTTTGACTGGAATTACTTGAGTTTCCTTCGTATAATTCCCTGAAGCATTACTACTTGGCAATAAAGAAAAAGTTCCTGCGGTCGCTAATCCTATTTCTTGCACCTTACCCTTTAAAGTAGAATTTGGATATGCATCTACATATACATCAACATCTTGTCCTACTTGGACGTCATCAATTTTGGTTTCCTCAATATTTGCTGTTACCCATAAATTAGTTAAATCATAAGTAATAGCTAGTGGTGTACCTGCACCAACAATTGTGTTTTTAACTGCATTTGATTGAACAATTGTACCGTTTGCAGGTGCTTTAATATCAATATTTTGAGTTCCAGCGGCACCCGTAGTTTGAACAGTAGCGATTTTATCATTTTTAGCGAAAGTATCCCCTGTTTTTGCATTCCAGTCAATTAATTTACCACTAACTGGTGAAGCTATATTGACCTGTTGTCCTGAAATTTGGGCATTGTCTGTTGTTAAATAAGTAACTGAACGATTGTAGTAATAATAGCCGGTAAATCCGCCACCTACTAATATGATTAGTAAAATAACATTAATTAATATCATTCGTTTTGCATTCATAGATGTTCATTTCCTCCTAAAACGTTAAAATGTTTAATATTTCTTTGTGAATTTGAAGTAATTGTTTAATATCTTCTTCAGGCAATTGATTGATTTTATTTAGATATTTGACTAATTTAGAGTCCGATTCAATAAATTGCTTTATTTTTAATTTTCCTTCATTCGTTAAATGAAGGGTAATGGCACGACGATCATGTTTTGGATTATCTCTTTCAACATATCCACTATTAACTAATCGATCAATAACTCCACTTACAGTACTGTTTGTCAATTTTAAATTCTCAGCTAGTTCACTTAAACCAATTTTTGGTTTAGTAGAAATTTGATAAAGTGCTTTTAGCTGTACGACCGTTAACCCAATATTTTCCGCATCTTCTTTTGCTAATTTGAATATTTCTTTATTAATTTGAGAAAATGATTCTAGAACCTCATTATTGAAAACACTCCACAATATTTTCCCTCCTTTTTTTATTTATATACAATACTTCACTTCACTAATATTTCTCATATATAATATTTCGTATGCGAAATAAAATGAACGTAAATTATAATACCACATTTACATAAGCATATGTCAATAAAAAAATAACGCATATTTTGCGTTATTTTTTCATTAAATATTCTTTTCCTTCTTCACTTTCAAGGAGAATGGTTCTGCATCGGTTTGATAATAAAAAGAAACTAACTGATAATATTATTAAAATAGCAGTTCCACCCATTAAAATATATGTTTTATGCAGTGTTCTTCCATCCATAGGAAGAGCAGCTCCTAAATATAAAAACGTTGTCAAAGCTAATAAAGTAAATCCATATCGTTTATAATCTATCATTTTTTCATAAAGAACTTTCGCCTTAGACACGATCATCACCTAACCTTCTCTATGAATCTCTTTTTTTACTTTATCATAGATTTAAAGGTCATTTCCCATGTAATTAGCGGAAGATATGGAAATAAAATCATCAAACTAGTTATTCTTTAGCTGTTTGACAATCCCCATAACGAGCTTTGCAGAGTTTAATGCTGCAGTTTCCAAAAACTGATCAAAGGATATATTAGATTCTTTTCCTGCTATATCAGATAAAGAGCGTATAATCACAAATGGTATATTAAATTGGTATGCAACTTGTGCAATGGCTGCTGCTTCCATCTCAGATGCTTGGAGCTGTGGAAATTTTTCACGTACAAATTCCACTCTATTTGGATCATTCATGAACGAGTCACCCGTAGCAATTAATCCTTTTACGGCTTGAATATCTTCAAGTTCCTTTGCACATTCCTCTGCAATCGAAATTAATTGGTCATTCGCTTGAAATGCAGGTGGCATTTGAGGAACTTGTCCATATTCGTAACCAAATATAGTAACATCTACATCATGATGCCGAACCTCAGTTGAAATGACTAAATCACCAACCTTTAAAGCTGGATTAAATCCTCCAGCAGAACCAGTATTAATGACAACATCTGGTTTATACTTATGTAATAAGATGGATGTTGACATTGCCGCATTTACTTTTCCAATTCCTGAACGAAGCAAGATTACTTCTGAATGATTCATTTTTCCAGTAGAAAATTCGTATCCTGCAATCGTTTCGACTGTTCGGTTTTCTATATTGTCTCTTAAAATGGCTACTTCTTCTTCCATAGCCCCAATAATAGCTATCTTCATCTCAATACCTCTTTCATTCATCGTCATTTTCACTTTATTATAAAACAATAGAGTCAAAAAATCACTTTTTCCTGATAAAATAGAAAATGGAGGGATGAAGATGAATTTTCAATTTGAATTAATAGAGGACAAAATAGAGTTTTTTGAAGCAACAGATATTAAAGAACTTGAAAAGAAAATAAATGATAAAGTAGAACAGAATAAGGCAATTATGATGCATGTCCATACTGTATCTCACCAAATGCATGTAGATGAAAACGGAAGGAAATTTTACTCTGCAGTGGTTCATTTTAAATTAAAAAAATGATTAAGAAAAAAGATATCTGCATAAAGTGCAGATATCTTTTTTATCGCTTATCATTTTTTTCAAGTTCCAATACTTTTGTAGGTTTCCATCCTTCCCCATCTACCCAGTTAAGGTAAACACGATAAACCTTTGATGAGTCATTCTTTGGGGAAACAGTTCCTGTCACTTCATTATCAGAACCACCATCACGTCCTAAAAACCAAATGGTTAAGTTGTCTTGAGAAATTCCGGTTGCATATGATAAAGCAGCTGTTTTTTCTTTCCAATCAATTGAATTTGCATCTGATGAGTACTGATGACCATTTGTTTGTTCTGTACCAACACTCTTCCAATTCGGATTTGTGTATGATTTTTTTACATTTGGTTCCTGACTCTCTTCAGCAACAACGTCTTCACCGTCTAAATCCTGCTTGTTTTCATCAGTTAGGCTAGTATTATTTTCCTGATCTTTTCCTGAATTATTATCATCTGTAGTTGTGCTATTACTATCTGATTCAGTGTTTTCTTGACTTCCACTTGTGTCTTCTGTTGTGTTTGACTTACTATCATTATTTTTATGTTCAGTCATTTTATTATTTTTAATAGCAGATGCTTTTTGATCATTATTTTTACCACCTAAAAAGATGGAACAACCAACAACAATAATTAACACAATGACAACTAATATCAACGAATTTAATATGATATTCGTTTTTCGTCTTTTGGATCTTTGGACAGATCGGGAACGAAATTGATTATCATAATGATTTGCCATTTTCAAATCCCCCTTTTCATTGACATTATCATACCATGACTTTTTATGAAGGAAAAGTTTATACGAATAATTACTCAATTTGTACCACTTATTTTTGTATCTTTCTCATAAATTAAGTTTACTATATCCGCAAATAATGGGTTAATTCCTCCTTCATTCTCTGGAACCTCTAAGTTTACAACAACTAATGCATATTTTGGATTTTTAAATGGAAAATATCCAGCAAACCATTTATTATGAAGCTGTTGGTTGTTCAAATAAATACCCGTCTCCGCAGTTCCCGATTTTCCGGCTACTTCATATGGAAGCTGTTGAAACCATCTGCCCGTACCGTTATCATTTGTTACTACATGTCTCAGCATTTTTTGAAGTTTAATTGCTGTAACTTTTGAGATGGTATCTCCCTGTGATTTTTGCTTAGGAAAATCAGCCATGGTCGTTCCATCCTGGTACTGAATTGCTGAAACAGTTCTAACCGTTAGTTGTTCACCACCCCTAGCAATTGTCGCCATCATATTTGCTACGGCTAATGGTGTAATTCTTACTTCTTGCTGTCCGATACCTGTTTGCGCGGCAAAATTATCATCTCTTTTACTTTCTTCCTTAGCAAAAACTTGTCCTTCATCTTCAATGAATTGTCTAAAATTCGTAAAATGATAAATATCTCCATCCCAGCTAATTTGCCCTATTAGTCCTAATTTTTTTGCATATTCATCTAAGAGATTCGGATTTTCTTTCTTTAACCTTTTTGCCAATTCACCAAATGTTCGATTACAACTTTGTGCAAAGCTCTCATCAAAATTTAAATCTCCTAATTTCCTTTCAGCTGGCTTACCATACAAATCTAAACTGCATGGGAAGATTTCGGAATCATTTACTATTCCAGTTTCAATAGATGCTGCAGCAACTACTGTTTTGAAGATTGAACCAGGAATTTGCTGAGAAAACATCATATTTTCAACTGCATTATCAGCATATGGATCTCTTGGATTCATTTTTGGACGTGATATATCGGCTAAAATTTCATTATTTTCTATATCTAAAAGAAGAACTCCTCCTTTTTTGATTTTATACTCATCTACCTTTTTTTCTATTTCTTCCTGTAATTCCTTATTTATAGTGGTTTGTATTTTTACAGGATAAAATGGATTACCTGGACCAGTATATTTTACATTGATTCCAAAGAGTGGACCACCAATGGCATCAACATGATAGACAAGCTTAGACTCTCCATCGGGTAATAAGAATTCATCAAATTGCTTTTGTAATCCGGTAATACCAATCTTCTGATTCTGCATTCCCTTTTTATCCGGGTATCTTTTAAGAAATGTATTAGCATCCTCACCAGTGATTCCAATCAGTTGTGCCGCAGTAGGATTTGCTTCAGTATATTTTTTCCTAACAGCAAATACACCCGGTATTTTTAATTCATTTATTTCTCTTACTTGTCTATCAGTTAATATATATGGATTATTTCCATGAAAAATGAAGGGATTTTTCGCATTTTCTAATTCACTCAATAGTTGATTCTCTGAAACATCTAGTATACTTGCTACCTTAGAGGAATCCCATTTCAGCTTTTTTAAAAATGGGAAGAGAACTAAAACTGATTTCTCTTGATAAGTTAGGGACTTATTATTTCTATCCAGGAATTGTCCTCTTCCATCATCGATAATCATCTGTTGTGTTCGTTGTGTTACACTCTCTTCAATGAGATTTATATGATGTTTTGAAAAGGATTCCGTTTCAATTAATTGTAATTGAACAAGCCTGCCAATTAGTAAGGAAATCATTAAGAAAATGCAAATGGCAAGAAAAACATACCGCTTTTTTCGCATTTAATCACCTCGGCTGTTTTTTTTCTTCGCTTCCACCCCTTCATTCTTGACGGAAAAATGATTTCATAACCTTGAAATTGAATATTTTTATTTTAATTTTGTGAAAAGTAGGAAAAGCGCAAGCGCCTTGCTCATCGACGTATGGACTGGAGGGACTTCGACTGAGATAAAGGAAACACGATGAGCCCCTAAGGGCGAATCGATGTTGACTTATCGTAGGGAGAAGTCCTGAAGTCCGCTAGTCGATAGGCGCTGGAGCTAGACAACGAAGACACTTTTTGAAACTTATAGCCTTTAAAATTTAATACTTTCTTACCTTTTCAACACAAAAAAAGCTAAGTTCCCAAAAAAGGAACTTAGCTTTTTATTATTTTATAGAAATAATCCTTACTTTCATTTCACCACCAGGTGTTTGAACGGTTACTTCTTCATTAATTTTTTTACCTAGTAGACTTTTTGCAATCGGTGAGTCATTTGAAATTTTCCCTTCAAATGGATCCGCTTCTGCACTACCTACGATTGAGTATGTTTCTTCATCACCGTCTGGTAATTCGATAAAAGTAACTGATTTACCAAGTGTTACCGTATCAGAATTTAAACCATCGTCTTCAATAATCTTTGCATTTCGAATCATGTTTTCTAGCGTTGTCACACGACCTTCAACAAATGCTTGCTCTTCTTTTGCTGAATCGTATTCAGAGTTCTCGGAAAGATCTCCAAAACTACGTGCTATTTTAATTCTTTCAACAACTTCTTTACGTTTAACCGTTTTCAAATATTCAAGTTCTTGCTCTAATTTTTCTTTTCCTGCTTGTGTCATAGGAAAAACTTTTTCTGTAGCCAAATCCCTTCACTCCTAATTTTCTATTTGTATAGGTTGTTAAATACATCATAGCGCGTCCTAACTATGAGGGCGCGCTTTTTGAATATATAATTATTATCTAGACTATCGTATTACAAAAATGATTTTTGTTCAAGAATTGTTTGAATTTTGGTTACAACTAGATCAATGGCAACGTGATTTTGTCCGCCTTCAGGAATGATAACATCAGCATAACGTTTAGTTGGTTCGATAAATTGATTATGCATCGGTCTTACAACATTAGTATATTGTTCAATGACTGATTGCATTGTTCGACCACGATCCTCTATGTCCCGTATCATTCTTCGCATAATTCTTAAATCAGCATCTGTATCCACATAAAGTTTTATATCCATTAAATTGCGCAATCTTGTATCTTCTAATACTAAAATTCCTTCTAAAATTATTACATCTTTTGGCTCAACAATAATTTTTTCATCAGAGCGAGTATGCTGAGTATAATCATAGACCGGCTTTTCTATTGGTTCATAATTTAGCAGCTTCTCAAGATGTTCAATTAATAAATCATTATCAAATGCAAGTGGATGATCATAATTCGTTTTTAGTCTTTCCTCAAATGGTAAATGGCTTTGGTCTTTATAATAATAATCTTGCTCAAGAACAAGTATTGAGTGCCCTTTAAAGTGGTCATATATAGCATGTGTAACACTTGTTTTACCCGAACCTGATCCACCCGTGACACCAATGACTGCTGGCTTACTTCTCATTGACTGGTTGTTCCCCTTTCAAATCACATTTTTCGTTCATTGCAGGCACGAAATGTTTTTCTTTAAGATAATTTCCTACTAATAGCCAAACCGTCTCCGACTGGAATTATAGTTGTCAAATAGTCTTCATGATTCATTAACCACTCATTGTATTTTTTAATTTTGCTGACCAGATTCCGAATTCGTTTGTTGTCAATCGTTTCTTCAACAACGAGTCCTTTAAATAAGACATTATCTGTATAAACATAGCCATTCTTCGTTAACAATGGGGTGTATAACTCAAAAAACCTCATATATTGACCTTTTGCAGCATCAATAAAGATAGCATCAAATGGACCTTGCTCTTTGACCACTTTAAATATATCGAGTGCATCGCCTTTTAAAACAGTTATTTGATTAGTAAAATCTGTTTTTGCAATATTTATGATAGCTTGATCATATCTTTCATCATCTCTCTCAATTGTAACAATTTGAGAGTCAGGAAGGGCTTCAGCCATCCTCATTGCAGAATAACCAATCGCAGTTCCGATTTCTAAAATCTTTTTCGGTTGCTGCATCCTTAACAATTGAAGCAATACTTCTATACCTGCTAATTCCATTATCGGAACATTGTGGACAGCAGCGTATTTCTCCATTTCTATAAATAGAGGACTTCTTTTCTTTATTAATGATTCAACATAAGAATGTATTGCATCCTTCATTTTTATTGCCTCCTAAAGACAAAAGCGTAAGCGCCTTGCTCATCGACGTACGTACTGGAAGGACTTCGACTGAGATAAAGGAAACACGATGAGCCCTTAAAGGCGAATCGATGTTGACTTATCGTAGGGAGGAGTCCTGAAGTACGCTAGTCGATAGGCGCTGGAGCTAGACGTAGACTTCCCTCATAAGAAAGTTATTCAGAAGCGAATTTATAATAATTCCATAAGCGAAAAGGCGCTGACATGAAAAGTAGAAAGCTCCAAAGTAAAAGCTTTCTACCATCACTAAATGTGATCGTCTCGTTGATATTGTAAAAAACACGTTTTCTATTTTAGCATAATTTTTCAATTACTGCTACCATATATACTCGTTTACTTTATATATTCTGCTTTTAATTTATTATGTTCAGCCAAAGTCTTGGAATAATAAACTTTTCCTGTTTTTGTTGCTGCAAGGAAATATAAGTAATCCGTTTTTGCTGGGTTTATTGCTGCCTCTATAGATGTTTCTCCAGCACTTGCGATTGGACTTGGCGGTAAACCAAGAATTTTATATGTGTTGTATGGCGAAGATACTTCTAAATCTTTATAACTAACCCGGCTTTTATGTTCCCCTAAAGAATATAGCACAGTTGGATCCGTTTGTAATGGCATCCCAACATTCATACGGTTATAAAAAACACTGGCAATTTTATGTCTATCTGCTTTAGCTGTCGCTTCTTGCTCAATTAATGAAGCCATCGTTAAAATATCATGAATGTCTAACTTTTTACTGCTAATTTGATCTTTGTATTTTTCGATCACTGTATTTGTTTTTATCAGCATTTTATCGATAATCTGATCTAAAGTTGGCTTTGAGTCATAAAATGAGTAGGTAGCAGGAAACAAATAACCCTCTAGTGGGTGCTTTATGTCCTTTTCTAGTACTTTTTTTGATAAAATGTCCGGGTATTTTTTTATTAATTTTTGAATATATTTTGGATCATCCATTTTTTTAATCATTTCATTTTTATTAAAATCAGTGTTTTTTGCAATAATATCTACGATTTGAGTTAATTGCAAACCTTCAGGAACTGTAAATTTAAGTTTTGCCTCTTTTAACACTTTCCCAGTTTTTAAATGTGTAATAATTTCATTTAAATTCATTGAAGGCGATAGTTTATATGTACCCGCTTGAAATCCAGTTTCGTTTTTTAATTTTACATAATATTTAAAAATGAACCCTTTTTTTATAATACCCTTTTTCTCCAAAACATTTCCTATTGTCGATGCAGTTGAGCCAATTGGGATTTCTACAGTTTTTAATTCTTTATTATTTGGTTCTACAGGTTTTAACGCGGATTGAATATAGAGATATACTGCCAAAGAAGCTCCAGCAAAAATTAAAATGATTGTAAGACTGATAATAGCAACTATTTTACGTATTGTTTTAGCCTCATCACGTTTATTCAACATTTTTTTATATACTTCATCCTTATTATTTTTTTTATCTGTCAATTTTTCCATCACCCTTTCAAGCAAACCATATACACTAAATATAATAGTTGTAGACAAGTAGGCTTTAACGAATTTAATATTTTTTGTTACTTGTGTAAACCTAATTTATCCCATACATTATACTACATCTTTCAGGATTTTCGACTTATTTTTACAAGAATAATCAAATATGGTGGAATGATTGAAATTAGACGATGTTAATTTAGTGTTTTTTATTAAAAGCTCTTTTCGTATAAATTGTTGTTTTTAGACAATAAACTTAGTCCGTTGATTTCCGCTCCAGACACTTGCTTTCCGCGGGGAGGGATGAGAGCCTCCTCGGCGTTACCGCCTGTGGGGTCTCCCACTTCCCTCTTTTTCCCGCAGGAGTCAAGTGTCCTCCGCTACAATCAACTCAGATTGTTAATAAAATATCAACAAAAAATCAACAAACTTTACAAAAACAGCCTTATTAAAAAACCTTTCCTGAGATTCAGGAAAGGTTTTTAGAAGTATTTTATACTGAATAGAATTATTCCTCTTCTTGTTCATCAAGAAAAGTATTTAACATTTCTTCAATCATGTCCCATTCTTCTTCAGTTTCGATTGGTTGAAGGTCGCCTTCTTCTCCTTCTTCATTTTGGATAAATGAAGAAGCATGAATTTCGATTTCTTCGTTTTCATCTTCTTCTGAACCTACTGGGAAATATAATACATATGACTTCCCAAATTCCTCAGATTCAAATGTAAATAAAACTTCAAAAAGTTGCTCATTTCCTTCTTCATCAATTACTGTAATATGCTTTTCACCATGTTCCATTTTCTTCACCTCATTAATTTTGACTATCAAGAAATCCTTGTAGGATCATGCTTGCAGCCATTTTATCAATTACTTTTTTTCGTTTTTTTCGACTAACATCAGCTTCTAAAAGTACTCTTTCAGCTGCCATCGTGCTTAGTCTTTCATCCCACATAATCACGGGGAGTCCTAACTGCTTTTTTAAATTTTCAGCATAGGCTATAGATGCTTCCCCGCGAGGACCAACCGTATTATTCATGTTTTTAGGAAAACCGACTACGATTTTTTTTACTTGGAATTGCTCGACGATTTCTGCTACTCGATCGAATCCAAATTTCCCTTTTTCTTCATCAATCGGAATGGTTTCAATTCCTTGAGCAGTCCAGCCCAGTTCATCACTTACCGCCACTCCAACTGTTTTGGATCCCACATCTAGACCCATAATTCTCAATTAATATCCCCCACGATGCTGTTTTAAATAAGATTTTACTAAAACTTCAATAATTTCATCACGTTCAAGCTTTCGAATAATATTTCGTGCGTCATGATGACGAGGAATATAAGCCGGATCACCCGAAAGAAGGTAACCTACAATTTGATTAATCGGATTATAGCCTTTTTCTTGTAAAGCTTCAAATACCTGTAATAATACTTCTTTTACATCCTGCTCAAAAGGTTCTTCCGAAAAATTAAATCGCATGGTTTTGTCAAAAGAGCTCATTATTCAGCACCTCTCTTTAAAAGCTTGTCCAAAACTAACAAGCAATATTTTTCTTTATGCCTATTGAAAGCCCACCTAATTTCATTCCGACCTCAGAATACTCTCTATCTCTATTAAAGTTATTGTATCATTAGGAGGAAGGAAACCATAACAATACCTGTTATTGGTTCCTTCAAGGCATGATTTCTTACCTTCATTGTACACCACTTTTAATGTGAATCAAATGGATTTTACCCACTCTTTAACAAATTCTAATGCTAAATCAAGTTTTTCAGGATCTTTCCCACCAGCCTGAGCCATATCTGGACGGCCGCCGCCACCGCCGCCACAGCGTGAAGCTACTTCTTTGACCAATTTACCGGCATGGTAACCTTTTTCAATCAAATCTTTTGTTACACCAGCAATTATATTCACTTTACCCTCTTGGACAGAACCAAGAACAACAATACCAGATTCTAATTTTTGTTTCAATTCATCTACCATGTTTCGTAGATTATTCATATCTACCCCTTGGACTTTACTTGCAACAACTTTAACTCCATCAATAACAAGAGTATTGTCGATTAGACTACCAGCTTCAATATTTGATAATTTAGCGGCCAATGATTCATTTTCGCGTTGCAATTCCTTAAATTCAGTAAGAAAATGATCAATTCGTGTATTAATATCTTTAGGATTCGCTTTAAGTTTACTTGCAGCTTCATTTAGGCGATGAATTTGTTCATTCATCATATGATACGCCGCCTCACCTGTTACTGCCTCAATTCGTCTTGTACCTGCTCCAATTCCACTTTCTGATACTATTTTAAAGGTTCCAATAGAAGAAGTATTGGAAACATGACATCCGCCACAAAGCTCTAAGCTATAATCCCCCATAGAAACGACTCTGACGATTTGACCGTATTTTTCACCAAATAAGGCCATAGCCCCCATTGCTTTAGCTTCATCCAAATTTTTATTTTGAATGATAACTGGAATACTTGCCCAAATCTTTTGATTGACGATTTCTTCTATTCTTTCTAATTCTTCAGAAGTAATTTGTCCAAAATGTGAAAAGTCAAAACGAAGTCGATTAGGCTCAACTAAAGAACCTGCTTGATTCACATGTGATCCAAGGACATCTTTTAATGCTTGATGTAAAAGATGGGTTGCAGAGTGGTTCTTAATTGTTTTATTTCGGTTTTGCTCATTTACAGAAGCCAAAACTTCTTGACCAGCTTTTAATATACCCTCTTCTATGAATGCTCGTTGTAAATGCTGTCCATTTGGAGCTTTTTGAACATCTTTAATGACTACTTTTAAACCTTCTGCAGTTAACGTTCCTTCATCAGCAATTTGCCCGCCGCTTTCTGCATAGAATGGTGTTTCATCAAGAATAAATTGGATTTCGTCCCCTTTATTTGCACTATCAACACGTTCACCATCTTTAATTAAGACAGCTACTTTTGTTGCTACAGATAATGTCTCATACCCTACAAATTTACTTTCATCTTTAATATCTCCAAGAATTCCGCCTTGAACTTGCATAGAACCTACATCTTGTCTCGCTTTTCTTGCACGATCACGCTGATTTTCCATTTCTTTTTCAAAACCTTCATGATCCACTTTTAATCCTTCTTCTTCCGCATATTCTTCTGTCAATTCAACCGGAAAACCATAAGTATCATATAGACGGAATACATCTTCTCCAGAAATCATATCTATTTTTTCTTCTTTTGCCTTTTTTATTACAGAAGAAAGGATAGCAAGACCCTCATGTAATGTTTCATGGAAACGTTCTTCTTCATTTTTAACAACTTTTTGAATAAATTCTGTATTTTCTTCCACCTGAGGGTAAAAGTCAACCATTATATTTGCCACAACTGGGACTAATTTATACATAAATGGCTCATTAATATGAATAGTTTTGGCATATCTTACTGCTCTACGTAAAAGTCTGCGCAATACATAGCCACGACCTTCGTTAGAAGGAAGTGCTCCGTCACTTACAGCAAAAGATACTGTACGAATATGATCGGCAATAACTTTAAAAGCTACATCCTTTTCATCATTTGTGCGGTATTTTTCACCAGAAATCTTTTCAGTCTCTTCAATAATCGGGATAAACAAATCAGTATCAAAATTAGTTGGAACTCCTTGTACAACCGAAGCCATTCGTTCTAATCCCATACCAGTATCTATATTTTTCTTTGGCAGAGGGGTATAAGTTCCATCAGGATTATGATTGAATTGAGAAAACACCAAGTTCCAAACTTCTAAATATCTTTCATTTTCTCCACCTGGAAATAATTCAGGATCGTTTTCATCATCTCCGAATTCTGGTCCGCGATCATAGAAAATTTCTGTATTTGGCCCACTTGGACCTTCTCCAATATCCCAAAAGTTTTCTTCTAAACGGATAATTCTATCTTCTGGTATACCAATTTTTTTGTTCCACAGTTCATGAGCTTCGTCATCTTCAGGATGAATCGTAACCGATAATTTCTCAGGATCAAATCCAATCCAGTTAGGAGATGTAAGAAATTCCCACGCCCATTCAATAGCCTCTTCTTTAAAATAATCTCCAATTGAAAAATTCCCCATCATTTCAAAGAATGTATGATGTCTTGCCGTTTTCCCAACATTTTCGATGTCATTTGTACGGATAGCTTTTTGTGCATTCGTAATTCGGGGATTTTCTGGAATCACTCGTCCATCAAAATATTTTTTTAATGTCGCAACCCCACTATTAATCCATAATAGAGACGGATCGTCATGTGGTACAAGTGATGCGCTAGGTTCCACTTTATGTCCTTTTTCCTTAAAAAAATCTAGAAACATTTGGCGAATTTGTGCGCCTGTTAATTTTTTCATTATAAAAACCTCCTTGAGAATTTTTTGAGAAATAAAAAAAGCCTCCATCCCTGGACAGGGACGAGAGACTTACTCGCGGTACCACCCTGATTAAAGACAAATGCATTGTCCTTCTCTTGGGAGCCTTTAACGGGGCCAGACGGCAGTTTTCACCTGCACTCCAGATTAGCCTTCTGTTATCCTTCATCTAGAATTTCTTTCAGCCACGGAAATTCCTCTCTAATGAAGTTCATCTTTAAAAATTGCTTTTGGATAAACTCCTAGATGGACTATAACATACTCGATCCTTCTACATTTTAAATGTTTTAACTTCCTTCATAGTCGAATTATAGAAAACTTTATTCCCTTTTGTCAATCATGTGAATGAATTTTCTCTATAAAATGGGTTTTTATATGGACAATGGCTACTTTTACTATTGCTAATATGGGTACTGCTATAATTAATCCAATCACTCCGCCTACTTCGCCACCAATAGTCAATGCTAGAATAATAAATAAAGGATGCATATGAAGCGATTTACCGACAATAAAAGGTGATAATATATTGCCTTCAATAAATTGTAAAACCGCAATAGTAATTAGGACATAGATTAAGGATTTGACCGAAATTGTAGCAGCAATAATAGCTGCAGGAACAGCGCCAATAATTGGGCCAAAGTATGGAATGATATCTGTAACTCCCACAATTATTCCTAAAAGTATGGGATATTTTATCCCTAATATCCAGAAGGCTATAGTAGAAATTATCCCAACTAATACACAGACTAAAAGTTGTCCTCGGATATATCCACCAATCGATTCATCCGCTTCTTTTAAAAATAAAATCGCTTGATTTCTCCATTTTTTCGGAGTAAAGTACCAGGCAGCTCTCTTCACCATTTCAATATCTTTTAGTAAATAAAATGAGAGAAATGGAATGATTGCTAATACAAAAATAAAATTAACAATTTTCATCAAAGAATTTATTGCTCCTGATAAGAAACTATTTAACCATTTCTCAAATTTATTAATTCTATGTTCAATCTGCTCTTGCATTCCGTCTGGCCACCGAGAAGTTGAATCATGTAAATTCTCTATCCAATCACGATACTGATTGGCAAATTCGGGAATATGTTCTGATAGATCTTTAATCTGTTCAATCAATATTGGGATTCCTAAATAAATACTATATCCTGCTCCTCCAAAGAATATTAAATATATAATACTAATTGCTATCCCACGGTGTAACCCAGTTTTATGCAATTTTTCCACAAGCGGATGCAATAAATAGGTAAAAAATGCGGCAATGAATAGCGGAATAAATGCGGATAAAAAAATCTTTAATATAGGCATCCAAAAAGGCTTTAAAAGAAGAAAAAAATACAAAATGATCAGGCATAATAAAACAAACCCAAGATTGAATAGCCAGTGCCAACGAGGTTTTCGCAACTTCAATCCCTCCTTTCACTAGTATTAGTAAAAAGAGAAATCCTATCCATCTATTAAAAGCAACTACCGATAGTTGGGAAAAACTGAAAAAAGCTGTCTCATGAAAGAGACAGCCTCCAATTATTTTATCTAAAAGCTTTTCTTAATCGCTTTGTCATTTTTTTTACTTGTCTGTTGTCGAAGTATCCTTGTCGTTGTGAAAATGCAGTAGCTGCTACCCCTGCTCCAAAGCCTAGCAAGGAGAAGATCGTTTTATTCAAAACAATACACCCCTTCCAATTAACTTAATCTGCGCGATTCCTCGTCAAATAGGTCATCTAAAGAACTTAGTGTTCCATCTTCTTCCACTTGATGAGTTAAAATAGTCTCTTTAGCTATGGAGAGCTCGATAAAGCAATTCCAACAATAATATTGGTTAATACCAATTTTACCAAGATCTTTACTTTGGCAATTTGGACATTTTATCATAGGTTACGCCACCTCGCATATGATTTACCGATACGATGATGGCATCCTTTCCAAACTCAGGGGGATTGTTTGTCTGGACAACTTTTTTTCCTTCAAAAATATCGGTAAAGAAGCCATCTGTTAGTTCGTACCCTATAATAGTGCCCACTTCCTCGATAAAGTATACGTCTTCTAGCAATCCCAGCTGATCTCCGCTTTTTGAAATAGTTAATTTCTTTAATAGCGGATTGGAGTGACATAATGTGTACTCTTCTTCTTGTTCCTTAAATTTTTCAAGATTGCTTTCATTTCGAAGAACGATCCCATTATCTCCATAAGATTCAACTTGATAAATTGGTAACCGATATAAATTATTGAAAAATTTTTTCGTCTTAATTAGCAGACATTTTATTTTCCCCTCATCAGATATACCTAAATCACAAACCTCACCCAAAATGTTTCCTTCTGCACTATAAACAGGCATTCCTTTTAGAAGAGATAATGTTCTCAAAAGCCACCCCACCTTTTTCGAACATTTATAGTGTCTGTCCATTTACATAAAATCATAAGGGGTAACGTTTTCCATGCCGATCATCGGGTCAATATCCATCATATTTTCTTTAGAAAAAATAAAATCGTTTTTAACCTCTGCAAATTCCTGCTTGATGTTTGATAATATACTTAATTTATCATAAAGACTCGTTTTCCTAAGTTGATCATCCTCTCGCTCTATCCCTAGACGAAATGCTTCTTCTTCACCACAAAGTATTAATGATTGTTTACTTCTTGTGATGGCTGTATATAAAAGATTTCTCCGAAGCATTCGATAATAACTCTTTACAACTGGCAGGATGACAATTGGAAACTCACTTCCTTGTGATTTATGGATTGAACAACAGTAGGCATGTGTAAATTGATTAAAATCTTGCCTAGTATAAGTCACTTCAATCCCATCGAAGGAAATAATAATTAAGTCTTGCTTCTCTGTATTTTCTTTTGCATAAAAAATAGAGATAATCTCTCCTATATCACCATTAAAAACATGCTTTTCAGGCTGGTTTACTAATTGTAAAACTTTATCTCCAATGCGATACTTGATTTCACCAAAGCTAATTTCTTTCCTATTGCCAGTATCATTCGGGTTAAAAATTTCTTGAAGCAGTACATTTAATCGATCAATCCCTGCTGCACCTCTGTACATAGGAGCCAAGACTTGTACATCTTTCTGAGTGTAACCCTTTCGCTTTGCACTTAAAACGATTTTTTCAATAACTTCAGGAATCTGCTGTGTGGTACAACGAATAAAAGAACGGTCCTTATGCTGCTTTGTTACATTATTCGGGATTTTTCCGTTCTTTATTTCATGTGCTAACTCAATAATCGATGAACCATCTGATTGGCGATAAATATCTGTTAGTTGTACAGTTTGAATAACATGAGACTTTAGTAAATCCTTTAAAACTTGACCCGGTCCAACTGATGGGAGCTGATCCTCATCACCAACAAAAATTACTTGTATATGATCAGGTAATGCCTTTAAAAGCTGATATGCTAACCATGTATCAACCATTGACACTTCATCAACGATAACTAATTTCCCATCAATTTTTTTGTCTTCATTCAAATCTAACTCTTCCTGGCCTGTCATACCTAGTAATCGATGAATTGTCATAGCAGGCAGGCCAGTGGATTCAGACATTCTTTTAGCAGCCCTACCAGTTGGAGCTGTTAATATTATTGGAAATGGATTTTCTTTATTATAGTCCTTTGGTTCTAATGAACAGCCATTTAGTTCTGCATATAATTCAACAATACCTTTAATAACAGTCGTTTTACCTGTACCAGGTCCACCAGTAAGGAGCATCATAGGGGACATAAGAGCTTTTTGAATTGCCTCTTTTTGCGAAGGCGCATAATGAACACCAATTCGCTCTTCAAGTTCACCTAGTGCAAGTAAAAATTCTGATTCTGGAAATTGATCAGTAAACTCCTCTTGAGCAAGGATACGCTCGATATTAGTTACTATACCTTTCTCTGAAAAATATAAAGAAGGAATGTAAACTTTATTATTTTCTACAACCACTTTGCTTTCTTCAGCAAGTTTAATGATCTCGGCAGAAATATCGGTGTACTCAATTGTAATGGGTTGTGATTCCTCTAATAGTTTTTTGACTTTAGGAAGTAATTCTTCTGCTTCCATATAAACATGCCCATTTTGTAAGCATTCCATTTCTAGAGAATACATACAGCCAGCTTTGATTCGATCAGAATGATTTCCCACCATACCTAGTTGTTTTCCGATTTCATCTGCCCGGCCGAAGCCTATTCCATCAATATCTTCAACTAGCTTAAAAGGGTTTTTTTGTATAATGTCCAAAGCTTGTTCTTTATACACTTGGTAAATTTTCATTGAGATATGTGGACCAAATCCATATTGATTTAAACCGATCATCACTTGTTCTAGTCCTTGATGTTCAACTAATTTATCATATAAGCTTTTTGCTTTTTCTGGTGGTAATTTAGGTATTGAATCAAGTAAGGATGGTTGTTCCAGAATTTTACTAATTGCATTTTCTCCTAGTTCCTTTACAATCCTCTCCGCAGTTTTTTTCCCAATTCCACTAAAAATTTCGCTTGATAAATAAGTAATAATTCCTTCCTTTGTATGTGGAATCTCCTTTTTAAAATGTTTGGCCTGAAATTGTGCTCCGAACTTTGGATGATCCTGCATGTTGCCATAAAAAACATAGGTTTCCTGCTCATGAATTTTTGGGAAATATCCTGTAATGACCGCTTCTCTTTCATCTGTCTCAAGGTTGGACTCGTCGATTCTTATTCTAATTACAGAATAGAGATTTTGTTCATTATGAAAGATCGTGACGAGATGACGTCCTTTAATATATTTTTCATCATTTCCAAATAGATCCAAAGAATTTTGTTGCTCCAACTTGAGCCCCCCTTTTGCAGCGGGAAATTATTCATTCGCTTCTTTTAATTTTTCAATCATTTTTAAACCATAACCTGATAAAATGTGATCAGGTTGAATTTCAATAGCCTTATGAAAAAATTCTTCCGCCTTTTCTTGATTTTCATAATATCCTAAATAGGCTACTCCTAAATTGTAATATGCATCAGCATGTTCAGGTTCCCTCTTCACAACTAATTCGAATTGTTTAATTGCCTCTTCATAAATTTCTGATTGGGCCAATACTAAAGCATATTGAAATCTTGCTTCTATATCATCTTCATTCAATTCAACACTTCGTTGTAAATAAGGGATCGCTAATTTTACACTTCCTAGCTGAACAAAACTCATCCCTATCATAAAATAAACATCATTTGTATGTAGTCCTGTATTTTCTGCTTGTTCAAATTGTTTTACTGCTTGTTCATATTGCTCTTGTTCATAATATAAATTTCCTAAGCAATAATAAGCTGCAGAAGCACCTTTATCAATTTCTATCGCCTTTTCAAAAAATTTCTTTGCTCGATCAATTTCCTTAACAGCAACAAGTACATTTCCGAAATTAATATAGGCAACTGCATCATTTGGATTTTCCTCGATTGCCTCTGTGAAAAATTTAATGGCTTCCTCAAATTTACCTTGTTGTAAAAATTCAATCCCTTTTTTATTCTTATCCAATTTATTTACACCCCGAAACATAATATTCTATCCGCAATTATAACATAGCAGGTTCATATATTAAACGAACGATCATGATGACAATTAGTGCTTAAACTCATTTAAGGAAAAATAAGGGTACCCAATCGTGTTATACACTTATGGGTAACCCTTATTTCATTATCCAACATATAATAATTGTTCATCATTTTTAAAAACTTTATCAATCGTGCCGCCGCCCAGACATTCCTCACCATTATAAAAAACTACTGCTTGTCCAGGAGTTACAGCTCGAATAGGTTCATCAAATATTACCTCAAGCTCATTGTTTGGTAATATCTTCACGGTAACTTTATTATCAGGTTGACGATAACGGAATTTTGCCGTACAAGTAAATTCTGTATTCTTATCATGATTTGAAACCCAACCCACATTTACTGCTGTTATGGAATTAGAATATAATGAATCATGGTCGAAGCCTTGTTCTACAAATAAAACATTTTCTTTAAGGTCTTTTCCGACTACAAACCATGGTTCACCTGAACCGCCGATTCCTAAACCGTGCCTTTGGCCGATGGTGTAATACATTAGACCATCATGCTCACCCATTTTTTTACATGATAATGTTTTCATTAATCCCTTTTGGGCAGGCAAATAATTACTTAAAAACTCCTTGAAATTTCTTTCCCCAATAAAACATATCCCGGTACTATCTTTTTTAGTAGCTGTAGCTAGACCAGCCTCAAGCGCGATTTCTCTTACACGTTTCTTATCGATATCACCGATTGGAAATAATACTTTTTCCAATTGATCTTGACTTAGCTGATTTAAAAAATAAGTTTGATCTTTATTTTCATCCAAACCTCTAAGCATTTTATATTCCCCATCTTGGAATGCAACTCTCGCATAATGTCCTGTTGCCAAATAATCAGCGCCAAGATTCATCGCATGCTCTAAAAATGCTTTAAATTTAATTTCTTTATTACACATAACATCAGGATTTGGAGTTCTTCCTGCTTTATATTCATCAAGAAAATAAGTAAACACTTTCTCCCAATACTGTTTCTCAAAGTTCACAGCATAATACGGAATTCCTATTTGATTACATACTCGGATGACATCATTATAATCCTCTGTAGCTGTACAAACTCCGAACTCATCAGTATCGTCCCAATTTTTCATAAAAATCCCAATTACATCATAACCTTGTTGTTTTAACAAAAGGGCAGCAACAGATGAATCAACACCACCTGACATTCCTACCACCACTCTTGTATCTTTTGGTGATTTTTTCATTTATCCTCCCTACTTTCTAGACTTTTTTCATCCGTCCGACAATTGCAGCGACTTCATTTGCTGCTTTTTCTATTTCATCTATTGAATTATTTAATCCAAAGCTAAATCGAATCGAATTTCTTAATCTCTCAGAATCTTTTCCAAACATGGCAACTAGTACATGTGAAGGTTTAATGGATCCCGCCGTACAAGCAGAACCACTAGAAGCGGCAATACCTGCTAAATCCAGATTAACAAGCATTGCTTCAACATCTGCCCCTGGAAAGCTTAAATTTAAGACTTGTGGTAATGAACTGCAGTCTAAAAAACCATTTACAAAAAAATCAATATGCCTGCTGTTTAAAACATCGATAAATTTTTGTTTATATTCTTGATAGAGCTTTTGTTTTTGTTCCATTGTGTTTTGAGCTATTTTTACAGCTTCTGCAAAACCAACAATCGATCCGATGTTTTCAGTCCCAGCACGACGTTTTAGTTCCTGTTCTCCACCATAAATACGTGAAACTAGTTTTGTTCCTGTTTTCACATAAAGGAATCCAATTCCTTTAGGTCCGTTTATTTTATGTGCAGATACGGACAATAAATCTAGGTTCAGTTCATTTACATCTATTTTCATTACACCATATGCTTGGACAGCATCAGTGTGAAAATAAGCTTGATGATTTTTTAGTAATTGTCCAATTTCTTTAATTGGCTGAATTGTACCAACTTCATTATTACCGAACATGATGGTTACTAGGGTGGTGTCATCACGAAGAGCTGCTTCTAGGTCTTGAACAGAAATTTGGCCTTCCTCATTTACATCTAGATATGTGACGTCATAGCCTTGTTTCTCTAAATATTCACATGTATGAAGTACGGCATGATGTTCAATTTTAGAAGTAATGATATGCTTCCCTTTTTCTTTCATAGCCTCTGCAATACCAATGATCGCATAATTGTCTGCTTCGGTTCCTCCACTTGTAAAGACGATTTCATTAAAATGAGCACCAATACTTTGTGCAATAATCGATCTTGATTCATCTAATAAACCTCTAGCTTCCCTTCCAAACGAATGAATACTTGATGGGTTCCCAAAGGATTGATTTAATACACTGATCATTACATCGACAACTTGCGGATGAACTGGCGAAGTTGCTGCATGATCAAGGTAGATACGTTCCAATTAACTCACCTCTTATATTAAAGCATCTCTATTTTAGATATAAAACATATAAGCTTCTGTTTCACCGTCATCTTTGTAATTAATTAAATCCTCAATCGTCGTATTATCTAATACATCCTTTACCGCATCTCTGATTTTCATCCATAAAGCTCTCTTTACAGGTTCCTCATCTTCAATTCCTTCTACAGGGCTTATCGGACCTTCTAATACACGAATAATATCACCTGCGGTAATTTTTGATGGTTCATCTGCTAAGATATAGCCCCCATATGCTCCCCTTACACTTTTAACCAATCTTGCATTTCTTAATGGAGCAATTAATTGTTCTAAATAATGCTCTGACAAATCATGCATTTGAGCAATCGTTTTTAACGATGTAGGACCCTCACCGAATCTTTTCCCTAATTCGATCATGATCGTTAAGCCATAACGACCCTTTGTAGAAATTTTCATATACTTGCACCTCGATTTATTTCATTATTGCCTTTATGTTTATCTAGTTTATTAATTAATCCATCTGATAGCCTTTGAAAAAACGGTAGTGTAAGTCCGACAAGAGTACCGATCGTACCAACAAAAATAATGGTTCCGATAAATACCGGTCCCCCGCACAGCCAACCTATGAAAAGGACAATCACTTCCATCCCTCGGCGAACATGAGATACTTTCCAGCCTGTTTTTGATGTAACAGCAAGCATGAAGCTATCACGTGGACCAGCACCCAACTGGGCAGATATATAAATCCCCATTCCTATCGCATTGATAATTATCCCAAGGGTGAACAATATTATTTTCTCTAATAAAGAGTCTAAAGTAATTCCAGTTAGAAGCTTTAAAAACATATCCATAAAAAGACCAAGTAATAACATATTCAAGTATGCACCGATTTTTGGAATCTTTTTCATAATCAATGCTGATATTCCTAAAACAAAAAATCCGACAATTATCGACCACGAGCCAATTGTCAGACCAAATTGAGTAAATAATCCAACATGTAAAACATCCCAAGGCGTGGGACCAAGATCGGCGATAATTAATAAGTCAAGCCCGAACGCCATAACAAGTAGACCCAAACAAAAAATAATAAAGCGAATACCTAAATGATGCTTTTGACTCAACTTTATACGCCTCATCTTTCATTTATCTATAGTAATAAGCTTTTCACATTATAGCATAGTTAAGAAAATAATTGAATTCTAACATATCCGGAGCTTGCAGCAAGTCCAAAGATCAAAGCGCCTCGTACTCTTCTTATTCCTTCTTAAATTCTTCGAGTCTTTTATAAATTGCAGCTAAACGCTTTTCTTCCCCAGACTCAATCGGATGATAGTACTTTTTCCCTTTTAAATTATCTGGAAGGTAGTCCTGCTTGACCCAGCCTCCAAATGTACCAATTGGATAATCATGAGGATATTTATATCCTACATGACCTAATACCTTTGATCCAGCATAATGACCATCACGTAAATGCTTAGGAATATCTCCAACTTTCCCGTCCCGAATATCGTTAATTGCTTGGTCTAATGCTTTATAGGCGGAATTTGACTTCGAAGATAAGCACATTTCTACCACCGCTACTGAAAGCGGGATTCGTGCCTCAGGCAATCCCAGCCGTTCACTTGCAGTAATAGCGGCTAAGACATTTGTTCCTACTGATGTATTAGCTAATCCGATATCTTCAAAAGCAATTACCAATAATCGGCGATTAACAGCAACTAAATCCCCTATCTCAAGTAAATGAGCTAGATAATAAAGTGATGCATCCACATCACTCCCTCTAATACTTTTTTGTAGACTAGAGAGTAAATTATAATAATTTGAACCTTTTTTATCACCATAAACACCAATATTCCCAATCAAATCATTGATCATTTCATCTTGAACAATATATGCTCCATTTTCTTTGTTTGATGAATAAACGATTGATTCTAACAATGTTAATGACTTTCTAGCGTCACCACCGGCACCAACAGCAATTTTTCTTAACTGTTCATCAGTAATTTGAATGGAAAGTTTGCCCAATCCTTTTTTCTCATCATGGACAGCTCGTTTTAGTAATTCGTTTAGATCATCAGCAGTTAAACGTTTTAATTGCTTTATCTGACCACATCGACTGCGAATAGCAGGGTTTACATCGTGAAAAGGATTTTCCGTAGTTGCCCCAATTAAGATAATTGTACCGTTTTCCACATGGGGCAGTAGATAATCTTGTTGTGCTTTATTAAAACGATGAATTTCATCTAAAAATAATATTAAATTTCCTGTTAATCGCGTTTCATCAACTACCGCTTCGACATCTTTTTTACCGGCAGTCGTTGCATTTAAAGCGATAAAAGGAATGTCAGTAGTTCCTGCAATCGCATGGGCAATCGATGTTTTTCCAATCCCTGGTTCCCCATACAATAACATTGAAGGAACAAAGCCATTTTTTATCATTTTATAAAGGCTTGTATGTTTACCAATTATTTCTTTCTGACCTACAATTTCATCGATATTGGATGGTCGCATCCTAAAAGCCAGTGGTTCTCCGTACACAATTAAAACCTCCAAATACAAACTACTCTTATTATATCTTGTAAAAAAGTAGATTGAAATTGTTCTGTTTCTTTCAAAGTCTCCTCAATATTTATACAATCATTTTACCGAACAATTTCCACAAGTCTAGAATAAAATAGTCCGCTAAATAGAGAAAGAAGGGATGAACTGCCATCCCTCTTTTCAAGGTTAAGCAGCAACATCCCTCTTCGTAAATACGCCAAAAGCAAGTGCTATGAAGATAATAAAATATATGAGCAACATAATAATTGAAAATCCTAATGTCATTCCTTCAACTACCGGAATTCCATCAAAATATTTAGTTAAGTCAGTATTAGCAAATAAAATATACTTTGCCCAATCGTATTTCACAGCAATAAGTGCTGTAATATTTCCACCCATTAGTAATAGGAAAATAGAGATTCCAATCGCAAGTGAGCTGTTTCTGAATACCGCTGAAATCATGAAAGCCATCGTTGTTAACATTATTACATCGATTGAAGACAATAAGTACGTCTTTATTAAGTACCAAATCATATTTTGCTCTACTACATGTCCGTCCGTATAGGCAAGGTGTACATTATTACTTCCATCACCTGTACCGAAGAGAAGGAATCCGATTAGCGCGGACGAAACAAACAATATTCCCAGCATGAAAACTCCAAATATAACGACAGTAAGATATTTCGATAATAATATTTTTGATCTTTTTATAGGACGAATTAATAATAATTT
Organism: Heyndrickxia sp. NPDC080065; assembly: GCF_050281185.1. Lineage (NCBI taxonomy): Bacteria > Bacillati > Bacillota > Bacilli > Caryophanales > Bacillaceae > Heyndrickxia > Heyndrickxia sp. NPDC080065. Next base: position 86,266 of record NZ_JBNNWS010000013.1, on the reverse strand, counting down.
AATTGTCCCCCATCCAAATTCACTTGCGACAATCCCTGCTGCTACAATAATTGTAAACAATCCGACAAATGATATTAACATTTTATTATCATTAATAAATGAATAGCCTGTTGATTTATCCGAAGGTCCCATATTATGTTCAAGACGATACTTTTTAATTTCAATCTGCTGCTGAAACTGTTTTTTTGCTAATTTAGGCATATCCTTTAAATCTTGTTCATTAGCTTTTATTTCCGCAGATAATTCTGTTTTCCAATCACTTTGTGACGAGTGCTCCATCTTTGATTCGTAATATTTTGTTAATGCCCCATTTCCAATAATACCGAGAATAATAAGTCCAATCATGACATATGAACCAGGGCGCTTAAAAATTTTTATCCATTCATTTTTAATTAGATTAAGCATTCTTTACTTCCTCCTTGCCTGTAATTTCTAAGAAACGGTCCTCTAATGATTTAGAAATAGCTTTCACCTCATAGATTCGAACTCCTAATTGAATAAGTTCTTCAATAAATTCCGGGACCTGTTCTTTTTCTATTTCAACTTCAATTCCATTTTCCACTGTTTTAAAAGATATACCATTAATTTTTTGCGTTGGTATTAATTGAGTATTCTTATCTACCTCTATAAAATATTTTTGTGTAGTTTCTTCATTAACAAAATCTCTGACATTTTGAACATCTATTAATTTTCCTTTTTGGATGATAGCAATTCGGTCACACATCATTTCCATTTCTGAAAGAAGGTGACTAGATACGATGACAGCCATCCCTTTTTCCTTTGCTAATTTACGTAAATGATCACGTATTTCCCTAATGCCAGCTGGATCCAAACCATTTGTTGGCTCATCCAAAATCATGACCTTCGGATCATGAAGTAGGCTTTGAGCCAAACCAAGTCGCTGCCTCATTCCAAGTGAATAAGTCTTTACTTTTTCATTAATTCGATCGGTTAGACCAACAAGCTCCACTACTTCGTTAATTTTTTCTTTTGTAATCCCTTTTATCATACGTGCATATTGCATTAAATTTTGATAGCCCGTTAAAAATTTATACATCTCTGGATTTTCAACTATTCCACCTACATTACGCATAGCATCTTCATATTCTTTTTTAACATTTTTCCCACAGACCACTATATCTCCAGATGTAATTCCCATTAGACCAACAATCATTCTGATAGTAGTTGTTTTTCCCGCACCATTTGGTCCTAAAAAACCAAACACTTCTCCTTCATTAATATTAAAAGATAAATTATCAATAATTTTCTTTCCTTTAATCACTTTTGTGACATTCTTCAACTCAACAACTGAATTCATTCTTTTCCCCTCCATGATCCTCAATTTCTATCATTTTTGATTTGAACCATTTAAGAACAGACAATCCTTCTGTTTCTCTTAGCTCTTCTACGTTTTTCTGTCCTATTAGGTTTCCTTTATATATCACAAGAACCTCATCAAGTAATGGTTCCACTTCACTAATTTCGTGTGTAGTTATAATAACCGTTTGTTCTTCAAAATTTATATAGGTTAACAAGCTTTTAACAATTGATTCCCTTACCATTGGATCTAGGCCGGAAAATGGTTCATCTAAAAGTAAAATCGGTGTATTTCTTGATAATGCTAAAACTAGTTTTAACCTTCCTCGATTACCTTTAGATAATTGCTTTATTCTTTTTTTACGATCCAATTTCATATCAACTAAAAGTTGACTAGCTTTATTAACATCAAAATCGGTAAATTGGCTGGCATAAAAGTCCATCATATCCTTTACAGTAAAAGAATCATAAAAAATATCAAGCTCTGTCAAATAAGAAACTTTACTAGATATTTTCCTTGTAACAGGCTCATTATTAACCGTTATTTCTCCTTTGTTCGGATATACAAGTCCGCTGATCATTTTTAATGTCGTTGATTTACCGCTTCCATTCGGACCAAGGAGGCCATATATTTTTCCAGCCTCAAAAGTAATTGTTATATCATTAAGAGAGAAATCTTTTCCATATTTTTTTGTAATATTCTTTAACTCAATAGTCACCATTTTCCCTCCTTAAAAACTCTTCAAGCCCAGCCAAAATTTCAGTGTTCGAAAATCCAAGATCTTTCATACTTTTAACAAATAATTGAATAATTTCTATTTGCATTCGTACTTTCAATTGAGTTAGTATTTCTTGATTTTCGGTTACAAAGGTTCCTTGTCCTCGTTTTGTTTCCACAATTCCCACTCTTTCCATTTCTCCATATGTTCTTTGGATGGTATTTGGATTTACACCTGATTGAATGGCCATTTCTCTAACAGAAGGCAGCTTATCACCAGCTTTCAGTTCTCCTCTGACTATTTGCTGATATACACGTTCTGCAATTTGCATATATATTGGTTTGGATGCTAGAAATTCTTCTGTCATTAGCCTACACCTCAACTTTTCGATCTAACAACCAACTTGATAACATAAATAAAAGGATGCCTACTATTGCATAGATAATAATTGGGATAATCGAGACATCGACAAGCTCTACTTTTGCATGCCAAGCATGATTTTGATAATTAAATGACCGATCTAGAGGTATAGATACTTTCCATTTATTTATCCATGTAACAAACCATTTAATTTTTAATAATAAAACTTCTATCGTATTACATACAAAAATAGTTAACACAATGACCAGCCATTTGAACTTTCTTATTGCTGGATACTTACTTAATGAATGGTAAATAGACCAATAAAATAAGATCCAGCAGGAAAGATAAAGACCTATACAAATGACAGATATATCTGCCCAAAATAGGACATTGATTATTCCACTTGTTTTATCAATAACTATGTAGTGAACAATCAATAAGGAATATATTGCAATTACCCCTAGAGAGATAAGCTGATATAATAGTGCAACTGTTATTTTTGACAAAATTAAAAACTTGCTGCTATGAGGATTGTATAACCAAATTTGTGTTTTCCCTTCTAATCTTAAAGAGGTAAGCAACGATATTGGCAGAAAAACTAAATTTCCTACTAAAAGCATAACCACCAACCCTACTGTTATCATTGGTTCTTCAATTCGAACAGCAATAACAATTGAAGCAAGCATAAGTAAAACCATTATAATCAGCCATGTAAAAAACCAAAACCTTGTAATACAAAAATCCTTTTTTAATAAACCTTTAAATGCAGTCATTATTTACCTTCATCTTCCTTTGTATTAGTGTACTATAAAAATAGTACACTAATACATCAAAATATGTCAATAGAAATGTTAAAGTTTTCCCATAAAAAAAAACCGCCATTTTTGACGGTTTTTAACGATCCTTTACGCGAACAATAGGAATATCTTTTAATATTTCCCTAACAACATAACTTGCCATAAACAATCCAGCTGTTGATGGTACAAAAGCATTAGATGATGGCGGCATTTTTGCCTTTCTTATTTCTGCCTCATCATTGCCGACTTCCTTACGAATATCTTCACGAATAACGATAGGACTTTCATCAGAGAAGACAACAGGAATACCTTTACGAATTCCCTCTTTACGCAAGCGAGTACGAACTACCTTTGCAATTGGATCTGTATGTGTTTTAAAAATATCAGCAATTTGTAAACGAGTAGGGTCCATTTTATTGGCTGCTCCCATACTTGAAATGATCGAGATATGACGATTTAAACATTCTTTAATCAAATGAATTTTATATGAAATCGTATCTGAAGCATCAACTACATAATCAGGTTGATAACTAAAAAATTGTTCAGCTGTTTCCTCTGTATAAAACATTTTAAGGGAAATTACTTCACATTCAGGATTTATATCTTTTATTCGTTCTTTCATCAATTCTGCTTTCGATTGTCCTACTGTTGAAAGCAATGCAGGCAATTGTCGGTTAACATTTGTTATATCTATATCATCTTTATCCACCAAAATTAATTTCCCAACACCTGATCTTGCCAATGCTTCAACAGCGAATGAGCCGACACCGCCAATTCCTAATATTGCAACAGTACTATTTTTTAATTTATTTAAACCCTCTTTACCAATAGCTAATTCATTTCGTGAAAACTGATGAAGCACAACTATCATCTCCAAAATTCTACTTTTTTTATTTTTAATCTTACAGAAAATTTCGCCACTACAGCATTTCTTCTTGAATAAGAATATACAAATTAATGCTGAAAATCAATATAAGAAAACCTTTTAGATAATAACAAAAGCGCAAGCGACTTGCTCATCGGCGTACGTATTTCGTAGTCTTCGACTGAGATAAAGGAAACACGGTGAGGTAGTTCACGAGCCGATGTTGACTTATCGTAGGAAGGAGACGGAGAAATCCGCTAGCCGATAGGCGCTGGAGCTAGACGTAAACCTCGCTCTTCATAAAGATATCCACCGTGCGAATATTTTATAAACGAAAAAACGATAATAAAAACCCTCTAAAAAAATTAGAGGGTGGGTATTTTAGTATAATGATAAGCCCCAATCATGCCGTCGCAAAATCCTAATGTTTTGAACCCGCTCTTGGCAGGTGGGTGTTCTGTTTCAGCTTTATACGTCCTTTTTGAAAAGGCATGTATGCAGCGTGAAAACGCCAAACTCCCGTTGGTAATATGTTCGGTCAAAACGAATAGGTACAAAAACGAACATATCAGGACTTATCGTGTTAATAAAATCTTAACATACAGAAGTATATTTTTCAATATTTCTAAAGTTAGAAAAATATTACGTATTTTGACAAAAACCAATTAGTTATTGTTCTTCGTAAAAAATTTTTCTAATGACCAATTTCAATTTCAATGAGTTACAGAAGCACCTTTCTTCGTAACAAAGTTTATTAGTAAGATACTTTGATAATTATTTTTTTCCTAATTTCTCAAATTATTCTTTTATATTTAACGAAAGGTGTAAATCATTTAATTGCTGGTCACTAACGCTTCCAGGAGCTTCTGTTAACAAACAGCTTGCACTTGCTGTTTTCGGGAAAGCGATCGTATCACGTAAATTTGAACGTCCTGCTAATAGCATAACAATACGATCTAATCCAAGGGCGATTCCACCATGCGGCGGAGTACCATATTCGAATGCTTCGAGAAGGAATCCAAATTGTTCATGTGCTTCTTCTTTCGTAAACCCAAGTACTGAGAACATTTTTTCTTGAATGTCTTTTTCAAAAATACGTAAAGAACCTCCACCTAATTCATAACCATTTAATACAAGGTCATATGCTTGCGCTTTTACGTTTTTCGGATCACTTTCTAATTTATCTAAATCTTCTCTTGCAGGCATGGTAAATGGGTGATGGGCTGCATAGAAACGACCCTCTTCTTCGTCATATTCCAATAAAGGCCAATCAGTTACCCAAAGGAAATTAAATTTCGACTCATCAATTAAACCTAATTCTTTTCCAAGCTTTAACCTTAGAGCACCTAGTGCATCAGCAACAACAGAAATTTTATCGGCTACAAATAATAGTAAATCCCCAACAGATGCTTCTAGAATGGAACTTACTTGCTTTTGTTCCTCTTCAGAGAAAAATTTAGCGATCGGCCCTTTTAGACCTTCCTCTTCAACCTTTAACCACGCCAAGCCTTTCGCACCATAACGGGAAACAAATTCAGTAAGTCCATCAATATCTTTTCTAGAATATTTATCTGCTGCTCCTTGTACATTAATGGCTTTAACTTGTCCACCATTTGCAACAGCAGAGGCAAAAACTTTAAATCCTGAATCCTTTACTAATTCGGAAACATTCACTAATTCCATGCCAAAACGCGTATCTGGCTTATCTGATCCAAACCGGCTCATTGCTTCATCATAAGTAAGTCTTGGTAATGGAGTAGAAAGTTCCATATTTTTAACTTCTTTCATTAAACGAGCCATCATTTTTTCTGTCATTTCCATAATATCTTCTTGACTATAAAAGCTCGTTTCAATATCAATTTGTGTAAACTCCGGTTGACGGTCTGCACGTAAATCTTCATCACGGAAACAACGAGCAATCTGATAATATTTATCAAAACCTGAAACCATTAATAACTGTTTAAAAATCTGTGGTGATTGCGGTAATGCATAAAATTCTCCTGGGTGTACTCGGCTAGGGACTAAATAATCACGTGCACCTTCTGGAGTGCTTTTTGTTAAAATTGGTGTTTCAACGTCTAAAAATCCTTCTTCATCTAAGAAACGACGAAAAGATTTAGTCACTTCATGACGCATTTTAAATGTTTCAAACATAGCAGGTCTCCGAAGATCTAAGTAACGATATTTTAAGCGGACATCTTCTGATACCTCTGTTTTATCTTCAATGATAAATGGTGGTGTTTTTGCCTCATTTATCACTTCTACTTTCTCTACTTTAATTTCAATCTTCCCTGTTTTTAAATTTTCATTTACAGTTGACTCTCCCCTTGCAACAACCGTCCCTCGAACATCTAATACATATTCAGAGCGAATTTTCTCAGCGATTGCTAGAGCTTCTTTGGAAATGTCAGGATTAAAGACAATTTGAACAATTCCTGAACGGTCACGTAAATCAATAAAAATCAAACCACCAAGATCTCTTCTTTTTTGTACCCACCCTTTTAATGTAACTGTTTCACCGATATGCTGTTCTGTTACCTCTCCACAATAATAAGTTCTACCAAACATTTTCTAATCCCCCCTACTTACTAAGCTTCTTAAATTGTTCTATAAAATCAGTAAGAGAAACCTCGGTCTGTTCGCCAGTTTCCATACTTTTCACCATGATTATTCCTTTTTGCAATTCATCTTCACCCAAAATGGCAACATATCTTGCATTTAAGCGGTCTGCTGCTTTAAATTGAGCTTTCATTTTTCTGTCAAGATAATCCTTTTCTGCAGAAAACCCTTCTTTTCTTAGTTGCTGCAATAGTACCATCGACTTGTGCTTTGCTTCGTCTCCTAAAGCGACTAAATAGCAATCTACATTATCTTTAATTGGAAGTTCGATTCCCTCAGCCTTTAAGGCAGCAATTAAACGTTCAATACTTAAAGCAAAGCCAATTCCTGGTGTCTCTGGTCCGCCCATTTCCTGAACTAATCCATTATAGCGGCCGCCACCACACAAGGTTGTAATAGCACCGAACCCTTCTGCATTACTCATAATTTCAAATGCCGTATGATTATAGTAATCTAACCCTCGTACAAGTGTAGAATCTATTTCATACTCTATTCCTAATTCCGTTAAGTATTTTAGAACTTGCTCAAAGTATTCACGTGATGCATCATTTAAATAATCTAAAATAGAAGGAGCAGAATGCATCAACTCATGATCACGGTCTTTTTTACAATCTAATATACGAAGGGGATTTTTTTCGAGTCGATTTTGACAATCAGAACAAAATTCTTCAATTCTAGGTTTAAAATGATTAATTAAAGCAATTCGATGAGCAATGCGACTTTCCTTATCACCTAAGCTATTAATAACTAGCTTTAATTTTTTTAAACCTAACCGTGTATATAATTCCATTGCTAATGAAATAATTTCTGCATCAATTGCTGGATCCTCACTGCCCAGTGCTTCAGCACCAAATTGGACAAATTGACGAAAACGTCCTGCCTGTGGTCTTTCATAGCGGAACATTGGGCCATTATAATAAAGTTTTACAGGCTGATTAGCGTAACCAAACATTTTATTTTCTGTAAAAGAACGCACAACTGCAGCCGTTCCTTCTGGTCGCAATGTTAAATTTCTCCCGCCACGGTCATCGAATGTATACATTTCTTTTTGAACAATGTCTGTAGTATCCCCAACTCCTTTTTGAAAGAGCTCAGTATGTTCAAATATCGGTGTGCGAATTTCCTTATACTGGTAATTCCTGCAAATTTTTTTCGCAGTTTCTTCAATAAAATGCCACTTTTCAACCTCACCAGGCATTATGTCCTGGGTACCTCGAGGAATTTGAATAGCCATAAATGTTCCTCCATTTCTAAAAGAAGAGGTGAGAACCAGTTTTTCTCTATCGGGATTCTCAACTCTACTCTGGTCATAAGAATTTCATTAAATATAAAAAAACTCCCAATCCCTTGTATAAAACAAGGGACGAGAGTTTTATTCCCGTGGTGCCACCCTAATTGAAGCAAAAGCTTCCACTTAACACAGTTAACGCCTGCTAGACGTTCACCCCTACTAAGAAACAACTTTTCAAGGAGAAACCTACAAAGTGTTCATTCATTAAGTCATCATGCAGAAATGCTCCCAGCCTCAGACATTTCCTCTCTTTTCATGTGTTTCTTAACTACTATGCTTTATCAATGGTTATATGTGAGTATTTTTATTTTATTTATAGGCTCTTTTCTTAAACTTTGTTTTATAAAAAACAAAGTAAAAATCGGCATTTAGATTTTTACGACGCTAATTTTTTTCCTAATATAAAATAAACACAAATTATATAGGGAAAAGAGCACGTCTCAATACTAATTTAGACTGAGAATAATCCGATAAGCCCAGATCATTTGAAAACAACCTTTTTATAATAATACGAGGCTGGTTTCACGTTGTCAAGGTCACAATCGAAAAAAAGTTATGAACGCTCCAATTTCTTTTTTAATAACTTTACTTCACCTAACGATAAACCAAATTCGGATGCAAGCTCCAATGATGAAGCTTGATTTTCCTTTTGAATAAATTCATGAAAATTTGCACCAAAGATTTGATTAGTTCCATCAGATACCTGTTGGTTTCTTTCATTAGCACGCATAATTATTTTCTCCTTCATATTTTTTAGTCAAAATAAGCTAAATTTATTCAGCGTTTTTCGAGTCAGGTTTTTCCAAAAAAGATTATTCAATTCCGCCACTAAGAGTTTTCTCATTCTTTTAGTCCTTTCAACTATTAACTCGAAAATATGAGAAAGACATCATAAATGTAGTGAATATATCAATTTTTGTCATACTATTATCCTTTCCTTAGATTCATTTTTTCTTCCATAAAAAAAGGAGATTTTTAATATTTTCAAGAATACATAAGAAATACTTTTTATAACTTTTATCGAAGAAGGAGGTGGTGTAAACCATTGAAAAAAGGGTTATCTATGCTTTTAATCTTTATATTTATTTGTTCTGGAAGTAGTTTAAATCCCTTCGTTCATGTGGATGCCGCAACTAAAAAAGTTACCATTAACACTGATATTTTAAACATCCGAAAAGGACCAGGTCTGTCTTATCCAATATTGGAGAAAGCAAAAAAAGGAGATACCTACCCCTTGCTCCAAACGAAAGAAGACTGGTATGAGGTTCAAATTTCAAGCGGGAAAAGTGGGTGGGTTGCAAGCTGGCATGTAAAGGTAGATAGTTTTCAATCTAATTCCTTAACCGGAACCATTAATGTTGATCGATTAAATGTTCGATCCTCTCCAAATCTTTCAAGTACAATTATTGAAAAATTAAATACAGGTGACCAGGTTCAAATTCTTGAGGAAACAGGAGAGTGGATAAAAGTATCATCTGGAAATCAAGTAGGGTGGGTAAGTAGACAGTATGTTGATACACCAAAAAATAATGCTACAGTGCAGTCTTTAAAAACTCCTGAATCAAAAACACAACTTTACGGAAAAATCAAAGTAAGTCAATTAAATGTTCGAAACAAGCCAACATTAGATGGAAAAATTATCGCTTCACTTAATGATGGACAAGTTTTTGAAATACTTAGCGAGTCAAATAATTGGGTAAACATTAAACTTGGGAACCATTCGAATGGATGGATTGCTGGTTGGTTCGTTGAAAAAACATCTCAGGGACCGAATGCCAACAATGAGGATGACTTTACCAAACATGATGAGATTATTATTTTGAATGATGGTACAAATTTTCGCAGTCAGCCAAGTATTCATTCAGCTATTTTAGCTAGAGGCAATAGTGGTGATACTTATCCAATCATTGAAAGGAAAAATGACTGGTATAAAATTCAACTTGCCAATGGCAGCTATGCATATGTTGCATCATGGATAGTGAAATCTACTTTAGTAACAAATAGTAATAAAAAAGTCGACACCCAAAAAGGAATAGAAGGAAAAATAATCATTATTGATCCGGGACATGGTGGAAGAGATTCTGGAACAATAGGATTTTTGGGTACTTTGGAGAAAAACATTACATTAAAAACTGCAAAAATCTTGTATGAGAAACTATTAAATGCAGGAGCAAATGTTTTACTAACTAGAAAGGATGACAATTATATATCCTTGCCATCAAGAGTAAATATTTCGCAAATGAATCAGGCTGATGCTTTTATTAGTCTTCATTACGATAGTAATAATGATCAAAGTGTAACTGGACATACAAGTTATTACTATCATTCAATTCATAAAAAATTAGCACAAGATATTAACCAAGAGATATCCAGCGTAACAGATATCAACGACCGCGGTGTTCGCTTTGGAGATTTCCATGTACTTCGCGAAAACAATCAGCCTGCAGTACTCTTAGAACTTGGATACCTAAGTAATCCACTACAGGAAGCTGCTATTAATAGCAGACAATACCAAGAATTAATTTCAACAGGAATATTTAATGGATTGAGTGAGTACTTTGAATAAGAAATGCGCAAGCGCCGCAGCTCTAGCGTAAGGATTTCGTAGTCTTCGACTGAGATAAAGGAAACACGGCGAAGGACGAGTCGATGTTGACTTATCGTAGGGAGGAGACGGAGAAATCCGCTAGCAGACGGCTGCTTGCGCTAGACAACGCAGACACTTTTTTGAAACTTTTACCCTTTAAAAATTTATACATTCTTACCTTTAAAAAAAGAAGAGGCTGTCTGATAAAGTATCAGACAGCCTCCATCTTTTAACTTTCAATTATTAACGTTACTGGACCATCATTTGTTAATGTTACATCCATCATGGCACCAAATTTGCCAGTGGCAACATAAACCCCTTTTTCTTTTAACATATGATTAAAAAGATTGTACAGGATTTCCGCTTTCTCAGGTTTAGCAGCATCCATAAAATTAGGTCGTCTCCCCTTGCGACAATCCCCGTATAACGTAAATTGGGAAACGGACAAAATTTGACCTCCGACGTCAAGAAGCGAAAAATTCATCTTCTCATTTTCATCCTCAAAAACCCTTAAATTAACGATTTTGTCTGCAAGGTATTTCACGTCTGCCTCTGTATCGTCATGAGTAAGTCCTACTAGCAAGACAAATCCTTTTGATATTTCCCCAATAATTTCTCCGTTAACTTTCACATTTGCTTGCTTACTTCTTTGTAAAACAACTTTCATTGTTGAAATAACCCCTTTAATAGGTAGTTCAAAAAGTCCGGGAAAAATAGCTGTCGAATTTCAGCGTCAGCTTGCTCCTCCGCTCCTCACGTATTAAAAGCATACGCTCTGGTGCTCGGAGTCTACGCTTCTTGAACTTCTCGGCTCTTTTTGTCCTCATTTTTGAACTCTTATTTTAACTCATTATCCGGCGCACAGAATATATATCTGGTATTTGTTTAATTCGTTCGACTACTTTGTGAAGATGGCTTATATTTTGAATGGAAATAGACATGTTAATCGTTGCCATTTTATTACGATCTGAACGGCCGCTTACAGCTGTTATATTCGTTTTCGTTTCATTTACTGTTTGAAGCACTTCATTCAATATACCGTGACGATCATAACCAAAAATTTCAATTTCCACATTATATTCTTTGCTACACGTTACATCCGATTCCCACTCTACGGAAATTAAACGATTTTGATATTCATCAGAAGCTACATTAGGACAATCAGACCGGTGTACAGATACCCCTCTTCCTTTTGTAATAAATCCGACAATTTCATCACCTGGAACTGGATTACAGCACCTTGATATACGGATAAGTAAGTTATCGATTCCTTTAACCGTTACACCAGCATCTCGCTTTTTGTGTTTTGTTGGTGCTTTCATCTCAGAGACAATTTCGTTTACAGCTTCTTCCTGATCCCGTTTCCGTCTTAATTTTTCTGTTAAACGATTGGCAATTTGCAATGCGGTAATCCCATTAAAACCAACAGCTGCATACATATCCTCTTCATTGACAAAATTAAATTTCTCCGCAACACGTTTCAAATTCTCAGGTGTGATTATTTCTTTTAAATCAAAATCCATATTTTTGATTTCTTTTTCTACTAATTCTCTACCCTTTACAATATTTTCTTCTTTGCGTTGACGCTTGAAAAATTGACGTATTTTATTTTTTGCTTGAGAGGTTTGCACTAATTTAATCCAGTCTTGACTAGGACCATAAGAATGCTTGGATGTTAATATTTCAACGATATCACCCGTTTTTAATTTATAGTCAAGGGTGACCATTTTCCCGTTTACTTTTGCTCCTATCGTTTTATTGCCGATTTCTGAATGGACTCGATAAGCAAAATCAATTGGGACAGACCCTGATGCTAACTCTATGACATCTCCTTTTGGAGTAAACACAAATACCATATCTGAAAATAAATCAATTTTTAATGATTCCATAAATTCTTCGGCGTTTTCCGATTCATTTTGAAATTCAAGTATTTCTCTAAACCAAGACAATTTTTTTTCAAATGAAGTTTTTGTGTTCGATGCTTTTCCTTCTTTATATGCCCAGTGAGCTGCCACCCCAAATTCGGAGATTCGATGCATTTCAATTGTACGAATTTGTACCTCTAATGGGTCACCCTTTGGACCAATTACTGTTGTATGGAGAGATTGATACATATTTGTTTTTGGCATGGCAATGTAATCTTTAAATCTTCCAGGCATTGGCTTCCAACACGTATGAATAATCCCTAAAACGGCATAGCAATCTTTTATGCTTTTAACTATAATTCTCACAGCTAATAAATCATAAATTTCATTAAACTGTTTATGCTGTAGTACCATTTTTCGATAAATGGAATAAATATGTTTAGGACGGCCGGAAATTTCCGCTTTGATTGAGACATCTTCTAGTCTTTCATTTACCTCTTCAATTACATCTTCTAAATATTGCTCACGTTCTGCCCGCTTTTTCTTCATTAAATTTACAATCCGATAATATTGTTGAGGATTCAAGTACCGAAGTGCAGTATCTTCAAGCTCCCATTTGATTTTTGAAATACCTAGACGATGCGCTAGAGGAGCAAATATTTCTATCGTTTCGTTTGCAATTCTGCGTTGCTTCTCGATCGGTAAATGTTTTAATGTCCTCATATTATGAAGACGATCAGCAAGCTTAATTAAAATAACTCGAATATCCTGTGCCATTGCTACAAACATTTTTCGATGATTTTCGGCTTGCTGCTCTTCATGGGACTTATACTTAATTTTCCCCAATTTTGTAACACCGTCTACAAGCATAGCCACTTCATCATTAAATGCTTGTCGAATTTCATCTAATGTAATATCTGTATCTTCAACTACATCATGCAAAAAGCCCGCAGCTACAGTTGAAGGATCCATTTCCAAATCCGCTAAAATACCTGCTACTTGAACAGGATGGATAATATACGGTTCACCTGATTTTCGATACTGTTCTTTATGCGCGTTTTCAGCAAACTCATATGCTTTCCTCACTAAAGCAACGTGCTCTTCATTTAAATATTCAGTTGTACGCTCAATAACCTGTTCGGCGGATAATATTTGATCCTTCGCCATATATAAAATCACCTTTATATAAAATAATGTAAAAAATAGTTCGAATATTATAGATATAAAACAAATATAAAGCCTAAGATTAAAATGATTATAATTACTATTATCGAAAAAAAAACGTATAAAGTAAAGTGATTGTTGTAGTTTTTTCTAGAAATTAATGATAATTTGTCGCATTTTATTCATTTCCCTATGATAAAAAGCACCCTAAAAAGAGTGCTTACATATTTCATATTAATAATTCATTAATGTTAAGATATCATAACCTTCAAGGTTCTTTCTACCCTCAAGATAGGAAAGTTCGATAAGAAAAGCTATCCCAGCTACGATTCCTCCAAGTTCCTCAACTAATTTAATAGTCGCTTCAATCGTACCACCGGTTGCAAGTAAATCATCTGTAATTAAAACACGTTGTCCTGGTTTAATTGCATCCTTATGAATGGTTAAAGCATCCTTTCCATATTCTAAACCATATTCTACCTTAATCGTTTCACGAGGAAGTTTTCCAGGTTTTCTTACTGGTGCGAACCCTACCTCTAGTGCATATGCAACTGGGCAGCCAATAATAAAGCCGCGTGCTTCAGGTCCAACAACAATATCAATTTCTTTATTTTTGGCATATTCTACAATTTGATCTGTTGCGTATTTATATGCTTGTCCGTTGTCCATTAATGTCGTAATATCTTTAAATACAATTCCTTCTTTTGGCCAATCAGGAACAATGGTTACAAATTGTTTTAAGTCCATAGCTTTGTTTCCTCCTCAAGCTTTTCAGAACAAGTTATTCTTTTATCAAACCAAGATTTTAATTCTTGATAGGATGAAAATAATAATTCATTTTCTAATGTTATTTTTTCTAATTTCTCCCGGTAGGTTATTGATTCCTGTAAATCTCTTTTTGATTTCACTGGATTAAGAGTAATAAGCCCATCCTTTATTGTAACAAAATCTAGTTCAAAAAACACCATTGACATAAAATCTATTGTTTCTCTAGTCCAACCTCGATGAGTGGCTAAATCATTACCAAATCTGTATAAATCAAAGGACCTACGTTTACTTAAAAATGCATAAAACCATTTAAAATGTTCACGAGTGGGAATTGTACTGAAAAAATGATTTTGTTTTTGATAAAAATAAGTATATATTCGAGCAGGATTTTTCCCCTTGAATAATGATTCTAGTATTAATTTATTTGGAGGGAGATCTAGTAATATTATGTTTCCGCCATTTATATCTAATATTTCTGCTTCATTTATATCACTTAAATGAATGGTTGTCCCGTTTACATCTTGTACAGGTATTCTATCTAATGTGCCATCATTAAATACAATGTAATAACTATCTGTAGTCGGAACGTTTTGCAGCCACTTTTCGGCTGGTTTATTTCCTCTAACATCAAAAAGCTGCCACTCTGATACCATCATATCTTTTAAAAATATTTGCGGCTTTCTAATGTTATTCCATTCATTTATTGCTAGCTCACCAATTACTGAAACGGTTGCCAGCGGTGAGATTTGCGTAGAATAATCACCTAAGCCAAATCCTACACCATCTAATTGAGCATCCGATTTTTCGAAAACAACCTTTAAATGTTTATTATCTGCTCCAATTTGTCGAATTTGATTGATAGAAACATTTTCAAGTAATACTTTTGGCTTCGGATTTGCCATACCAAATGGTTGGAGCAGATTCATTTGTTGTATAGATTCAAGATGAATATCTTCAATAGGAATACATGCATCAATTTCAGTTAACGGTATAAAATCTTCTTTCGTAAGAATATCACTAGCTATTTCATTTAAGCGGGAACGTAAATCCAAGACATTATCAATATTCAATGTCATACCTGCCGCCATGGGATGACCACCAAAATGAGGAAGAATATCACGACAAGTGGATAAATTTTTGAACAAATCAAACCCAGCGATGCTTCGTGCAGAACCTTTGGCCATATTTGTTGATGAATCAAAGCTTAAAACGATTGTTGGGCGATAATACTTATCTACTAAACGAGAAGCTACAATACCAATAACCCCAGCATTCCATCCTTCTTTTCCAATAACTAGAACACTGCTATTTTTCAGTTCAGGAGTCGTTTCAACCATCTTCACAGCTTCATTTGTTATATCATTTACGATGGCTTGACGTTCTTTATTTAATGCATCAATTTCCTCGGCTATATTCATTGCTGTAGTTTTATCATCACTTAATAGCAATTCTACGGCTGGATCCGCACTTCCCAACCTTCCTGCAGCATTTAATCGAGGACCTATTACAAAACCAACTGTTTCTTCATTAATATCAGATATAGAAGTATTTGAAATTTCCAATAGTGACCGGATACCTGGGCGATTCGATTCCGCTAGTTTTTTCAGTCCTTTTTTTACTATTAGTCTATTTTCCCCATGTAATGGAACTAGGTCCGCAATAGTTCCGATAGACACTAAATCTAGTAAATGTTCAGGGACTTTCCCGTATAATGCATGAGCTAACTTAAATGCCACACCGACACCAGCTAATTCCTTAAATGGATAGTTGCTTTCAGGAAGTTTTGGATGGATAATTGTAAAGGCATTAGGCAGGACTGGGCCAGGTTCATGGTGATCGGTAATTATTAAATCCATCCCTAATTCTTTTGCAACGTTTGCCTCATGGATTGCAGCTATACCTGTATCCACGGTTATGATCAGTGTAACACCGATGGAAGCAGCATAGCGAAATGCCTTTTCATTCGGACCATATCCTTCGGTAAATCGATTCGGTATGTAAAATTCAACTTTAGCACCGAGATCCTGTAATACAGTCATCATTACTGAAGTGCTAGTCACACCATCGGCATCATAATCACCAAACACTAAAATTTGTTCACCTTTATCTATCGCTAGACGAATTCTATTTATTGTTGACTCCATATTTAAGAGTAAAAAAGGGTCGTGAAAAGACTCTCCTTCACCATATAAAAAGGTACGAGCTTCCTCGATTACAGTTATTCCACGATTCACTAGTAAAGTAGCTACGAGCGGAGTTATGTTCAATTGATTTACAAGCTGATTAACAGCTTCTTCTTTTGTCTCACGTACAATCCAGCGTGTTTTTGATTTTAACATATATCCACCCCTTTAACCTTTCCTATTATACAATGTACAAGAAATGCTGTCACCCTAAGAGAAAGGCAAAGATAAAAACGAAAAGCAGAAGTGCCTTGCTCATCGGCGTACGGATTTCGTAGTCTTCGACTGAGATAAAGGAGACACGGCGAGGGACGACTCGATGTTGACTTATCGTAGGGAGAAGACGGAGAAATCCGCTAGCCGATAGGCGCTGGAGCTAGACAAACGAAAACCGTAAGATAATATCCTACGGTTTATGAATTAGTTTTCTTGTATGAATTCTATAATTTCTCCATTTGGACCTTCATAAAAAGCTGTCTTCCATCCATTCTTTAAAAAATACGGTCCTTCAATAGGTTGAAAATCTTTTTCTTTGTAACCATTGATCGTCATCATTAAATCAGTTACTTCAAAAGCAAGATGTGCCCGAGTACGTGTAATTGTATCATCCGTTTTCACAAGTTCGATTTGAAAGCCTTCCCCAATTAGAAAAACAATTTCTTCATTTAAAAATTCAACATTTTTAATCCTATGTAAATCGAGGAAGGTTTCGTAAAAGGATATCGATTTTTCTATATCGCTAACTTCTATTCCAAAATGATGAGTTTTCAATTATAAACACTTCCTATAGAAATTATATTTAAAGAGACTTATAAAATGAGATTCATGTCACCAAATTCATGCCATAGGTATTTCAATTCAATTGCTTCTTGATAGGTATTATACAAAAGGTTTTGATCAACAAATGCTGTTAACAAATCCAAATGGCTTGCTTCCGGCTCATGTAAACCCGTAATTAATCCATCAACTACTTGAAGTTTCGTACTTGAAGAAATATACAAATTTGTCCAGCCTTTGTTTGCCTCAACCTTACCAAATTTATTAATAGCTGTTTCAAGTGCACGAACCACTGTAGTTCCAACAGCAATTACTTTCCCGCCCTCAGCTTTTGTTCTTATGATTGCGTCAACTGTTTCTTGACTGATTTCATACTCTTCATAATTTTCTCGAGGACCAAGATTCCATTTGTCATCCATCAAATAACTTAAACCGGTATGGAGCTGAAGGTGCGTGATGTTAATTCCCTTTCTTTGTAATCGAAATAAAAGTTCCCAGCTAAACGCCCTCCCAGCTGAAGGCATTTCAACAGATCCAGGATTTATTCCAAATACCGTTTGATAATAATCCAAACCCCAAGGTTCATTTATATATTCATATCGGACAGGTTCACCAATCCGATAAATTTGATTATAAAGGGCTGAACAACATAAATTAAATTGTAATGTTACAAACGGTTTATGTGGATCTGATTGAACGACGCTTGCTGTTAGTTGTGAAGAAAATCTTATGCTTTCCCCTGTTTTTAACTCTTCACCAACTATTAGAGCTTCCCAGATATTATTATTTTTACGATGGGCAAGCCTAACCTCTATTTCTCTGTTTTCTCCTTCCCTTATCCCTTTTAACACAGCCGGAACCGTTCGACTGGAGTTGACAACAATGAGATCTCCCTTATTTAAATACTGATCAAGTAAAGAAAAATTAGTATGATCAATAGTTCCGGTATCCTTATGGAGAACAAGCAGCCTTACATGATCCCTCCTAATCCCCCTTCTCTCTGGTGGCATCTTTGCATTTAACTCATCTGGCAAGTAAAATTTCATTGCGGTGGCAACCATTATTCAACACTACCTTTGCCTTGAAAATCTTGTGCGTTAAAACGCTTGCCATTCACACCAATCGATAAATCAGATGCTAAATATCCAAATACATGAACAAGATCATTTGGATTTGCAAGTTCATAATCACAATCTGGTACTGCAAGAGCATGCATCTCGGTATCCATCTCCCCAGGATCAACCATATTGATACGAATTGCAGTTTCACTTACTTCGTCTGCCCATGTTTCAGTTAATCCTTCCAGAGCAAATTTAGAAATTCCATAAGCTCCCCACCCTGCAAAACCGGTATTTCCTGCTTCAGATGTCACATTTATGATACTCCCTTTATTACGAAGCAGCATACCTGGCAGCACTCTCCTAGTAACCAGAAATGGACCCACGGAATTGATTCGCAACACCTCTGCAAAATCCTCCTCAGGATAATCTAATAAATAGGGCATTGGACTTGGCCCAAGAGTGGAAGCATTATTAATAAGTACATCAATTTTCCCAAAATGTTCTTCAGTCATAGCAACAAATCTTTCAACATCTTTAGGAATAGATGCATCAGCGACCACCGCTAGTACTTTAGTTCCAAATTCCTCAATCTCTTTTTCAACTTTAAGTAAATTTTCTTCACCTCTAGCACAAATGGCTAAATCGTAACCCTCTTTTGCAAAATACAATGCAAGCGCCTTTCCCAATCCTTTTGAAGCTCCTGTGATCATCACTACATTTGACATAGTTTAGTCCTCCTTTTTATACTTTTTATATATTTTTATATAATAAGTATATTTATTATAATAAATGTCGTTTTCTTTCGTCAATTCTTTTTTTAATTAATTTTTTGATAATAAGAACAAAAGCGCAAGCGCCGCAGCTCTAGCGTACGGATTTCGTAGTCTTCGACTGAGATAAAGGAAACACGGTGAGGTAGTTCACGAGCTAGTGAAATTGGCACTTCAAATTTCACCTGATGTTGACTTATCGTAGGGAGGAGACGGAGAAATCCGCTAGCCGATAGGCGCTGGAGCTAGACATGAAAGAAAAACACAAAAAAGCTATCTGAGTTTTATTCAGATAGCTTTTTTAAAATATAAATTTTATACTTGTGGTTCATCAGACCATTTTCGTTTTTCTTTTACAGTTTTGATTGGTCCTTTTTTCTTCAATTCACGCTTTTTGAAAACATACCATAATTGTGCAGCAATGAAAATAGAAGAATAACATCCCATAATTAAACCGATTAGTAATGCTATAGAGAAGTTTTGAATTGATTCACTTCCAAAAATAAATAGTGCCGCAGCAGTAATTACAACAGTTAATACGGTATTAATCGAACGAGTCAATGTTTGACGTAAACCAATATTTACTACTTCAGCGATATCTTCCGTTGTTTTTAAACGACCTTTAAATCTCATGTGATCGCGTATCCGATCGAATGTAACGATTGTATCATTGATCGAATAACCAATAATTGTCAAAATCGCTGCGATAAATGTTAAGTCAACTTCCAGCCTAGTTAAACTGAAAAATGTAACCATCAAAAAGGCGTCATGTAGCAAGGCAATTATAGCGGCAATTCCCATTCTCCATTCGAAACGGAGGGCAACATAGATAATGATTCCAATCGCTGCAAATATCAAAGATTTAAATGCATTTTTTGCAATTTCTCTCCCTACTTCAGGAGAAACAGTACTAACATTTGTTGGGCCATATTTTTTTGTAAAATAATCTGTAATATGTGCCACTTCATTTTTATTAAAAGCACCTTCAAAGCGCATTACACCAATTTCATGCTTGTTCCCAGATAAAACAATATCCTCTGGTGTTAATTTTAGTGTTTTCAAATCATCATTAAGCTGTTCGGCTGTTAAGGATTGTTTCGATAAAACCTCAACACGGGTACCATTTGTATAATCAATACTTAGATTTAAACGGAAAACCGATAAAGCAATTACACCAACAATCGTTAAAATAATTGAGATTGCAAAAAACTTATTATGATGTTTTACAAAATCGAAACGATCGAAACGTGTAGGCAGCTTATGAGCGTCCATGTTTTCTGATATATCATGGATATCTTTTTTCTTAACACCAAACCAATTTGGCTTATTTTTCAAAAGATTACTATTTACCCATAAACCTAAAAATAATCTTGTACCATATACAGCTGTGATAAAGCTTAACAATATACTTATGATCAGTAAAGTAGCAAAACCTTTAACAGAGCTTGACCCATAGATAAACAGCACAACAGCAGCAATTATTGTTGTAATATTTGCATCAAAAATCGTCATAAATGATTGTTTATTTCCTGCAGCAAAAGCCGCTTTTACTGTCCTGCCTACCCTTAATTCTTCTTTAATACGCTCGTAGGTAATGATATTGGCATCTACTGCCATCCCTACCCCGAGTATCAAGGCAGCGATTCCCGGTAATGTCAAAACACCATTTATTAATTGGAAAACGAGTAAGGTTAAGTAAATATAAATCGCAAGTGTAATAACTGCAATAAGACCAGGGAAACGATAATATACAAGCATAAATAAGAAAATAATCGCAACACCTATAATTCCCGCATTAATTGTCTTATTTAAAGCGTGCTCACCAAATTGTGCTCCAACAGATGTCGAATACGTTTCCTTTAATTTTACTGGTAGTGCACCAGCTTTTAAGAGGGACGCAAGGTTTTGTGCTTCCTCGATTGTAAAGTTACCTTCAATGGTTACTGTATCTGTATTAAATGCTTCATTGACATTCGGATTTGAAAGAAATTTAGGATGTTCTTTTTTTACTTCTTCTTTGTATGAATCTTTTCCTTCTTCAAAATCCAGCCAAATAATTAATTGGTTATTTGGAGCCATATCTAAAATCTTTTTCGTAACATCATGAAATTTTTTACGATCCTTTACTTGTAAAACAACATTAGGCTTCCCTGTTTGAGTATAGGATTGTTTCGCTTGCCCTTCTACTAAATCAGTACCATCCAATAATTTATTATCATTTACATCACGGAAGGAAATGTTAGCAGTTGTTGATAAAATATCACGTGCTTCTTTTTGATTTTTCACTCCTGCAAGCTGAACACGAATATTGTTCGTACCTTCTATTTGTATATTCGGTTCATTTACTCCTAGTGCATTAACACGGCGATCCAATGCTTGTACAGTATTTGTCATTACGTCTTTTGTAATTTTTTGACCTTTTTGGGCTGGCTGAACTTCATAAAGAACTTCAAATCCCCCTTTTAAGTCGAGGCCGAGATTGATATGTTTCAAAATATTATTCGTCGTTCCACCCATTAATCCCGCGAATAGTAGAACTATTAAGAAAAAAGCAATGATACGGCTTCTTTTTACCATTATGTAGATCCTCCTAGCAATTAAGAAAAGCATAGCAACACATTTGTAGCATAGCTAGACAAAAAAATAAAAAATAAACATTTATTAACATTATGAGGCAGAAAAAAAAATGTGTCAATTTTTCTTTTTATTTCCTAGCTTAATAATTACTTTTTATTAGGCTTCAATAAATCCTGTAATTCTTCCTCATCTAACTCAGCAAACCAGTTTGGAGTACGATATGCTTCGATTGTTGCAAAATTCATATAATCCCCTGCTTTAAGTCCCAAAACATCAGATACAAGCTCATACACATGAATGTCATCTTTCGGCTTCTTCCACTTCTTTTTCGTTAGATAACTCCATAAATCCTTAATGGTTACTTGTCCATATCCTATTAAACCCAGTTCTTCTGCTTTGCTTTTTAGCGCTGGCTCTAGGACATTAAAATATTTATCATATATATGTCCTACATTTTGCATCCCCTTTCGCCCCTTTCACAATGAACTTGTCATGCTTTGTCCATCATGTTGCATATACATTTTATTGTATATGAAAATACCCTTTTTGAGAAGGTAGGTTTAATGGATGTCAAAGTTTCTAAAAGGAACAATGATTTTATTAATTGCTGGACTTTTTACAAGGGTCCTAGGTTTTATAAATCGAATTGTTATAGCGCGCTTTATTGGGGAAGAAGGAGTAGGACTTTATATGATGGCTTTCCCTACCTTAATGTTAGTCATAACGATTACACAACTAGGACTCCCAGTAGCAATCTCAAAATGTGTGGCAGAAGCTTCTGCTAAGGGAGACCGACAAAAAATAAAAAAAATATTGGTGGTATCTCTGACAATAACGATTTCATTATCCTTAATTTTTACTCCTGGACTCATTTTATTGGCACCGTATCTTACAAAATCATTATTTACTGATCCAAGAATTTACTATCCGTTAGTCGCTATCACACCGATTATTCCTATTGTAGCTGTTGCCGCTGTCTTAAGGGGATATTTTCAAGGTATGCAAAATATGAAGCCGTTTGCGATATCGCAAGTCATTGAACAATCAGTACGAATCATACTAATTGCTATCTTGACGACTGCATTTTTACCATATGGTATTGAATATGCTGCTGCAGGAGCAATGTTTGCCTCAATCGCTGGAGAACTTATGTCTCTTGTTTATATGTTTACAATGTTTAAATTGAGAAAAAAATTTAAAGTGAGAAGAAATTTCTTTAAAGTTGTAAAAGCAGGTAAAGAAACTTTGTATGAATTAATGAGAGTAGCAATACCGACAACAGGAAGCCGATTTATTGGTAATATATCATGGTTTCTGGAGCCGATTGTTGTTGCTCACAGCTTAGCACTTGCTGGACTAACCGCAACTCTTGCTACAAAAGAATATGGAACATTAACTGGCTTTGCTTTACCATTACTAATGCTGCCATCTTTCGTAACCAATTCCCTTTCGACAGCGCTTGTGCCAGCAATTAGTGAAGCCAATTCACAAAGAAATCATTATTTAGTTGAGCATCGTCTCCAGCAAGCATTGCGTTTTGCCCTTTTAGCTGGAGGAATATCGGTCGTCATTTTATACATTTTTGCCGAGCCTCTTATGCAAATGATGTATAGATCCTCAAATGGCACTACTTTAATAAAGTTAATGGCTCCATTTTTTATCTTTCAGTATTATCAAGGACCATTACAAGCTGCACTACAGGCACTGGACCTCGCAAGAGCTGCCATGATTAACAGTATGATCGGTGCTGTTGTTAAATTGGGAATTATCTTTGCTTTAGCATCTCAGCCCCATTTAGGTATAACTGGAGCTGCATTAGGGATCATGACAAGTACATTATTAGTTACCTTACTACATTTTGCTACTGTAATAAAAAAGATACAGTTTACCATTTATCTTCGCGACTATCTTAAATTCACCTTAGTAACTATTATTTCTGGATTCATTGGACATTGGTGGTATAAAAATTATTTATTACACGATAGCATATTTATGAGACTTACCTGTGGAATAATTATAACTACAATCGTTTATCTGTTATTATTGCTAGTTACAAGACTTATAAAAAAATCCGATTTAAGTTATATTCCGTTTATTAGAAGATTTTTGTAGCAGAGGGAGATCTTTCTCCCTCCTATTCAGGATCTTCTTTTAAATCAATAAAAAATTCTCCATCTTGAAAGCTGCAAAACGAAATGTTTTTAAGATCGGTATGTCCTCTTTTTCTTAATTCACGACGAAGCCATGTTTCTGATACATTCCTTGTTGCTAGATTTTCTTTATATATATTTCCATCGACAATCAGTGGTAGTGTAAAAGTTTGTTTTTGTTTCTTTTTATTATCCTTTTTTATGATTGATAATTCCCCAGAGGTCTCCAATATTGCATATTCTACATCTGCAATATTGTTAATATCTTTTTGCCTTAACTGCATTAATAAATCATCAAAATTGTAGCGTTGTTTCTTCATTGCCTTTTCGTCAATTCTCCCTCTTCTGATGATAATTGATGGAGCACCATCGATGATTTTGCGAAATGTAGGATTTTTTAACGAAATAAATGCAAATAAAACTTGAATAACGAGTAAAATCAACATAGGTAAAATCGTATGAGCAATTGGTTCTTTATGATTCTCGATTGCAACTGCCGCCAATTCACCAAGCATGATAAAAATAACTAAATCCAATACACTTAATTCCCCAATTTCCCGTTTCCCCATAAACCGGAAAATACCAAGGATTACAAGATATAGAATAATTGTCTTCCAGCCAATTGTAAAGTATTCCATGTTCAATGACCTCCTATACACTTTCACTCCAGTATAGTATGACCATTTTTTAAGATTAACAATTTGGAAAAGCTTGTTATTCTTAGATGTACTTTAATAAAAATCCAAAACTAATGATAATTTTTATTCTAATTTCACAACTTCTGAATATGCTTGTACTAGAAGAATAAGGTAGATTTTTGAAGGGAGAGATTAAAAATCGATGCAAAAAGATTAGCAACAAGTGTTTTATATGGGATCTTAACGATTTTTGTATTTATTTCAATTTCAAGTTTTATTTTTTCACTCATTTTAAGATATACAGATACCCAAGAGAGTTCGATTCGCACACTTATTACCATTATTTCCTTTATCGCTCTATTTACTGGAGGTTTTATTTGCGGAGGAAAGGGACAACAAAAAGGTTGGGTATCGGGGAGTATAACAGGGATTGTATATACTTTCATTATTTTTCTCTTTCAATATTTAGGCTACGGAAATATTTTTTCCTCAGAACAAATGATTTATCATATATGCTATATTCTTACTGCGATGATGGGCGGGGTATTAGGAGTTAACATTATGTCTGATCAACCTAGGAAAGTGTAAGTGGTTTATATATTGTTGAAAGAATAAAAGAAGCATCCCAGCCGGAATGCTTCTTTATCCATTATTCAGCGTGTTGTGTAGCTACTGATTCTACAACTTCACGGATCGCAGAACGATCATATGTAAGGCGGCTGCCATCTCCACATTTGATCACAATCTGTCTTTCATCAATTGCATCGACAGTCCCGTGTAACCCACCAATTGTGACAATCTTATCTCCTTTTGTCAAATTGTTTTGCATTTGTTGAACCGATTTTTGTCTCTTTTGATTCGGTCGAATAAGCAAAAAGTAAAATAAGACAAACATCAATAAGATTGGTAATAAACTAGTTAAGTTTGTCATCTTTATTTCCCCCCTTTCAATTTAGAAGTTTTTCGCATCCGGACGATTAAATCCATATTGCTCAAAAAATTCTTCTCTAAAATCACCAAGTCTATCTTCCTTAATGGCTTGTCTGACTTGTTGCATTAATTGTAACAGAAAATAGAGATTATGGTAAGTTGTAAGCCTAATTCCGAACGTTTCGTCACATTTTATTAAATGGCGAATATATGCTCGTGAATAATTTTTACAAGTATAGCAGTCACAGTTTTCATCGAGCGGCCTGAAATCACGTGCATATTTTGCATTTTTCACGACTAATCTTCCGGTACTCGTCATGCATGTCCCATTACGGCCAATTCTAGTTGGCAAGACACAATCAAACATATCAATCCCGCGAATTGCACCATCAATAAGAGAATCCGGTGATCCGACACCCATTAGGTATCTTGGCTTGTTGTTTGGAAGTAAAGGAGTTGTAAATTCTAGTACTCTGTTCATGACATCTTTTGGTTCCCCTACAGACAGTCCACCAACCGCATATCCTGGAAAATCAAGTGAGGTTAAATCCTTTGCACTGAGCTTCCGTAAGTCCTCGTATTCTCCACCTTGAACAATACCAAATAATCCTTGGTCTTCTGTTCTTGTATGAGCTTTTAAACAACGCTCTGCCCAACGAGATGTTCTTTCAACAGATTTTTTCATATATTCATGTGTTGCAGGAAAAGGTGGACATTCATCAAATGCCATCATAATGTCAGAACCTAATGCATTTTGAATTTCCATCGATTTTTCCGGTGAAAGAAATAGTTTATCTCCATTTAAATGATTGCGGAAAAATACACCTTCCTCTTCTATTTTCCGAAAATCACTTAAACTAAATACTTGAAACCCACCGGAATCGGTTAAAATGGCTTGATCCCAATTCATAAACTTGTGCAGTCCACCGGCTTCCTTTACGATTTCATGACCTGGTCTGAGCCAGAGATGGTATGTATTACTTAATATAATTCCAGAACCGATTTCCTTTAATTCTTCAGGTGACATTGTTTTTACAGTAGCCAATGTACCAACAGGCATAAACATTGGCGTATCGTATGAACCATGTGGTGTATGGATTTTCCCAAGTCGTGCACCCGTTTGTTTACATGTTTTTATTAACTCATATTTAATTGCAGTCAAAGATGATTCTCCCTTCTTATTCAGAGGCCAGCTAGGAAGAGATAGGCATGTGAGCGGATTTTTTTAATACCTAATTCCCTTTTTAACCTCAAACCGATATTACAACGCTGTATGGTACGCGTGCAGCTAGGTATTACTACGTAAAAAAATCGCTTCACGCATACCATACAGCTGATTTTATCAATATAAACGAAATTATTAGAAATATACTAGAAACTAAATGATTAACATTGCATCTCCAAAACTAAAAAATCGATATTCTTCTTTTACAGCTTCTTCATATGCATGTATGACATGTTCCCTTCCAGCTAATGCACTTACAAGCATAATTAAAGTGGATTTTGGTAAATGAAAATTCGTGATCATTCCATCAATCCCTTTAAATTCGTAGCCAGGGAAAATGAAGATATCTGTCCAGCCGCTTGAAGCAACAATTTGTCCATTATTTAAACTTGCAATTGTTTCTAAAGTCCTTGTTGAAGTCGTGCCAACAGATATAATTCTGCCACCTTGTTTTTTCACTTGATTAATTAGCTGTGCCGTATCTTCTGATACTTGATAGAATTCAGCATGCATTGTGTGTTCATTCACTTCTTCGACACTTACTGGACGAAAAGTTCCAAGCCCGACATGTAATGTAAGGAAAGTAATATGGACACCCATTTTTTTTAATTCATCTAGTAATTCTTCTGTAAAATGCAAGCCAGCTGTTGGAGCAGCCGCCGATCCAGTTTCTTTAGCATATACTGTTTGGTATCTGTCTCGGTCTTCTAATTGTTCCTTTATATACGGAGGTAAAGGCATTTCACCAAGGGCATCTAACACCTCATAAAAAATTCCTTCATATTGAAATTGAAGAATTCTGCCGCCATGTTCCTTTTCTTCTATACAGACAGCTTTAAGCATTCCATCACCAAATACTATTTCCGTGCCTACTTTAATTCTTTTTGCTGGTTTAACGAGGGTTTCCCACTGATCCCCTTCTAATTGTTTTAGCAGCAGAACCTCTATTTTGGCACCGGTGTCCTCTTTTATCCCGAACAATCTTGCCGGCAATACCTTTGTATCATTTAATACTAAACAATCACCAGGTTTAAGATATTCAGTTATATTTTTAAAAATAGTGTGCTGTAATTCACCCGATTCTTTATTTAAAACCATTAATCGACTGTCTGAACGATTTTTCAATGGAGTTTGGGCAATTAAAGATTCTGGTAAATAAAAATCAAAAAAATCTACTTTCAATGATGTCACCTTCGCTTGTTTTTTTGGTCTTTATTTAAAACGATTGACGATATAAAAAATTACTGATAAAACAACACTTAATATTATAGAAGTCATTAACGGGAAATAAAATGTTGTATTCCCCTTTTTTATTAATATATCTCCAGGTAATTTGCCTATTTTAACAAATTGCATAATAAGGCCGATAAGAAAAATGAACGCACCAGCTGTCATCAGCATCTTTCCGATACCAGTCATGTGGCAGGAGCCTCCAATTGAAAATGATGATAGACTAGATTAGTTACCACTCTTCCTCTAGGTGTACGCTGTAGAAAACCAATCTGTAATAAATACGGCTCATAAACATCTTCGATCGTTTCAGCCTCTTCTCCTATACTTGCTGCGATCGTTTCAATCCCTACTGGTCCGCCGCGAAATTTCTCAATGATTCCCATTAATAATTTATGGTCAATATGATCAAGTCCTAAACGATCCACTTGTAATAATTCAAGGGAGTGATCGGCTAATGACTTTGTAATCACACCATTTCCTTTTATTTGAGCAAAATCACGAACACGGCGTAATAATCGATTGGCTATCCTTGGAGTCCCTCGTGATCTTTTTGCTATTTCTGCTGCACCAATTTGTTCAATTTCAGTATTTAATATTTCCGCAGTCCTTATAACAATATCTGTTAACTGCTTTTCATTATAATATTCCAATCTACATAATACTCCAAATCGATCCCTTAATGGAGCTGAAATAGCACCAGCTCTAGTAGTCGCTCCAACTAGGGTAAAGGGAGGTAAATCTAATCGAACAGATCTAGCACTTGGTCCTTTGCCGATAACAATATCTAAACAAAAATCCTCCATCGCTGGGTAAAGAATTTCTTCGATGGAACGCGGTAAACGATGGATTTCATCGATAAAAAGGACATCCCCTGGCTCTAGTGCCGTAAGAATCGCAGCTAAATCTCCTGGACGTTCAATAGCCGGGCCTGAGGTTGTTCTAACATTTACTCCCATTTCATTAGCAATAACCACTGCTAATGTTGTTTTGCCTAATCCTGGCGGTCCATATAATAATACATGATCTAATGTTTCATGTCTTTGTTTTGCGGCTTCAATAAAAATCGCTAAATTACTTTTTACTTTTTCTTGTCCAATGTACTGGACCAGTCTTTGTGGTCGTAAACTTTGTTCAAAGGATTGTTCCAGTTCACTTGCTTCCCCTGATACCACTCTATCTTCCATTCAACTTCCTCCCTTAGAAGATATATTATTTATATAACAGTGGATCTCGAATGTTCAAAATAGATTATTTCATTAATTTTTTCAGAGCAACTTTAATGTATTGGTCTGTTGATAAATTTTCTTTTTGAAGCGCTGGGGATACTTTCTTAATTTCTTTGTCTGAATATCCTAATGCTTTAAGCGCCAAAAGAGCTTCTTCGTATTGAGCAGAAAATTTGGCTACTTTTTCTACTTCATCCTGGTTGAATAAATTCGGGAAATAATCCGGAACTACATCTTGCAGCTTCCCTTTTAAGTCAAGTATCATTTGCCTTGCGGTTTTTTTCCCTACACCCGGAAACTTCGTTAAAAACGTTTCATTTTCGTTTTCGATAGCCTCGATGACTTGTGTAGGTTCGCCGAATGCAAGAATGGCTAATGCACCTTTTGGACCGATGCCTGAAACATTTAATAGTTTCTTAAATAACGTCTTTTCCGCAAGTGTATGAAATCCATATAATGCAATTAAATCTTCACGTACATGCTGATATATGTAAATTTTTATCGGTTCCCTATTAATTGAAAAGACAAATGGATTAGGGGTTAAAATTTGAAACCCTATGCCATTATTATCAACAACAATATATTCTGGGGTAACCATTTCTACTGTTCCAACTATATATTCGTACAAACTATTTCTCTCCCCATTTTTTTCTAACCTACATTGTACCATAATCTGAAAAAGCATGGAGAAATTCATACAAAAAACCGACTTTTTTAGCCGGTTTTTTACTCTTTCATCGTATGAATAGAATAGCGTTTTAAAGCCTCTAATACTTTGTCAAAATCTTTTTTAGATTTGATGGGAATACCTCTTTTTAGTTCTTCTTGCTTCTTTCCTTCTAATTTTTTTATATCTATTTGAAAAAACGACTGAATTATATCAGCATTATTCGGTTTTCCATTGAAAATCGATATAGTACCATCCTCAGATATTCCAAAATAACCATTAGCTTTCAGCAAGGGGGATATGTCATTCATCTTCTTCTGTAAAACAATTTGTTCCTCATCCATTTGAATAACTTGCCAATTTTTGTACTTTGATTTTAATTCTTCAATTTTGAGTACATTTTCATGAAGAATTTCTTCACTAACCTCTCCGTCTACATATACTCTTTCTAAAATTACCGTTTTGTGCTTTGATGTTGACAATACTTCAATTGACTTCGGATGAGTTTTCTTATTTGATTCATGCACCAGTTCGCTATCATCTTGCAAAAATATAAAATAGGAAGCTCCTAAGAGGAATACACACATGAAGACGATTCGAACAATCAAGCTCATAGTTTGTCACCTCTACAATACGGTTATGTGTTCGTATGCATAGTGTGACCTTTTTTTCACAAGAATATCCAAATTTATTAATGAAATAAAATATGTAGTAATTCTCCCTAACAAATGACAATCATCGGGAGAAAGAAATAACTCCCAATGATTGGAATTTTATTGTTGATTACGTTTTATATTTTGCGATTGCATCAGATCATGAACATCTAATTTAATTTTATCTCGAGGACCACCATCTTTTAAATCATTATCTAAATCACGTACACGATAATATGTCCCTATATCAGAAGTAATAAAATATTTTCGATCCCGTATATAAGGATAAACAGCTTGTTCTACCGCTAATTTTGTTTTTTTTACATTTTTATCCTTCTTCAGGACAAGGGATACCAATATTTTATCTCCATCAATAATGGTACGTGCATTAGACACATTTGCTACTGATGCTGCTTTCTGTGAAATTCTTTCGGCTAATCTGCCTTCATAAGCTGTATAATATGAAGATTTGCCTCTGGCATTTCTTTTATTTAAATGTCCATGATAATTAATATCCCGGAGATGCCTATTTCGGTTAACACCAAAATTATTTGAATTATATTCGTCTAATGGTGAGTTAATATGGCGATCATAATCACTCTTTTGCCCTGATGGAAGAAAGTAATTATTATTTTTAATATTATCTACCCGACCAAAGGAATAATCCATCAGCTCAGTCATTGGTCCATCATGATCAACCACATTTACATCATTTGTATAATATCCAACCGGTTGGAATTGATTTTTGGTTTGATTATATTTTGCATTTTGATCCTGGCTGCAGCCTGCCAAACCACTGATCACTAGAATCGAAATAGGGACTATAAGTTTTTTTTGCAAACCAATACTCCTCCTAACATTAGGCATCGAGCAAAAAATGCTCACTAATAGTTTGTGAGGCGTAGATCATTCTATTCTAATACTAGTTGGATGTATCCCCTAAATATCCCTTTTTGAAGGTTGTTCAAAAAGTCCGGGAAAAATAGCTGTCGAATTTCGGCGTCAGCTTGCTCCTCCGCTCCTCACGTATTAAAAGCATACGTTCCGGTGCTCAGAGACTGCGCTTCCTTGAACTTCTCGGCTCTTTTTGTCCTCCTTTTTGAACACAGATTATCAAATCCTTTTTATTACTTCATTTACAAAAGTTTGTCTTTGTTTAAATTGTTTAATTGTAATTTTGTCTAAATATTTTAAATACCCATCATCTTTACTATTATTTATCCATTTAATATAGCGATTCCATTCCCTTAATATATCTGTCGGAAAAACTAATGCAAATAAAAAAGGCTTATCTTTTAAATACTCTTTTAATATTTCATATCGATATAATTCATTACATGACCATGATATATTAGGTAAAATTCGATTTGAAAATTGTAAATAATCTATGTTTGGCAAAGCCAAATGAATTAAATCGAAATCAATTATATATAATTGCTGATTTTTCCCTATTAGGAAGTTATGGTGCGCAACATCACCATGAATAATACAATTAGGCTTTTTATTGAAATATGCCTGATGCTTCTTCATATTTGCAAAAGACCATTTTGCCCATTCTAAATAAACTTCTATATAATAGGGCTGGATAAATTTCTTAACCAGTGGAATATTAACTATAAACTCATTTAATCGAATTTCCCACTTTCGAATTTGATCAAATATTTGAAGTTTTGATTCAAACTCATTTAGGAACATTGCTGTTGTTTTATGAAAATGATCTAATAATATCAAGGCTTCATTTCTTTCTTGAGATGTTTGATATGTAAATGAGTATTCCTTTTTAATATATTCAATTAATCCAAATATTTTATTCTCAAAAAAGAAGATTTTTTCACGATGGATCGGATGGAACTTATAAGTAAAATGAAAACCGTACTTAAATAAATGATCAATAAAACTTATTTGATTATTCATTTTCGTTATGGAAGAAAACTCTTTCAATATCCATTCCCGCTCACTAGTAAAACAAATCCAAATGCCCGTTTTAATTTTTTTGACACTTTTAAATACTTCTCCGGTAAAAGCTGATAAATAAAGAAGGAGACGATCTTCTAATCCGTCTCCAAATCTGCTTCTATTCACAATCATCACAATTTTCTTTGCGAGGTAATTGATATCCTCCTGGATAGGCTGGATATCCCTGGCCATATTGATAATAAGGACTATTTGGTACACCTTGTGGATATCCTTGATAATATCCAGGCGGATATTGTGCAAGTTGATGTCCATAAGGCTGTTGATTATCATGTCTCATTTCTTGATAATTCATGTTTTGTCCTTGTTGAGCTTGTTGACGGAATGGAACATAAGGCATACCTGGAATAGTAGTGTACTGACCTCCTTGTGCTGGCGGATATTGACCTTGATATACATTAGGATACGTCATTGGCTGCATACCGGTATACTGACCATCTGGCGCTGGATAATAACCTCCGGGCTGCATTGCAGGGCTAGACATCATTGGTAAAGAAGATGATGATGATTCAAAATCGTCGTGCCCCCATCCACCATGTGCCGGTGCCATTGTTGGATAGGTTCCATATGCTTGTGGCATATATTGTGTTTGTTGATATGGCGAATATTGTTCAGGTGATACATATGGCATAGCAGGGGTCCCATATCCAACAGTTGGACTTTGATATTGCGGCATTGGATATTGACCCATCGGTGCTTGATAACTGTATGGTGTTTGATATGAAACAGGGCCACCGATAGGCATATGAGGTAAACTTGGATACATCTCATAACACTCCCCTTGAACTGGAATTAGAACTTCTTGTTCAGCCGGTAATGGTGAAGGTGCTTGCATTTGTGCCTGCATTTGTGACATATTCATTGAATAGTAGTTATTAATGTCAATTTCAGGGATAGCTGGTTGTGGCATAATAGGAGTATAGATTGTTTCTTTTTTTTCAACTATTTTTTCTTTTGGCATCTCTTTTATAATCTCCTTTTGTACAGGAAGTACAGGTGTTGGTACTTCCTTATATGGGTGTACTGCCTTGGGTGGTACAGCTTTTGGTACTTCCTTATGTTGGTGCCCCATTTCCTTTTTAATCGTTCCTCCCGTAGTAGGTACTTTTATTTTCATACCAGGCATTATCATTTCCGGATTTGATAATTGGGCATTCATCTTCTTTAATTCTTCGTAATTTACACCATATTTTTTAGCAATATTCCAAAGGGTATCGCCTTTTTGAACAATATGGATCTTCACTCATATCCCCTCCTCAGGCATAAGTCCATATAGTTTATGTCAAAATGGGCAAAATGCTAATGATCTTCATAAAAAAATTATGTTTGATTATAAAAAAATATGCCTTCTCGTAAAGGAGAAGGCAATATAATATTTATTGATTGTGCTTTAAGGGAGACATTTTTCATAATCCCAAAACATCATGCTAATTTCAACATACGATTTAGTGCCAATATTGCGTAACCAGCTGTTTCGCCGTCTACTTGTATCCGATTAATAGGATGACCTTCAATAATACATTCTAAATTCCATAATAAGTGTTGAAGATCAATTCTGTTCATTGTTAAACATGGGCACATATGAGGATTTAATGAAATAATATGTTTATCTCTATGCTGCTGAATAAGCCGATTTACTAGATTCATTTCAGTTCCAATTGCCCATTCGCTACCAGACTTAGCATTTTTTATAGTATCGATAATATACTTTGTGGACCCATTATCATCTGATAATGAAACAACTTCTCTTCGGCATTCAGGATGAACGATTATTTTCATATTTGGATGCTTTTCACGAATGTCTTTTATATTTTGAACAGTAAAATTTTCATGGACAGAACAGTGCCCTTTCCATAGAATTACTTTAATATCTTCCAATTTCCCTTCACTGATTAACTCATTTTTATTTGGATCCCATACAGCCATTTCAGATAAATGTATTCCAATATCAAAAGCGGTATTCCTTCCAAGGTGCTGATCTGGAAGAAATAATATTCTTTGCTTTTGTTTAAGTGCCCACTTAACCATCGTATGGGCATTGGAAGAGGTGACAGTTGCTCCATTATTTTTTCCAACAAAAGCTTTAATAGCTGCAGTAGAATTTACATATGTCAATGGCAGGATCGTATCTCCAAATAGAGATTGGAGCTTATCCCAAGCTCTTTCTGTTTGATGAATATTTGCCATATCGGCCATGGAGCAACCTGCTCGCATATCAGGCAGAAACACTTGTTGTTTAGAGCTTGTTAATATATCTGCGGTTTCAGCCATAAAATGTACACCACAAAAAACAATATATTTAGCCTCTTTATTTAATGCTGACACCTGTGCAAGTTGGAGAGAATCACCCGATGTATCAGCAAATTGAATAACCTCATCTTTTTGATAATGGTGACCAGGGATGAATAACTTCTTTCCTAATAATTCTTTAATTTCTTTGACCCTTTCCTCCATCTCCCTTCTATCCATTTTTTTATAATGCTCAGGCATCATCATGTTCGACTTTTCCTTAATTACATTTAATAATGACATTCTAAAATCCTCCCATCGGACCTAACTATTTATTTTTACCCTTGCACTAATGTCAAAGGCTTTAACTGAATGTGTTAAACAACCCAATGAAATATATTGAATTCCTGTCTCAGCATACGCACGTAAATTATCTAAAGTTATATTTCCGGATGCTTCACTAGCAATCCAACTAGGTACTAAAGGAAGCCAGTTTTGAATTTGCTCAGGAACGCAATTATCGAACATAATAATATCTGCATTATGCTCTATCGCCTCAATTAATTGTTCTTTTGATTCAATTTCCACCTCAACTTTAACTATGTGACCTACTTTCTCTCTCACTTTCTGAATGGCATTAGCAATTGATCCTGCGAAAGAGATATGATTATCTTTTATCATGACAGCATCATATAGGCCTTTCCGATGATTGACTCCACCCCCAGCTGCAACTGCATACTTATCTAGCATTCGAATCCCTGGCATCGTCTTTCTTGTATCGCAGATTTTTGCATTTGTTCCATTTATCCGTAATATAGCTTCAGCAGTTAACGTTGCAATTCCGCTCATTCTTTGGACAAGGTTTAATATGACTCTCTCGCTTTTTAATAAGCTTTGGACTCTGCCTTTTGCAACTGCTAGAATATCCCCAACTTTTACTCGGTCGCCATCCTGTATTCTCATCGATACAGAAACATCTGAATCTACCACTTTAAACCCCTCTTTGATGACTACTCCTCCACAGAAGATTCCTGTTTGTTTAGCAATAAAGGTCAATTCACCTATTTCATGTATAGTAAATATACTTTCACTTGTTAGATCACAATCACCAATATCCTCATTATAAAATTCATTAAGCATTGACCTTAATTTGATTACATTCATGATGAACCCTCCTAACTTCGGTGAATTTATTGGTATGAAAAATATGTTTCATTCCCCAGCTAGTATTTTCTAATGGGAAATCTTCTCTAATATGACCTCCGCGGCTCTCTGTTCTTATAAGGGCAGCGTGAGTAATTAATTTTGAAGCAATCAACATAAAAATAATTTGAATGTCATGAGTGGTTAGGTTATTTAGATTGAGACCTTCAATATCATATTTTCCCAGCCATTTTCGTAATTGTAAGAGTTGTAATCTATTACGGATAATCCCTGCATTTTTCATCATTTTTTGTTGAATATCACATTTATTTGGCAGGAACAAATCTTCTATTTTATATTCTTGGACGTAAGTTATAATATTGTTTCCGTTTATAGCTTCACGCTTTTGCTTATTTAGGTATTCTGCTAATTTTTTCCCATAATAAAGACCCTCTAATAAGGAATTGCTTGCTAAACGATTGGCACCATGAACACCACTCCAAGCTGTTTCTCCGATTGAATATAACCGATCAACCGTTGTTCTGCCTACCCCGTCAATAACGACTCCACCCATAAAAAAATGGCAGCCAGGAGCTACAGGGATTTTACCGTTTGAAATGTCAATGTTGTACTGTTCACAAATGGTCGAAATGGTAGGAAATTTCCCCTTAAAATCTTCGATCATACTAATATCTAAAAATACTTCACGCCCCATTGATCTTTGATTGAAAATTTCTTGTGCAACTATATGTCTTGGAGCTAGGTCTTTTAAATGATGCTTACCATCCATAAACGCTTCATTTGAATCATTCATTAAAACGGCTCCCATGCCTCTCACTGCCTCAGAAATAAGTCCACATGTTTTTCCATTAATACTTAGTAGTGTTGGGTGGAATTGAATAAATTCCAAATCGGTTAATTCCGCACCTGCTAAATATGCAAGTGCAATCCCATCTCCAGCAATAGAAGTGTCATTTGAGGTATATGTGTATAGCCCTCCTACTCCACCTACCGCAAGTACGATATGAGAAGCCATATAGATTTTTGTATCACCAGCTACATTTTTCGTTTTTACCCCCACACATGTTTTAAGCTTTGGATGTATGATTAACTCAAAAACGAATTCATTTTCTGATATGCTTATATTTTTTGGAACTGAATTAAGAAAATGCTCCATAATATGTTTCCCAGTTGCATCTCCTCCACAATGTAAAATTCGATTACGACTGTGTGCACCTTCTTTCCCTAAACAAATATTTCCATTTGTATCCACATCAAACTGGATACCCGACTCAATTAACTGATTAATAATGTTTGGGGCTTCCTTCACTAATTCCAATACTTTCTTTTCATTATGAAAATTTCTCCCCGCTTCGATTGTGTCTTGGAAATGGAGAAGATAGTCGTCATCATTAGAAACCGATGCCGCAATTCCTCCCTGTGCTATATAGGAATTACTATTTTTTAATGTTGACTTTGTGATAAGTCTCACAAAAAAGGACGAAGATAAATTTTGAGCAAGCTGCATAGCTGCAATGCCACTACCAATAATAATTACATCTGCATTTTCCATAAAATTACCCCTCTTTTGTTTTAACAGGTGTCTTGACACCTATATTTACATAAAATTATTATTAAGGCAAGTGGTTTTTAAAGGAGGCACAAATTAATGATCTACTTTGATTATTCTGCTACAACACCAATTGACCATGAGGCATTGGAAGTTTATTATCAGTTGTCTACACAAGCTTATGGGAATACGAACAGCTTACATGATATCGGAACGAAAGCTGAAAATATTTTACAATTATGCCGAAATGAGCTTGCAGACATATTAACTGTGCCAATGGCAAGCATTTATTTTACTTCAGGAGGGACAGAGAGTAATCTTCTCAGTATCATCTCTTTAGCAAAAACGCAGGAACATCATGGGAAGCATATTATTACTTCAATGGGAGAGCATTCTTCAGTTCATTCTGCGATGAAATATCTTATGGATAACGGCTTTGAAATTAGTGAAATTGCTTTTAATCAAGATGGAATAGTTGACCTAGAATTATTACAAAAAAACATCAGGGAAGATACAATTTTAGTAAGTGTACAGCATGTAAATTCTGAAATTGGGACGATCCAACCGATCAGAGAAATTGCAAACTTAGTTCAAGATAGAGGAATATTATTCCATTGTGATTGTGTTCAATCGTTTGGGAAATTGGAATTAACATCCATCATTCCCTATATTGATTGTTTAACGGTCTCCAGTCATAAAATTTATGGTCCTAAAGGGGTGGGAGCCGTTTATATAAATCCGTCTGTCTATGTAAATCCCGTTTTTCCAGGCTTTCATCATGAACAAGGCTTTCGAGGCGGTACTATTAATCTACCTGGAATTGCTTCTTTCGTTACTGCAGCTAAAAAGGAGTCTCAGCACGGAAATCAATTAGAACATTATTCTACTCTTCGAAAAATATTTTTAGATGAGTTAGCTTTAAAACAAGATAAATTTACTATCTATCAATCTTTTGACTTACAGAAACAATTACCGCATATTATTGGATTAGGTTTAAATGGGATAGAAGGACAGTATGTTATGCTTGAATGTAATCGGAATGGATTTGCTATTTCAACTGGAAGTGCATGTCATGTAGGACAACAGAAGCCATCCAATACGATGAATGCACTAGGAATACCTTATAACAAAGCAAAAGAATTTATTAGGATTTCCATGGGGAAAAATACAACTACAACAGATTTGAAAGCACTAGCAGCTTTTCTAAACAATTTAACAAATTACTGATGGCAGTTTTCGTATATATTGGTGCTTTTTTTACTATAGCTAAAAACTTAATAAGCTTAAGATTAGGGGCATCTTTTCGTAAAATGTCGTCAAATCTATAGTAGCAGTAGCAGGATGGTGTATTTAGATTTTCGATTGAAAAGCAACAAGGTTTAACTGAATAGTTGGTTCATAACTGACTTTATGATAGAATCCGTATATAAAAGAATGCTGAAGGGAGTTTATGTAGTGGCAGAAGAAAGAAAATTACTAGGCAAGGATAGACGTGAATTCCTATTAAATATATTAAAAGAAAGTAAAGAGCCAATAACTGGAGGCGACTTAGCGAATCGTGCAAATGTCAGTCGACAAGTAATTGTAAATGACATTACCCTTTTAAAAGCGAAAAATGAACCGATTGTTGCAACAAGCCAAGGCTATTTATACCTCCAACATGCAGCAACAACCGATACATTTGAAAAAACAGTTGCTTGCTTTCATAGTCCAGATCAAGTAGAAAATGAACTTAATCTTATCGTCGACCACGGAGTGACAGTAAAGGATGTAAAAATAGAACACCCTGTTTATGGCGATTTGACCGCATCAATAATGGTTTCTAATCGCAGTGAAGTAAAGCAATTCATCGAAAAAATTCAATCTACAAAAGCTGTTTATTTATCAAATCTCACTCAAGGCGTTCATCTCCACACAATCGTCGCTAAGAAAGAACAACAGCTATTAGACGTTGAAGCAAATTTAAAAAAGGCTGGTTTTTTAATAGATACAAATGAATAATGGAGACCCCGCAAAGTGTCAGACAACAAACTTCAATATATTGGGAGATTCCCATTAATCCAATATGTTAATATTAAATGTTTATCAAGACACAAATGGGCACCTTTATTGTTTTACATTATAGGAAGAATAGCTTCCTAGTATCCTTACGTTACACCCGAGAGATTCGATTTCAGCTAATGCATTTTTAACTAAATCGTCTTCAATCGATTCGTTTATATCAATCATAAAAAAATAATGACCTAAACCCGTTTTCAACGGTCTAGATTCAATTTTACTTAAATTGATCTGTCTCCATGCAAAGGCTGATAATACTTGATGTAATGCCCCTGCCCGATCAGAAGGGAGAGTAACCATAATCGTCGTTTTCTGATATTCAGCAGCAAGTTTTGGCAATACTACTGTGTCATTGTGTGCCAGTACAATAAAACGTGTGTGATTAAAATCATAATCATGTATATTTTCTTTTACAATTTGAAGATTGTATTTTTCTGCAGCTAATTCATTTGCAATTGCTGCTATTTTTAATTCCGGATGTTCGCTTATGTATTTTGCAGCTGCAGCAGTTGAGGTCATTTGTTCCAATGTTACGCCTCGAAATTGATGATGCAAGAATTTATGACATTGGGCAAGTGCATGTGGGTGTGACAATATTCTTTCTACTTCATTCCAGTTATTCACTTGTGTTGGATGCACCATTAAATGCTGCTGGATCGGTACAATAATTTCTGCACGTATCGGCGGGTTTGTTTCATGAAATAAGTAATCAATGGTTAAATGAACAGATCCTTCTAATGCGTTTTCAAACGGGACAATCGCAATATCGACTTCCTTACAATTAACAGCCTTTAAGCAATCTGGTATCGTTGTATAGGCGATTCGATCTGCATCCGGAAAAGCATTTTGAACGGCAATATCAGTAAAAGTTGCTTTCGGACCTAAATACCCTGCTCTCATCTTTTTTCCTCTCCCCCATAATTTTCATATCTTTATGCTCCCGAACCTAGAATTTCAACTTTATCAATAAAGTCCAATCGACGTAGTTTAGAAAGCAAATCATCAAGATCAATAGTAATATCTGTTACTTCTAGTGAGATGGTTACATTGGCACGCCCTTGGATAGGGATTGTTTGATGTATCGTTAATACATTACAAGAATGATTAGCAATAATCCCTAACAGCTCATGAAGAGTACCTGAACGATCTTCTAAATGAAAAAATAAGGTAATGATTCTTTCTTTTACAATTGTATGAAAAGGAAAAACGGTGTCACGATATTTGTAAAATGCACTCCGGCTAAGATCAACAATTTGCGCAGCATCTGCAACTGACTCCGCTTTCCCACGTTCAAGAAGCTCTTTTAGTTCTAACGTTTTTTTCATTGCTTCAGGCAATACATCTTCTCGTACTAAAATAAATTTATAATCCTTCTCTTTTTTCCCCAATGAGCTTTCCTCCTATACAAAAATAAGAAGCCCTGCATTTTTTAATTCTTACTGTTTTTTTATAGTAGAAAAGTAAAAGTAAAGCAATTGGAAATGGAGGAGGCTTATTTTCATCTTAAACTTCCAAACTTCACAATTGCTTTTTAACGTTTTCTTAGGAAATTCTACTTATTCAACAAATTCAAATTCGTATTCCATGATTTTTACAATGTCTCCATTAGTCGCCCCACGCTGTCTAAGTGCCTCATCAATCCCCATTGATCTCAATTGTCGTGCAAAACGTCTAATCGATTCATCACGAGTGAAGTTTGTCATTTTAAATAATTTTTCCAAATTTTCACCGGTTACAACAAAGCTGCCATCAGGCTCCCTTGTGATATCAAAATCGGGTTCTTGTTTTTCATGCTTATATACAACTCGTTTTATTTCCTTTTCTTCTTCTACAGGTTCGTTTAGAGTAAATTCTGGAGTTGTTTCTAATAAATCAGCAATGGTGAACAATAAATCACGTAAACCCTTCCTGCTTATTGCGGAAATTGGAAATACCGGGTGATCCTCTTTCAGTTGTTCTTTAAATTTTGCAAGATTCTCTTCCGAATCAGGCATGTCCATTTTATTCGCTACAATAATCATCGGTCTTTCCATTAGCCGCAAATTATATTCTTTTAGTTCCTGATTGATCGTTAAATAATCCTGATAAGGGTCTCTGCCTTCAAGTCCGGACATATCAATAACATGAACGATAACTCTGGTTCTCTCTATATGGCGTAAAAATTGATGACCAAGTCCGACACCTTGATGGGCCCCTTCAATTAGGCCGGGTAAATCAGCCATTACAAAGCTGCGTCCATCTTCGGCTTCTACAACCCCTAAATTTGGTACAATTGTAGTAAAATGATAATCTGCAATCTTAGGTTTTGCAGCAGAAACGATAGAAAGAAGCGTAGATTTTCCGACACTTGGGAAGCCTACTAATCCAACATCTGCTAGTACTTTTAATTCAAGGACGATATAACGTTCTTGACCTGGCTCACCATTTTCAGCAATTTCTGGAGCAGGATTAGCTGGAGTAGCAAATCGAATATTACCACGCCCACCACGTCCACCTTTAGCGACAACCGTTTGTTGACCGTGTTCAGTTAAATCAGCAATAATTTCTTTCGTATCATCATCAATTACCACTGTACCAGGAGGAACCTTTACAATCATATCTTCAGCTCCTCGACCATGCTGCCCTTTTGACATCCCATGTTCTCCACGTTTCGCTTTAAAGTGTCTCTGGTAACGAAAATCCATTAATGTCCTTAAGCCCTCTTCCACGACAAAAATGACATTAGCGCCTCTGCCACCATCACCACCAGCAGGTCCACC
Source organism: Heyndrickxia sp. NPDC080065 (assembly GCF_050281185.1). Lineage (NCBI taxonomy): Bacteria > Bacillati > Bacillota > Bacilli > Caryophanales > Bacillaceae > Heyndrickxia > Heyndrickxia sp. NPDC080065. Next base: position 44,088 of record NZ_JBNNWS010000013.1, on the reverse strand, counting down.
CTTTGGTACATATTTTTCTCGGCGAAAGGCGACCATCCCGTTTCCTCCATCGCCACCTTTAACGAAAATTTTCACTTGATCGACAAACATAGAAGTACCACCTTTATATTTTGTAATAATCATACTTATGTAGCATTAATGAGTATTCAATAAAATCTATTTCACGTAAAATTATAAAAGAAATTCGACAGAAAAATGAGATAGACTTATTTCTCTTATATTTACATTTTTCACAACGTTTACTTGATCCTTAAACCACTTTTGTAATTTTTGCTGCTCCTGTTCTTTTATTGTTCCATTAAATTCAAAATCGAAACGCGTATTCTCATGAAAACGTTCAAAAGAAAGGAATAAATTGTTTTCTTGATATGGAATAACGATTTCCTCTAGGACATGAAAAAATGATTGAATCCAAGTTGATAACATATGATCCTCAACTGTCAATCCACCATTTTCATCTAGTATTTCATACTCAATTTGAAAAGGATGTGATTCCCAATTAAACGTAAGAAGGATTTCAGCAAATCGCGGGAGCTTTAAATTTGATAGTCTAGACTCTTGCTGTGCTTCTAAAATTATATCATCCATAATTCTTTCTACATTGTCTAATTTCTCCAATGCAATATTCCCTTTTATTAATTGAAGCTTATTCATCCAATCATGACGTGCGTGTCGAAGCACCTCAACAATCGTCCAGTTTTCCATTTAATTGACTCCCCTATTTCATTTCTTAATCGTTCTTTGCTAGTATATCAAAAGTGGGTATTTTATGCATTTCCTAAAAAAAAAAACTCTAACCGATTATTCGATTAGAGTTTTTAATCGTCAAATTAATTAAGCTTCTTGTGCTACAGGATATACGCTAACTTTTTTCTTGTCACGGCCCATACGTTCAAAACGTACGATTCCGTCAACTTTTGCGTATAAAGTATCGTCTCCGCCACGGCCAACGTTTTCACCTGGATAGATTTTAGTACCGCGTTGACGGTAAAGAATGGATCCACCAGTTACTAATTGACCATCCGCACGCTTAGCGCCAAGACGTTTTGAAATAGAGTCACGACCGTTCTTTGTAGAACCTACTCCCTTTTTAGATGCGAAAAATTGAAGATCTAATCTTAACATTTGTTCCACCTCCTACCCGAAGGTTATATTGATATATTTACCATAATCTCGTTCGATCGTTTGTAAAGAAATGACCATACCTTGTAACAGTAGCTGTACTTTATCATCTACCTCGATAGACAAATGATCAGGAACTCGACACTCGAGGAATCCACCTTTTGATTGCTTGATCATCGGTTTCACCTTTGTTAATTCCATGATTGCATTTATTGCACCGAAGGAAACAGCAGAAGCTCCTGCACAAACGATATCTTGGCCTCTTTCAGCAAAATCCGCATGTCCTTTCATCTTAAAAGATGAAATTTTCCCATCAGATGTTTGCTTAAAATGAACATGTATCATGTTCAGTCACCCTTACGCGTTGATTTTTTCGATAACAACTTGTGTAAATGGTTGACGGTGACCTTGTTTTTTGTGATAATTTTTCTTTGGCTTGTATTTGAAAACGATCATTTTCTTAGAACGACCTTGCTTTTTAACCTTTGCAGTAACAGTAGCTCCGGCAACTAAAGGACTACCAACTTTTACAGTGTCGCCACCTACGAAAAGAACTTTGTCAAAAGTAACAGTTTCACCTTCAGCAATATTCAATTTTTCGATTGTGATAGCTTGGCCTTCTTCAACTTTGATTTGTTTTCCACCAGTTTCAATAATAGCGTACATACTTGCACCTCCTTAATTAACTCAGACTCGCCAATTTCAGGCGTTTTGTAAAAAGCAAAACTTAATACCTGAATTGTGCGGTTGTAGCACGGGTGCTACAAACATAACATTAAAATCTTATCAAAATCAGTCAACTATGTCAATAATGTTTATTTAACTTTCCAGAAGACTGTATTTACAAAGAATGTTGCTTTTCTGAAAGCTCTTTTATTGTTCCAAATTGGCGAATATAATAAATAGGACGGCAAAAATGAACAACAGATAAAATTATATGTATATTTAACGCTTTTTCAATACGCTCCAAATGAATATTATTTTCACCACAAAAGACTGATTTTACATCTTCTGTTAATTCAATGAAAACTGCCTCATGTTCATTAAATGGCTTTTCCCATAACTCCCTTTCCAGTCGGAAGGCTATAGTCTCGGGACTATCAATTTTCCCTTTTCCTAAGCAAACTGGACAAGTGGTTTGAAGGGTTTCTGACAATGATTTTTTCGTTTTTTTTCTTGTCATTTGCAGGATTCCGAGAGTTGTGAAACCAACAATCCTAGTATATTTCGAATCCTTTTTTAACTCTTCTTGAAGCGCCCCTAACACTAGCTGTCGATGTTTCTCAATTTTCATATCAATAAAATCTACTAAAATCATCCCGCCATAATCTCTTAATAACAGTTGTCTGGCAATTTCTTTTGCAGCAAGTATATTCGTTTTCAGCACTGTATCTTGTATATTTTTCGTACCAGAAAATTTCCCAGTATTCACATCGATACTAATAAGGGCTTCCGTTTCATCAATAACAAGGTTTGACCCATTCTCAAGCCAAATCACTCTTTTAAGCGCCTTCTCTATTTCTGATTCAATTTTATAAAAAGAAAAAATATTTTCTTCACTCAAATACATGCTAAAATCCCAATCTAGTGTATCTTGAAGTTGAAGCTTTAAATTTTGCAATAGCTCTTGATTATCTGAAATAACTTTTCCTTTTTTTGATCGAATTAATTCATTCAGAAGTTCTTTTTCAAATAATGATGTTTTATATACTAGTGCTGGAGCCTTTAACATCCTGGCTTGAGTTTTTATACTCTGATATCTCTGACGAAGTTTGTTTAATTCAGTTAGCCACTCATTTTCACTCGAATGTAGGGCATCTGTTCTAATAATAAAGCCTTCGTGATCTATTTTTTGTTGATGAGCAAATTGCCTCCACTGCTCTCTTATTCGTTCCTCTCCTTTTTTTGATACTGCTATGTACTCACCTTCTGGTAAATAAATCGTTTTTTCACCTGCAAGCTCTATAATAGCTGTTAGAAGAGGACCTTTAATATTTGTTTCATCCTTTTTCACTTGAACAAGGATGCTGTCCCCTTTATTCATAAATTTTGAAATGGGGTGATATTGTTTATTTGGATCATCACTTTGCAAAAATGATGGAAGCTGATCTCGATGAACAAATCCATGCTTTTCTCCACCTATATCAATAAAGCAAGCGTTCATTCCATTCTTAATATCAACGACTTTTCCAATATATATATTTCCAACTTTTGTTTGATCTTGTGGTTGATCAATAAAAATTCTAGAGACTATATTGTTTTCTTTAATAGCAAACCGTTTTTCCGTTGTTCGATAGTTTATGATGATTTCATTCATGTTTATTCACCTGCCCGAATAAGGGATAGAGCCTACCCAATTGGGCAGACTCTATATACACTTTAAATATCATTATATGATTCGTCAAGGATGTAGAGAACCTTTGTCAATAAATATACATAAGATCCTTTACCCTGGCATCAATTTGCTTTTCAGCAAAATAAGCATGTAATAACTCATTCTCATCGAGATTTCCTATTTCTTTGCCATCTTTCAAAATTAGAAGGGGGTGTTTTCTCCCTCGTTGAAACTTTTCAAGCACTTCATATAAATAATCGTCTCCGTTTACCTTTAATGGCCGCAAACGCTCAAACACCATTTTTCTTCCGTAATATCTTTCTAATAAAAACCTCATAAATACAAAATTCATTTGCTTCCATTCTGCCCATAATGATAAATATAAATAAATCACCACAATCCAGATATTTAAATTAAATGGAGATATGATAATTGATAATAAATGAAATACAATAAGAAAAATGAAAGAACTAATTAAGCTAACACGTACAGATTCTAGAAATGGTTTATTTACAGAAAAAAGAATATGCAAAAATTTACCGCCATCTAAGGGCCAAATAGGGAGTAAATTGAAAACTAAAATCATCATATTATAGCTCATAAACATCTCGAAAAAGCTTAGCGATACAAGATTTACTTTAAAGAGCAGATACATAAGAGCCGAAAGCCATACATGCTGAATAGGACCTGCTGCAATAACAAGCAATTCTTCCTTTAACGGTCTATTTCCATGCTCATCCATTTCCGCCACACCACCGAATGGCAATATGGAAATTTTTTTTATTTTCCACGAAAAAAAATGGGCCATCGCTCCATGTCCCATTTCATGGACAAATATAATACTAAATAAGATTATTAAATCTTGAAAACGGGCAGTTAAGACAGCAATTCCCACAACAATCCAGAATAACGGATGAATATGAATTTTTCGTAACAGCCCTATGAAATTATTCAAATTTTATCACCTGTATTGGATCAATAAATTTTTTCCCTTGCTTAATAGCAAAATAAAACTCACCAGACAGCCCATCATCTTTATTTGAAACAGTCCCAACCTTTTTACCTGTATCTACATACTCATATTGATGAACATCAATTGTTTCGAGATTTCCGTACCAGGATTCTGTCTTATCAGAATGTTGAATAATAACCGTATTTCCTAAGTCATTCTTCTTTCCGGCAAATATGACCTTACCACCATCCATTGCATCAACAGATTCATTATTTTTCGTTTCAATCATAACTCCCCGGCCATCTTTTGCGAAATTTGTAAGAACCTTCCCCGATGCAGGCATGACATACTCCTCCTTTGCCACACTTGAATCCACCTTGTCCCCATTTTTTACAGGAAAGAGGGCAAGCGGTTTTCCAAACTGTTTTTCATACCAATTTGATACAGCGGCAAATTGAAACTCCGTTTCCATCGTATCCTTAACAAAGCTTCTAGCGTTATCTAGTTTTGGAGTTGAAGTTTTAAATAAAATTGCTACAATTAGAACCAAAACTGCTGAAGCTAAGATTTTAAAAAGGAAAAGTTCTTTATTCCATAAAGGATGTATTTTATTAGGAGGTTCCGCCTCAAAAATCGGATAAGCATCGCTATCCTCCCAATCTGTAACAATAGGATTCTTTGAATTGTCTCTTTTTTTTACTGGATATGATTTCATTTTCCGCTTTTTTGCCATCTGCCTCCGAATCTCATCCGCTCGATTTCCCATCCCATCACCATTCTCCCTTAACAGTTTGTACTATTCTATGTCGTCTAAGAATGTGATATGACAAAAAAACCATGTATAGTATGCGTTCAGCTAGTTTTACTATGTAAAAAAATCGCTTCACGCATACCATTCAGGTGATTTTATCAACAATAATCATTAACGATGACTAGATTAAAAAAACCTTCCATGCATATGGAAGGTTTAATGTTAAGCTTTTACTCCAAAGAGCTTTTTAATTTTCGCAAAAACTCCTGTTTTCGGATCATCCAATTGTTGTAAAGGGATTGATTCACCTAGTATTCTTCTTGCTATATTACGATAGGCTAGCGATGCTTTACTGTTTGGATTTAATGCAATTGGTTCACCTTGATTTGAAGATCTGATCACTTCATCATCGTCTAAGACAATTCCAATTAAATCGATTGATAGATGTGTAGTTATCTCATCAATATCAAGCATGTCCCCATTTGTCATCAAATGATTACGAATTCTATTAATAATTAATCTAGGTGCTTCAATATGTTCCTCTTTTTCTAGTAAACCAATAATTCGATCAGCATCACGAACAGCAGATATTTCCGGTGTTGTGACAACAATTGCTTGATCAGCACCTGCAATAGCATTTTTATATCCTTGTTCTATCCCAGCAGGACAGTCAATAATAATATAATCGTATTCTTGTTTCAATTCATCAATCAGTTTTTTCATTTGTTCCGGATTTACCGCTGTTTTGTCGCTAGTTTGTGCTGCCGGAAGAAGAAATAACAGATCTTCAAATCTTTTATCTTTTACTAATGCTTGGTGGGGTTTACAACGGCCCTCTACAACATCTACTAAATCATAGATGATTCGATTTTCAAGGCCTAACACAACATCCAGGTTTCGAAGGCCAATATCGGTATCAACTAAACATACCTTCTTTCCCTGGAGGGCTAATGCCGTGCCTAAATTAGCAGATGTGGTCGTTTTACCAACTCCACCTTTACCTGAAGTTATAACGATCGCCTCACCCATGATTAGTGTCCCCCTTTAAATCTATTAATATTTGGTCTAAGATGCTTTAATGCTTGAACACGATCAATAACGATTTGATTAGTTTCATCTATGTATGCACATTCCATCTCATGATGTTCTTCTCTGCTGTAATGATCGGGAGCGCGATTAATGAAGTTCGCAATTCTTATTTGTGTAGGAATCATTAAGGATGCAGCCACAACAGCCTCTTTATTACCATTATAGCCTGCATGCGCAATTCCCTTTAATGCTCCCATAACAAAAATATTTCCGCCAGCTATAGCTGTTCCCCCAGGATTTATATCTCCGACTAATAATAAATCTCCCGGGACTTCTAATACTTGGCCAGATCTAATAATTGTCGTTATCGAATAAATTTGGTTTTCTTCATGTAAATGATTCGCACTTTCTTTAGTAATTACATTACTTTGAACTTCTTCAACAACTAAATTACGCTTATTTCTCACTAACTCTTTTAATTCTTCCTCTTGTTCTTTTGATATGTATCGATTTCCCACTTGGATTTTAACAGAAATAAGTGGATTATCTTCCGTTTCTACCTGATGAATTAATAGTTTTTCTTCAATTTCGTCTTTTAATTCAAGATACGAGCATTGATCATTCAATTGAAGAATTAATCCATCCTTCGTCCCCTTAATCATGACATTTTGACTTTTTTTCATCGCAAATTGCTCACCTCAGTGGCTATAATATTCGACAATGATCAGTGTTTTTCCTTTTTTTTAGTGAGAATTTATCAAAATTTATACATCCAATATTTCTTTTTTTCGACGTTCTAAAAATATTTTTAGCGGATAAGAAAATATTATAAAGAAAACTAAACTAGCGATCAATGTTGGCCCAAGTCTTAAATTTATGAAATTCACCATTGGGATTGTTACATGATTGATTAATATATTTAGCCCATAAACGAGAAATTCTACAACCGCAACATTAAAAATTGTAACAAAAGCAGCGATAAGAATATTGGATTGGAGGACTTTCATCATTTTTGATGTAATATAAACCGCTAACGGAAAAAGGAATAAGTATACTCCCATAATACCTGTATTGGTAATATCAAATATCAACCCAAAAATAAAAGCATATAAATAGGTTTGATTTCGAAGATAATAAATCCCCATTAATAATAACATTACTAATAGAAAATGTGGTGCGATAATAAAACGTCCACCAAATACATCCCGAGGAAAAAATTGTACAAACAAACTCTCACTAAAAAAACACAAGCTAACAAGAAGAGGAAGAACAATGCGCTTCATCATTGTCCCCCCCCACCAGGCTCCGCAGTACGATCGACAATTTGCACAAATTCCATATCGTAAAAATCTGCATATGGCTTCACATAGGCTGTTTGTGTCAATCCATTTTCATCAGGAACCAATTTTTCAACCGTACCGATTTGTAAACCGCTCGGAAAAATTCCTCCTAAACCGGAAGTTTGCACATTATCTCCTTTTTTGACACTGACATCATAAGGGAGTTTTTTCAATAATAATACTTTGTTCTCTTCATCATATCCTTCAATTAATCCAAACACTCTTTTATTCCCTTTAATTTGAATTTCAGCAGATATACGATTTTTCGGATTCCCTGAGCTTAATAATTCAACGGTTGAATAAAAACTTGAGGTACTAATTACTTTTCCAAGTAATCCTTTTGAAGTAATAACAGCCATATTTTTCTTGACACCATTGGCATCACCTTTATTTATCTCAATATGGTCATACCATAGATCAGCATCCCGACGAATTACTGTCGCGGGAATGGACTTATATTCGCTCAAATTCCCCAAAATTTGTTTATATTCCTCATTTTGTCTCTTTAGTCTTGCATTTTCACCAGATAAATTTGGAAGCTCATCTAAGCGTGCTTTCAGTTTTTTGTTTTCGGTATATGTATTCTTTATATCTTTAATACTATCAAAGAAATCAGAAATCCCATGCGCTGGAATAGCAATAATTGATTGGCCAAATCCAACAACATCTCTTACAAATTGTTCTGGCTTAGAAATATTTTTACGGTCATGTAAAGAATATCCAATCAATGCCACGAGAAGTATGATACTGATAAGCAAGATGATTAACCTTTTATTTAAAAAGAATTGTGGCATGTTGTCCACCCCATTAACAAAATCTAATTACATTTTCGTTCTGCCTATTATTAGACGACTATCAGTGTCTATTTGTTTCAAAAAAAGAGGACAGGGGCAAAAATGCCCCAAATCACTTACTGTCTTTTACTTTGTTTTTAAATAAATCAATATGCTCTAAGGCATTTCCAGTTCCAATAGCAACACAATCAAGAGGATTTTCAGCTATTAAAACAGGCATACTTGTTTCCTTGCTAATAACTTTATCTAAATTACGAAGTAAAGCTCCACCGCCAGTTAACACAATACCACGATCCATAATATCTGCAGCAAGCTCAGGTGGTGTTTGCTCCAATGTCCCTTTAACTGCATCTACAATTGCATACACTGTATCATGGAGTGCCATGGCAATTTCTTCTGCAGTTATCTCAATGGTTTTCGGCAAACCTGTAAGCAAATCTCGTCCACGAATTTCCATCGGTTCAATACCTTCTGGGTCTCCAGCAGAACCAATTTCCATTTTAATTGCTTCAGAAGTACGATCACCAATTAATAGGTTATAGGTTTTACGAATATAGCTAATAATCGATTCGTCTAGTTCATCGCCGGCAACACGGATGGATTGGCTTGTAACGATTCCGCCTAATGAGATAATTGCGACTTCGGTTGTACCTCCACCGATATCAACTACCATGCTGCCTGTTGGTTCCCAAACAGGAAGATTTGCACCAATAGCTGCAGCAAATGGTTCTTCAATTGGAAATGCATCGCGTGCACCTGCTTGACGTGTTGCATCAATAACAGCTCTTTCTTCAACAGATGTAATCCCTGATGGCACACAGACCATTACATATGGCTTTCTAGAAAAGCCGCCGCCTTTATTTTTTGTTGCTTGCTTAATATAATATTTCATCATCGTTGCGGTTGTTTCATAATCAGCAATAACCCCATCCTTCATTGGTCTTGTTGCTACAATGTTTCCTGGAGTACGGCCTATCATGTTTTTCGCATCATTTCCTACTGCGACAATCTGCTTTGTATCCGTATGTATCGCAACAACGGAAGGTTCACGAACGACGATTCCTTTACCTTTAATAAAAACTAATGTATTTGCTGTACCTAGATCAATACCAAGATCTCTACTTCCAAACATTGATGTATCTCCCTTTCTTATCTGAAATGCTCATAAGGCTTGTCTTTTTTCCTTATCCATTCACTATTTCTTTATCATGTGTATTTTGAAATGAAAATATATTACATTTTTACATGAGCAAAAAAGGCACTGCAAAAATCATAAACATTATTATATCGTATACAGAGCAAAAATCATAGTGCTATAAATACCCTTTTTCTTTTAAACTGACGTATTTTTTATCCCCGATAATAATATGATCAAGTATATCGATTCCAATAATTTTTCCACATTCCACTAATCTCTTAGTCACTTCTATATCTTCACGTGATGGTGCGGGATCGCCTGATGGGTGATTATGGATGCAAATAATCGATGCGGCTGATCGTCGGAAGGCTTCTTTAAAAACCTCGCGTGGGTGTACGATTGAGGCATTTAAGCTGCCGATAAAGATGGTTTGTTGGTGTAGGACTTGATTTTTGGTGTTTAAATAGAGACAAACAAAATGTTCCTGGGATAGAAAACGCATATCATTCATAACAAAGTTTGCTCCGTCTTCTGGACTTCGAATGACATAGCGGTCATGATAGGTTAGATTTCCTATTCTTCTTCCAATTTCAACGGCCGCTAAAATCTGAACAGCTTTGGCAAAACCGATTCCTTTTATGGACATAATTTCCTCTAATGATGCATCTTTTAATAATTTCAGACCTTCGAAATTTTTCAGGAGACAATTAGCCATTTGAATGACCGATTCTTCCTTTGTTCCAGTTCTTAGCAAAATAGCGAGGAGCTCTTGATTCGATAAACTCTTTGCTCCATTTTGTATGAGTCTTTCTCGCGGTCTTTCTTCGACAGGATAATCTCTTATCATTAATTTTTCCAAATTACGCATCCCTCCATATGATGTTCAACTTTGGCGGGCTCATTTGGTTAGATGACCTTTAAATAGCTATAAAGCTGCTTAGCTCTCTTTTTAATCTGGAAATAGGCAGACCCACTACAGAAAAGAAATCACCTTGAATCGATTGAACAAATAACGATCCAAGACCTTGTATTCCATAAGCGCCCGCTTTATCAAAAGGCTCACCACTATTTAAATATTGGTCAATTTCATTTGAAGTAAGCTCCCAAAATGTCACATCTGTTTTTTCAAAAAATAATTGACTTTGTTCCTTATCAACAATCGCAACTCCGGTTAAAACTGTATGCGTTTTTCCCGATAAGCTTTGTAGCATTTTTTTTGCTTGGTCTCGGTCATCTGGCTTACCTAAAATTTTTTGTTCAAGAACTACGACGGTATCAGCTCCAATAATAACTGAATCTGGATATTGTGTTGATACAGCTTCGGCTTTTCTAAGGGCTAGTTCAACTACTACCTCCTCAGGAGATTGATTCTGTGAAAAATTTTCATCTACTTTACTTGTTACAACAGAAAAAGGGATTTGTAATTTTGCAAGGAGTTCTTTTCTTCGAGGAGATGATGAAGCTAAAATTAAATCTGTCATGGAACTTTCCTTTCCTTCCAGTAATAATAGGGAGATACAATTTTATCCTATCAAAAATAATGACCGTACACAACGAAAAAAAACGAAATTTGATGAATGAAAAATACAAGAGGGGGGTTCCATAAAGAACACTCCTCTATCATTTTTCACTTTAAACGATTGATTTCTTGCAAATAAGTTAATAATGCATCCTGAGCTTTCATCAGTTCTTGATTATCTTGATTGCTTTGATAACTGAGCAATGATTGGTAGCTTGCAACTTGGTTTTTTCTTAATGTCTCTATCTGTTTATTTTTTATACCTTTAAAGTTTGCGATTTGCTCTATTTTTGTCTTTATCTCTGCAATGGAATCTTTATTCATTTTTCCGGAAACATAAGAATTGGCAATTTCTTCAGCAAGAGTTTGGAAAAGGGGTATAGATATAGTAATAAAAGTTTCTTCATCCTTTGTACTGATGGAAATGCTTTTATCATTAAATGTTAGTTCCTTTGTATACACACTTACCCCCTGTTCTTCGTACTTTGATGCAAGAGCTTTAGCCGTCCCGATTTCCCCGGCAACACCTATATAAATATAATTTTTATTTTCTATTGGTAAAACGATTGCCGGTATTCCTTTTCCTTTTATATCATTGACAATGGGCTGAGGATTTTCATATACTCCACCTTGGACAAGTGCTGTTGTTAGTGCTGGTAAACGAATTATTGATGTTTTCCCACTATTATTTACCGAAGAGGTATTAGTACCAGTAGTACTAGCCTTTTGCGCTGTATTGCTTTGATAAATGACAATCTTCAACATGAAAAATCCAATTAATACACCAATCGTTATCGCAGTAATAATTGAAAAAAGTAACATCGAAAACGGACGATTTGTCTTCCTTTTGATTAATTTTGTTGAAGAAGGTGTATAATTCGTTTTTGAATAATGAATTTTTTTAAACTCATTTACCTGATTTTCTTCAATTTCAGGTAACACCCAATCAAATTGATCTTCTTCGGAAGCGTTCTCTGCCCCAGCCGCCGTCTCCTCTTTTCCTGACTTCCAATCATGGATCTCCATCTTTTCTTTAAATGGACGTTCTTCCCCATTAATTTTAATTCGAATTTGATTTTTCGCATGCTTGTCCATTTTTTTCCCCTTTCCGTTCGCGATATTTTTTATATGCTACCATAAGGACAAAAAAAAAGAACAAGACTTTTGTCGTCTTGGTTCTGAAGGATTTCGTTATATTTCGTCAATATTTGAAAACTGGTATATAAAATGGAGAACCAACTTTGCTTTTTCACTATATTTAATACCAAAAAATATTAAAATACCAATAAATTATTGAATTTCCATATAAAAAAGAAATAATAGATGCTACACCTATAAATGGCCCGAACGGAATCGGCTTTCTCTTTTTATATTTTCCTGCTATTATCATCAAAACTCCAAATAAGGCGCCTAGTAAAGTGGAGAGTATAAACGTAAGAAAAGTCATCTTAACCCCAAGCACAAGACCTATGACAAAAAAGAGTTTAATATCACCACCACCCATTGCACCTTTACTAATAATAGCAATTAACAGAAGAAGAACAAATCCAAATACAGCCCCTACAATAAAATCCCACCACGGATCTGATGGATAAAAAATTCTTACTACGATAAGAATAAATCCAAAGAATAATAGAATACTGTCAGGAATTAGCATATATACAAAATCTGAAACTGTAATAATAGCTATAAGTGAAATGAGTAACATGGCTAACAGCAAATCTGTACTCCATCCAAATTTTGCAAAGGTAAAAGCAAAAAGGAAGCCTGTAATGAATTCCATTACTGGGTATAAAAGCGATATTTTCTTTTCACATATACGACACTTTCCTCTTAACAATAAAAAAGAAAAGATAGGTATTAATTCGAACCATTTTAATTCATGCTTACAATGTGGACAATGGGATCTGGGGACAAGTATGGACTTTTTTTCCGTTACCCTAAGGCCAACGACATTAAAAAACGACCCAAACAAAAGCCCTAAAACGGCAAAATAAATAATCCAAATATTATTCATTATAAACAATTAAACTCCTCATTTTTAGAGTTATTATACTATAGTTGTTAATCATGATGATAGGTTTTATATAAATCCAAACCGTCATTAATTGACATTATTTCACATATTCAGCAACCCGATTCTTCCCAGCTCTCTTAGCTCCAATATACAATGCACGGTCCGCATGGCGGATGAGTGCGAGGGAATCATCCGCATCGTAAGGGGCAGTAGCAACACCGATACTTACAGTAATATTCACGCTCTCATGATTTACATCTAAATCTAAAAAGTTTTGAATATTAAATGGGCGATTTGCAATTGTTAATCTTACAATCTCAGCCAATCTTAGGGCAGCTTGCTTATTCGTATCAGGTAAAAGAATGACAAATTCTTCTCCACCATATCTTGCAACTGTACCCCGATTTCCTATAAGACTTTTAATCCTTTTAGCCATTTGGACAAGAATTTCATTCCCGCTTTGATGACCATAAGTATCATTTATTTTCTTAAAATGATCGATATCAAGCATAATTAAAGAAAGCTCAATTCGATCACCCTTCATAAGCAGCTCAAATTCTTTTGAAAGAAGCTCATCGAAATAACGATAGTTAAATAATTTGGTAAGCTGGCAGTATTCACTGATCATTTTCGTTTTTTCATAGTGTCTTGCATTTGACATTGCGACACCAAAGTATGAGCACAAGATATCGAACATAGCAATCTGATATTTTTCATATTGTTTTTTTCTTGTAGAAGCTAAAAACAAAACAGCTTCTACTTTTTTTTCTCTAAAAATAGGAACACATAAGATACTTTCTGCACCTTCTGGCATATACCCTTGTGCATCATGCTCCCATTCAATTTTTTCATGGTAAAGCACAGCCTTCTCTCTGCCCCATACCATTCCACTAATTCCTTCATTTTTCTTAATTGGAGGAATAATATTTGGTCTTTGTTCTCCTTTTTCCACGCCTCTTAATAGAACAAGCTCTTCTCCTTTTACATCGAGAATATAGGCATAGTCAACCGGAAGCATCTGTGATATTTTTTGAATAAATAAATCCAAGACTTCATTGACTTGTAGTCTTTCAGTTAATTGATGTCCTATTTCTGCTGCCCGTTGAAGATATTCATTTATTCTTTCTGATGAATTATACATTCTTAAAACATAAGCAATACTAATAAACGGGATCCCAATTAATAAAAAGGCAGCATAGCCAATATCTATATATAAATAATATAAGCCTATTCCAAGTGGAAAAACCATTGTAACCGTAAAGAAATCCCATAGCATATCCTTAGTAAAAAAACGTTCCTTCTTACCTAAAAAAATCCCTGACAAATGATGAAGCAATTGATTTGATGAAAAATTCACTAGTTGGTAGGCAAATAGAGGGACTATCATATCTGAAACAGAAGTGTGTCTAATCTCCCCGCCTAAAGCATAAAAAACGATCCCACTAATAAAGGAAATAATGAAAAACATGATCGAGTTCAAGTAGTATCGATATTGATCATCTTTTTTTATTTTTAAAGAAAACATTAGCATAACAATAGAGAATTGCATGAAAAGGATTTCATAAAATAATCCATGTAATAAAAAGGCAACTAATGTGACCCATTGAGCCAAAAAGATGGGGGTTTCATCTATGATGATAGGAAAATAAGAGATTATTCCTGCGAAAACTAAAAAAGATAGAATTAAATATAGATTCATCTGTACAGAAGGAAAAAAATGATAAGCAACGAATAATCCTGTGGGAACTATTAATAGCCAGCATATAAAAAGGAGCTTCGTTTTATTAGCTTTATTACTCATTTTAATCCCCCTGTAATTAAGGTAAAACTGCAAAGATTATCAGTTTATATTTTATAATTGAAAAATAGTCAATAAGACTCAATCTTTTAAAATATTTTACCAAATCATAGGTTTACTGTCATTATATTTTGTTGATTTTGAATAAATTGTTTTCTTTCAGATAGATTCTTAGTCTAGAAAAATATTTTTGAAATAAGGTTTTACCTCACTAATAAAATATAGGGAACCTGATATTATGAGCATTTCATCCTCATCTAAGGAATGATAGACTTTTCCCACAAGTGTCTGCCAATTATCATCCATTTCCGCATTTGGCAGTGAGCTAATCTCCAGTAATTCTTTTGCAGTTGCTACACGTGGTGAAAGAAACTGTGTAAAATAAATTTCCGCTTCAATTGATCCTAATAAATGCAGCATTTTTTTCAAGTCTTTATCTCTTAGTGCAGCAAAGACAATTTTTTTCCTATGTTTTGGAAAATGCTCAGTTAATGCAGATATTAATGAAGTGATTCCTTCAGGATTATGAGCACCATCTAGTAATACTAGCGGTTTTTCACAAATGATTTCCATTCTTCCAGGCCAAAACGCTTTTCTCAAGCCTTCTCGAATAAAGTTTTCTTCAACTTTTAAAAAGTTAGCTGCTTCAACTGCTAATACTGCATTTTCAATTTGATGTTTGCCCAGCATCGAGATTTTTAAATCATTCATTTTAACGTTTGAGGATATGAAGGCAAACTGTTCTCCCTTTTCCAGAGTTTTAGCCTCATCAAATGTAAAATGTTCGCCGCTGATATAAATATCAGCGGCCATTTCACTTGACTTGTCCAAAAATACTTTTAATGCCTCTTCTTGTTTGGCACCTGTAATAATTGGAATACCTTTTTTAATGATTCCCGCTTTTTCTGTTGCAATTTCTTGTACAGTATTGCCTAGAATATTGGTATGATCCATACCAATGTTTGTGATAATACTTATTATTGGAGTTAAAATGTTTGTAGAGTCCAAACGTCCTCCAAGTCCGACTTCAAATATCGTAATATCCATTGGATTCATATTAGCAAAATAATATATAGCCATCGCTGTAATGACTTCAAATTCTGTCATTGCTCCCAGATCTGTTGATTCTAGTTCTTCTGCAAATGGTTGGATAACCTCCACCAGCTCTACGATCTCATCATTTCGGATCGGTATTCCATTTACACTTATTCTCTCATTAAAGCTTTCAATATATGGTGATGTAAATGTGCCGACAGTTAATCCTGCTTCGTTTAATATTGAACGTAAATATGTGACGGTTGAACCCTTTCCATTCGTTCCACCTACATGGATGACTTTTATTCTTTTTTCTGGGGAACCTAATTTTCTCATCATCCATTGCATTCTTTCTAATCCAGGTTTGATGCCAAAGCGCAGTCTCGAATTAATCCAATTGATCGCTTCTTTATATGTATGCATTTTGTGTCCCTCTTTTTCTTCTTTTGCATAAGTTAAATTTCATAATAGAATAATTGGAAGACGAATTCTATATCGAATTCGCCTTCCAAGATTTTTTGATTATTTTCCTTTTAGTTCTTCAATTCTTGCTTTAACTGTAGCTTGTTTTTCTAAATAGTCTTCTTCCTTAGCGCGTTCTTCATCAACTACATTTTGTGGAGCTTTACTGATAAATTTTTCATTGCTTAATTTTTTCTGTACTCGATCTACTTCTTTTGTCCATTTTTCTAATTCTTTTTCAAGACGTGCAATTTCTTCTTCAATATTTATTAAGCCTTCAAGCGGTAAGAACAATTCTACACCTGTTACAACTGCAGTCATCGCTTTATCTGGAGCAGACATATTTTTGTTAATTACGAGTTCTTCAGGATTACAGAAGCGCTCGATATATGATTGATTTTTCATTAGTGCATTTAACACTTGTTCGTCTTTTGCATTTAACATTAGCTTAATTTTTTTGCTAAGCGGTGTATTAACTTCCGCACGGATGTTCCTTACTGAACGGATAATTTCAACTAAAAGCTTCATTTCTTCAGCTGCAGCATCGTCTTGCAATTCATCTTTCGCTACCGGCCAGCTGGCAATTGTAATAGATTCACCTTTGTGAGGCAAGTTTTGCCAAATTTCTTCTGTAATAAATGGCATAAATGGATGTAAGAGACGCATTGTGTTGTCTAATACATATGCAAGGATTGAACGTGTTGTATGTTTCGCAGCCTCATCATCACCATAAAGCGGTAATTTAGCCATTTCAATATACCAATCACAGAAGTCATCCCAAATGAAGTTGTAAAGAGCTCTACCCACTTCACCAAATTCGTATTTTTCAGCAAGTTTTGTAACCGTTTCGATTGTTTCATTAAGACGAGTTAAAATCCATTTATCCGCAACTGATTTTTCTCCATCTATATTAATTTCTTCATAACTTAAACCGTCCATATTCATTAATGCAAAGCGTGATGCATTCCAAATTTTATTTGCGAAATTCCAAACTGACTCTACCTTTTCCATGCTGAATCTCAAGTCTTGGCCTGGTGAGCTGCCTGTAGATAAGAAATATCTTAATGAGTCTGCTCCATATTTGTCGATAACATCCATCGGATCGACACCATTTCCAAGAGATTTACTCATCTTTACATTGTTTTCATCACGTACAAGACCGTGAATGAGCACATCTTTGAAAGGTATTTGTCCAGTAAACTCTTTTGCTTGAAAGATCATTCTTGCAACCCAGAAAAAGATAATGTCATATCCCGTTACTAAAACACTCGTAGGATAATATCGTTTAAAATCTTCCGCATCTGTATTCGGCCAGCCCAAAGTAGAAAATGGCCACAAGGCTGAACTAAACCAAGTATCTAACACATCTGAATCCTGTTCCCAGTTTTCAATATCTTGTGGTGGGTGGGTATCAACATATACTTCGCCAGTTTCTTTATGATACCAAGCTGGAATTCGATGTCCCCACCATAGCTGACGTGAAATACACCAATCACGGATGTTTTCCATCCAACGTAAATACGTATTTTCAAATCTTTCAGGAACAAAATGTACACCGGAATCTGATTTTTGTAGTTCAACTGCCGAATCTGCTAATGGCTGCATTTTAACGAACCATTGTGTGGACAAGTATGGCTCAACAACAGCGCCACTTCGTTCAGAATGTCCAACCGAATGCAAATGTTCTTCAATTTTAAATAAAACACCATCTTCTTGTAAATCTTTTACGATTTGTTTACGGCATTCAAAACGATCCATACCTTCATATTTACCAGCTTTGTCATTCATCGTACCGTCTTCATTCATAACTAGAATACGTTCTAAATTGTGACGGTTTCCTATTTCAAAGTCATTAGGATCATGCGCAGGAGTAATTTTTACCGCACCTGAACCAAATTCCATATCAACATAATCATCACCAACAATCGGAATTTCACGACCTGTTATTGGTAAAATAACCTTCTTTCCGATTAAATGTTTATAACGATCATCTTCAGGATGAACCGCTACTGCAGTATCTCCAAGCATAGTTTCAGGACGAGTCGTTGCAATTTCAATATGTCCTGAACCATCTGCTAATGGATATCTCATATGATAGAATGCACCTTGAACATCTTTATAAATTACTTCGATATCCGATAAAGCCGTTTTTGTAGCAGGATCCCAGTTAATAATGTATTCACCGCGATAGATGAGTCCTTTTTTATAAAGTGAAACAAATACCTTCCGTACAGCATCAGATAATCCTTCATCAAGAGTAAATCTTTCACGAGAATAATCTAATCCCAATCCGATTTTAGACCATTGCTTACGAATAAATCCTGCATATTCCTCTTTCCATTTCCAAGTCTCTGCAACAAATTTTTCTCTTCCAAGGTCATATTTCGAGATTCCTTCTTCTCTTAATTTTCCTTCTACCTTCGCTTGTGTAGCAATACCTGCATGGTCCATGCCCGGTAACCATAAAACATCATATCCCTGCATCCGTTTCATTCTTGTTAAAATATCTTGTAATGTTGTATCCCAGGCATGGCCTAGATGAAGCTTACCTGTTACATTTGGAGGTGGAATAACAATTGTATATGGTTCTTTATTGGGATCATCTTTTGCTTCAAAGAATTTGCCCTCTACCCACCATTCATAACGATTTTTCTCAATCGTGTTCGGATCATATTTTGTGGACATTTGAATTTCTTTTGTTTCCATTCTAACTTCCTCACTTCCTAATAAATGATGATTTCAGATACCTTTAATCAAAATAAAAAACTCCCCACGTCAAAAGGACGAAGGGAGCGATTTTCGCGGTACCACCTTTTTTCACAGGAAATAGTATGTAAAACTACTATATACCTGGCACTTAAACATGATAACGGCTTTCCACCGGCTTCAATTACTCCATTATCGTTTCACAGAAGCTACTCATGGGCGACATTCCAATGTTCACTCTTAGGAAATCTTTCAGCTATTGATCTCCCTCTCTGAAGAAGTATTTAATACCTCATTTTAAGCAGTATCCCATTGTACTTTTCCCAATCAATGTATTTTCAAGTCATTTAATTTATTTATTATAATATCTAATTTTTAGTCATTTCGTCAATTATTATTGCCCATTTTTGTGAAAAATATTCTTGCAATTATACTCCTTTCACCCAGATGACACCGATTTGCCTATATTTCATACATTAGTATAAAATGGATCGATTATAGGAAGGTGAAAGGCATGAAGAAAAATTTTAATCGATATACATTACAAACCTGGGGTAAAACGATTAAAGGTATTTGTAAACAGTTAATAATACCCTTTACTATTTTTCAAGCCATTCGTACGGTCTTGTTACCAACAGCATTTGACGTTTTATTGCTAGCAATTTTTATTTTAATCGCCTTAGCATACCATAATGAGTGGATATAAGATATAAAAAAGGCCCTTACTTAAATTATTTTTAAGAAGGGCCGCTATTTTCTGCATTTGTTTTTTGTGCTGCAATTTGATTAATACGCATAACTACGTATTCGGTATTTTTCAGGAGCCAATAATTTCTTTGCAATTGTTTTACATATTTCATTTCACTTTTCTTTGTTTTCTTAAAAAAATATTCCTCAACAATTCGATAAATAGGGCCGGGATGCGCTAAATAACCAAGGAATAATCTCTTTTCATCTTCGCGAAAGGGAAAATGCCCTAAATACGTATATAACCAATCCACACTATCATCCAACCGCTTTGGATACGTATTTAAAGTTCTTGCTAAAAACGGTAATAAATCATTGATTGGTGAAGTAACTTTAGAATTTTCAAAGTTTGTAAAATACCCGTAGCCACGTTCATCATATAAAAAATGCTCTGTAGAGACCTTTCCGTGTACAACAACGGTCCTTCCCTTTTCTACATCTTTTGAATCCTCATACCATTGTTCAAGTTGTTTTTTTGAAAAATTTAATGCTTGAATAATGTCTTGAAAAAATGTACAAAACATTAACTCAAATGGTGACATATACCATTTTTGTTCACTTCGTTCGAGAAATTCCTCAAAAAACTCTGTTTCTCTTACCCACTGTTCATTGGTTTGATCGAAATGCTCTTTCCGTTGTTCTTTAGTAATTTGAACCTCTTTTACTGATAAAGTGTGAAGCCTTGCTAATTCTCTAAACATTTTTTGATGTTTTTCACTACGATCTTCTTTTTCTTCATTAGGAAGCCAAGGCATTAAATAATATAAGTATTGTTCATCAAGAACTGCATATCTTCCATCCAATGTAGGATAAATAGGAACAATTCGATTATAACCGCGGTGGTAAAGTAACTGTACATTTTTAACAAAACCAGTTCCTGTATAAGGGGAAATTCTTTTTAAAGCAAAATTCCCTTCACTAGTGGACACTTTAAAGCTTTTTCCGTATTTTTCAAAAAAATTCGCCTTCATCCCATATTGCTTCATGATGTTATTTATTTCAGTAGATGTAGTCCTATCCATTCTATCACCTGCTTAGGCGCGGTATCATTCTTTTTTATAGGCATAAGAAGGTATATATAGAACTTGCCCTTCATAAACATCCTGGTTCATTTCTAAGTGGTTCATTCTTAATATTTGTTGGACATTTATATCATATTTTTCTGCCAAATAATCTAAAGTTTCTCCATGCTGCACAATACAAACCTTTAATTTTGCCGCTTTTTCTTCTGTTTTTCTAGCAAAAAAGTCTGCCAATGAAATAGATTCATATTTCCCAAACTTTTTCTTTTTCTTCTTTTGGCTTTTATCTATTTCTTCCTGATCGTCTTCATCATGAGGATGTTCATTAGAAGAGGACTCTATAGCAGATGATTCGTTAAAGCTTTCGTTCGAAGACTCGTAGTCTGTTTGACGAGATTGCTGGTATAATTCATTTGAGCTAGACTCTACATTCGCTTCGAACATTCCAAGGTTTATGGAGAGTTCATCTTGCTGGTTTTCATTACTTATAAAGTCCTCTTCTTTTTCTTGATCCGTCGGTTGTTTCCTAGCTTCAATAATGAATGGCTGAAATAAATCTTCTTCTTGAATGGATTCGATTTCCTCGTGCTCATTTTCAATTAAAGGTAACCGTGAAAGCTTATACTCCTGTTCAGATTCTTCCTCTATCCCTAAAGGCACTTGGAAGTTATCTTCAAATTGTATTTCTAATGACTCCTCTTCAGATCTTGAAAATTCTTCCTGAAAAGCTTCTTCTAATCTATCCACCACTTCTTCTTGTGATCCTTCTACTTCTGCTCTTACAAGTTCTGCTTCTTCGAGTTCTTCTACTTCCTCCGCAGCATTTTGATAGTGCGGTTCTGTTGGATAGTATGATATAGGGATTTCTTCTTCTCGTTCCTCATTCATTGTGTTTTCATTCCGTATTCCCAAAATTGAGAGATCCGCATTTAGTTTCAACTTTCCTTTTTCAGGGAGTTCATAATCAAATGCATCAATATTTACATCAATATCCTCTAAATGATCAATTCTATTTTTCGGGATAGTGACGTCCACTGGAAATCGATGTTCAAAATGATAAACCTCAACTTCTGAACGATAATCTACATAATGTGCAAATTTTCCATGTAAATCTAGTTCCTGTTCATATTCATCTTCACCACAGCCCTTGTATTCACCCGATAATTGCAGACTTCCAATAATTTGAACGTACTGCTCTTGTTCTTGAATCGTTATATGCGGATCCAATGAAATGGATAGAAGTTCTTCTACTTCCTGTCCTTTTTTAAACCAAACAGACTCTTCTAATGAAAATCGTAATGACGATTGACTTTGAGACAAGGTGGATTCCTCCCTTCGATTCCATCACAAACTGACTATGTCATTTACACTTTATGAATAACGGAGGGAGATTATGATATGTTTTTATGTAAATTAAGGATGAGAACGATATTCTTTTAGAATATCTATATTTTGTTTATTTACAGTAAAAACCACACCAAAAATGGTGTGGTTCGTACAATTTATTATCCTTTAATTGTCTTGAAGGTTTTTTCCACCGCTTCGATTGTCTTTTCAATATCTTCATCTGTATGTGAGGTAGATAAGAATAGGCCTTCAAATTGTGATGGAGGTAAAAATATTCCGTTATTTGCCATCTCTCTATAATATGCAGCAAATAGCTCTAAATCAGATGTTTTAGCTGTGTCATAATTAATGACATTTTCATTCGTTAAGAAAATACCAATCATCGATCCTGCACGGTTAATTGTATGTGGAATCTCATATTTAAGAGCCGCTTGATGTAATCCTTGTTCAAGCTTATCTGCTTTTCTAATAAATTCCTTATACGTGTCTGGTGTTAACTGTACAAGTGTTTCATATCCAGCTGTCATCGCTAATGGATTTCCTGATAATGTTCCTGCCTGATAAACTGGACCGCTAGGAGCAATTTTCTCCATAATTTCTGCTTTTCCGCCAAAAGCTCCAACAGGAAGACCTCCACCAATAACTTTACCTAAGCATGTTAAATCAGGAGTAATCCCGTAATAACCTTGAGCACAATTGTAATCAACACGGAAACCAGTCATGACTTCGTCAAAAACTAATAGTGCGCCATATTGTGTAGTGATTTCACGTAATCCCTCTAAAAACCCAGGCTGAGGAGGGACTACTCCCATATTCCCTGCAACTGGTTCAACAATAATACAAGCAATATCTTCTCCAAATTGTTGAAATGCCGTTTTGACTCCTTCTAAATCATTATACGGAACAGCAATCGTATTGCTTGCAATTCCTTCAGGGACTCCTGGGCTGTCAGGTAAACCTAAAGTAGCAACACCAGAACCTGCTTTTATTAATAGTGAATCCCCATGACCATGATAGCTGCCTACGAATTTCAAGATTTTATTTCGACCTGTAAATCCACGGGCAAGTCTTAAAGCACTCATCGTTGCTTCAGTACCCGAAGAGACCATACGGATAATTTCAATGGATGGTACACGTTCTTTAACAAGGGTTGCCAGCTTGTTTTCAGCCAAAGTTGGTGCCCCAAAGCTTGTCCCTTCCTCTACCACTTTTTTCAATGCTTCCACAACTTGCTCATTCGTATGTCCTAAAATAAGTGGTCCCCATGATAAGACATAGTCAATGTACTCATTACCGTCAATATCGTAAATTTTCGATCCCTTGCCTTTTTCCATAAAAATCGGATCCATATCGACCGACTTAAATGCACGAACAGGACTATTAACTCCTCCAGGCATAAGTGTTACTGCTTCTTGAAATGCTTTTTTAGAATTTTCATATGAACGCAATTTTACAACCCCCATTAGGTCACAAGTATATTTAATTAACAAAAAATTTCTTTATTCTGCTAACCATCTAGCAGCATCTTTAGCAAAATATGTGATAATTAAATCACAACCAGCACGTTTCATGCTCGTTAGCATTTCTAACACCATTGTTTTTTCATCAATCCAGCCATTCTCGGCAGCAGCTTTAACTAATGAATATTCTCCACTAACATTATAACCAACGACAGGTAATTGGAATTCATTTCTTACATCTCTAACTATATCCAGATAAGAAAGGGTTGGCTTCACAATTAAGAAATCTGCACCTTCTTCGACATCTGATTGAGCTTCCCTAAGAGCTTCAAGTCGATTAGCAGGATCCATTTGATATGTTTTTCGATCCCCAAATTGTGGAGCGCTGCCGGCCGCATCACGGAAAGGACCATAAAAAGAAGAAGCATATTTAACAGCGTATGACATAATTGGAATGTCCTCATATCCAGCTTCGTCTAAACCTTTACGGATAGCCGCAACGAAACCATCCATCATATTTGATGGTGCAATAATATCAGCCCCTGCTTCAGCTTGACTGACCGCTGTCCTTGCCAACAAATCAAGGCTTGGATCATTAAGGATTTTTCCTTCTTCAATCACTCCACAGTGACCGTGATCAGTATATTCACAAAGACAAGTATCGGCTATAATAATGATTTCAGGATATTCCTTCTTAATAAAACGAGTTGCTTCTTGTACAATCCCATGATTGTGGAATGCCCCTGATCCTTCGGCATCCTTCTCTAACGGTATTCCAAATAATAAAACTGATTTGATTCCCAAATCTACTACTTCATCCATTTCAGCTTTTAAATGATCGAGTGAGATCTGGTAAACTCCAGGCATCGATGAAACTGGGTGTTTAATATTTTCTCCTTCAACGACGAAAATCGGATAAATAAAATCCTCTACATGTAAATGTGTTTCACGCACTAAAGCTCTCATATTTGCTGAAGAACGTAGTCTCCTATGACGTTTAAACTGCAAGTCTTTCATTTAATTTCCTCCTCCTGAATGGTTAATCTACATAAACGATCAAGCATTGAATCAATCGTATATATCTCTGGACTGACTGCTACCGAATACCCGTAATCCTCAACCGTTTTCTTTGTGACAGCCCCAATGGTAACAAACTCTATACCGCTAATTTGTTTTTGTAATGAATATTCCTTTACGATTTCCATAAAATGATGGAAAGTAGAAGGACTAGTAAAAGTGGCATAATTGAAATCGTTTTTTTGTAAGATCTCGACTAACTTTTCCTTATTCTCTTTAGGAAAAAATGTGTTATATACAATCCACTCATCTACGATTACCTTTTTTTTCTCTAGTCCTTCAGCAATGGTCTTACTAGCTAAATTTCCTTTAGGAATCAATACTTGATTCGGTAAAGGCACTTCTTCTATAAACTGAACTAGAAAATCTGCTGCACTAAATTTTTTAGGATAAAAATCTACATATACATGATATTTTTCAATGGCTTTCTTTGTTTTACTGCCAACTGCAGCAATATGATTTTTTATCTTGGATGGAGTTAATCCGGGATAAAGACGTTTAAGCTCTTTGAAAAAAAAATCTACACCATTTTGACTTGTAAATATAATCCAATCATAGAAATCAAGCTTTTCTATATATGTAGCAGCATTCAAATCTTGGTTTAACTCAAAATCAATTAAGGGAGTAACAAAAGAAACTCCTCCGAATTCCGTAATTTTACTCGCAAGGTTATTCCCTTTTTCTCCACCCCGTGTGACTAAAATTTTTTTGCCTTGTAGTGGCAATCCATCAATCATGATTACTCTAACTCCTGCTTCACACGATCAATTAACTCTTTTGCACCTTGGCTTGTAAGCAATTCCGCAGCTTTTTCACCAACAGCTTCGGGATTATCACCGACAACTGTTTCTTTAAAAATCGTTTGACCATTCGGATCAGCAACGAGTGCAGTTAATGCAACTTGATGATCTTCTGTCATCTTTGCAAAGCCAGCAATCGGAACTTGACATCCCCCTTCCATTTTATGAAGGAATGCCCGCTCGGCAGTTACTGTTTTTTTCGTTTCCGGCGAAGTTAATTTTAATAATTGCTCAAGCAATTCCTTATCATCTTCCCGGCATTCTATCGCTAATGCGCCTTGCCCAACAGCTGGCAAACAAACTTCCGGTTCTAGATATTCTGTTACTACCTCACTGCTCCAGCCTAAACTGGAAAGTCCTGCTGCCGCTAAAATAATAGCATCATAATCCTCATTTTCAAGCTTTTCTAATCTTGTATCAATATTCCCTCGTATCCATTTAATTTCTAAATCTGGACGCTCAACAAGTAATTGAGCACTGCGACGTAAACTGCTTGTGCCAACCTTCGCTCCTTTTGGCAAATCACGAAGTGTCATATGACCTTTGGAAATTAAAACATCTCGATGATCTTCACGATCTGGTATACAACCAATGGTTAGTCCCTCAGGCAAGACCGCTGGCATATCTTTCATACTATGTACAGCCATATCAATTTCTTTATTTAGTAATGCTTGTTCAATCTCTTTTACAAAAAGACCTTTGCCGCCAACCTTTGAAAGAGTCACATCTAATATTTTATCCCCTTTCGTAACAATCTCTTTCACTTCGAATTCAAAAGGGACACCTAGTTTTTTCAACTGTTCAGCAACCCATTTTGTTTGTGTTAACGCTAACTTACTTCTTCTTGAACCAATAATTATTTTTCTCACTTATTATATCCTCCTACGAATACCAAAAATGAAATGCTGATAAGCGACTAATTAAAAAGAAATTAATCAATACGACAAGAAATGCAGCAACATTCCACAATGCCAATGATTTTCCAAACATATTTTTACGCTCGCGAAAATATAAAATAAAACTGTAAATCACTAATACAATGAAGGAACCAATGATTTTCGAATCGTACCAATGGAAAGTTGATAGCTTAATAAATGCCCACTGTAAACCGAGTATTAAGCTTAATATCAGCATAGGTACACCGATCATATTTAATACATATGACATCTTTTCAAGCTTTGAAAGATCATTTAATCGCCATAGGCGATGACTCCACTTCTTTTTCTTCAATAATTTATACTGCAGTAAATACAATAAAGAAAAGACGAATGAAAAGGAAAAAGCCGCATATGAAAAAATAGCCATGGTAATGTGGATAAATAACAATTCAGAAATTAATCTTTCCGACATTGCCACACTCGGCATCTGCACTGGTGCAAATGTATGAATAGCCATAATAATGAATCCAATGATATTTGTGAAAAAAACGGTGAAATCTACTCTTAATATCTTATTAATGACGAGTGATAAAGTAATTAACACCCATGCATAAAAATAAAGTCCTTCAAATAATGTGAGGACTGGGAACCTCCCCGTTCGAAACACATACATAAACAAAAAAATTGTTTGAAGAACCCAAACAATTGCAAGCAGCCAAAAAGCATATTGGTTAGCCTTCTGATTCTGATGTAAAAAGTCTATAAAATAAAGTAAAATACTAATCGCATATAATATGATCATTAGCTCATGAAGCTTTGTCATAACAATATCAAACATAGAACATTCAACCTTTCTTCAGAAAATCGCATTACGATCTTCTAGAGGATAGAGGTCAGAGGTAGATTTGAGGAAATCGGATATTAGCCGATTTCCTTATTCCTTTATATTTTATATAAAAAAAAGTATTATTGCATTATTATAAAGGCTGAACATTCAATTGAAGCGAAGCTTTTTCACTTGTTTTTACTGGTTGTTCATTATGACCTTCGATATTAAATATTTTCTTAAATAATTCAAGCTGTTCTGCAGCATTCGGCTGTACAGCAATCTCTTTTGCCTGTGATACAGGGTCTTTTATCAATTGATTCACAATGCTTTTTGTATGCTTACTTAAAATCTTTCGTTCGCGTTCTGTAAGATTAGGCATTTTTCGATCAATACTTTTCATAGTTTCTTCCTGTATGGATAACGCTTTTTCCCGTAATGCTGTAATGACAGGAATAACCCCTAACATGTTAACCCACTCATTAAATTGAACAATTTCTTTTTCAATAAGAATCATTATTTTTTCAGCTGCTTTTTTTCTTTCAGCAAGATTAGCTTCAACAATGCCTTCTAAATCATCAATATCATATAAAAAGACACTTTCAAGCTCTGCTATTTTTGGATCCAAATCACGTGGAACAGCGATATCAACCATGAAAAGAGGCCGACCTTTTCTCATTCTTTCAATAGCCATCATCATATCTTTTGTTACGACATAATCTTTAGCACCCGTTGAGCTGATTAAAATATCTGCTTCCATAATCGCACACTGAAGTTCCTGCAAAGTTTTTGCTTTTCCATGGAATTGCTTTGCAAGATCCTGAGCTTTTTCAAATGTACGATTGATAACGGAAACTTTCGTTGCTCCGCTTCCATATAAATTTTCTATAGCAAGCTTTCCCATTTTTCCAGCGCCCACTACTAGGACATGTTTATTTTTTAGATCACCTAGGACTTTTTTAGCAAGCTCCACTGCTGCATAACTTACAGACACAGCATTAGATCCAATCTCAGTTTCTGAATGAGCCTTTTTTGCTACTGTTATAGCTTGTTTAAAAAGTTGATTAAATATTGTCCCTGTTGAAGAAACTTCTTGACCAATAAAGAAGCTATTCTTTACTTGGCCTAAAATTTGCGTTTCTCCAAGAACCATGGAATTCAAACCACAAATAACATTAAATAAATGTTCCATTGCTCCTTCTTGTTCATAAATAAACAAATATGGGGAGAATTCCTCTTTATCGATATGAAACCATTCAGACAAGAAATCTTTAATATAATACCGTCCCGTGTGCAGCTGATCAACAACTGCATACACCTCTGTTCGATTACATGTAGAAACAATTACATTTTCTAATATGCTTTTTTTATTTTTTAAAGCTGTCATTGCAGCAGATAAATCTGCTTCATTAAAGCTTAGCTTTTCACGTATCTCTACAGGGGCTGTTTTATAATTTAACCCAACTGCTACGATGTACATTTTAAAATTGCACCCCCAAAAAATTTTGAAAGAAGGCTGACTTTCAATTTCCTATATATATATTATATCATGTCCAATTTCTGCTCTACTTAATAAATGTGAAAAGAAAATGAAACCTATGCTATAGTAATTACTAAAGGAATTATATATTAATTAAGTCCATTAGTACCGTATCAAAAATTCATAACGGAATCAAGTAAATGAAACGAAAGCAGGTTAATTATGAAAAGTCAAAAAATTTTCCCAGGAATCATTTTACTAGGGTTTGGTTTGTATTTTTTTCTCCAACAAAATCATATTGAAATGTTTAAAGACTATTATACATGGCCAACACTTCTTATTCTTGTCGGTATTGGTTTTTTAGGACAAGGATACGGGGGAAAAGATTATGAAGCAATTTTACCTGGTGTTATTCTTGTCGGTTTCGGTCTTCATTTTCATATTGCCGGGAAGCTTTCCATATGGCCTGATCATATTGGTGTGTTTATTTTAATTATTTCATTAGGCTTTTTATTACGTTTCCAAAAAACAAGAAATGGCTTGTTTCATGGAATTTTATTTTTAATTATATCTATTATTCTTTTATTCTATAATGAAGTGTTCAAATGGATGGGATTATTAGATACTAAGTTTGCTTCTATTTTAAATTTTTGGCCCTTTTTATTAATAGCAATCGGACTCTATCTTTTATTCTTTAAACGTAAATAATACCAAGAAATCCGCTAGCCGATAGGCGCTGGAGCTAGACAAGAAAAAAGACCCAAGTTGGGTCTTTTTTTACATCCATTTTTTTAGAGTTCCCCAAACTTTGTCTTTTCCTTCGCCTGTTTCGGAGGAGAAAAGTATCATATCATCGTTTGGGTCAAAATTGAGTGTTTCTTTTGTAACTTTTAAATGCTTTTGCCATTTTCCTTTGGGAATTTTATCTGCCTTTGTGGCAATGACAACACAAGGAATTTCATAGTGCTTTAGAAAATCATACATTAATACATCGTCTTTTGTTGGAGGATGCCGTAAATCAACAATTAGGAGAACAGCACAAAGCTGTTCTCTAGTTGTGATGTATGTTTCAATCATTTTCCCCCATGCTTCACGTTCCGTTTTTGAAACTCTAGCAAATCCATAACCAGGAACATCTACAAAAAATAATGAGTCCTCAATTTTATAAAAATTTAGAGTTTGGGTTTTTCCTGGCTTTGACGATGTTCTCGCCAAAGCTTTTCGATTGATCATTTTATTAATAAATGAAGATTTTCCTACGTTTGAACGACCCGCCAGTGCAAATTCGGGAAAATGTTCGTCTGGATATTGTTCTTTTCTTACAGCACTTATAACTAATTCTGCCTGATTTACTTTCATTTTTTATCACCTACTAAAGCTACCTTCAAGACTTCATCCATATGTGAAACAGGTATTAATTTAAGATCATTTCTCAAACTTTCAGGAATGTCATCAATATCCTTTTCATTGTCTTTTGGTAATATAATTGTTGTAAGCCCTGCTCGATGGGCACTTAATGTTTTCTCTTTCAATCCACCTATCGGCAATACACGTCCACGTAGAGTAATTTCTCCTGTCATCCCAACTTCTTTGCGAATTGGTATACCAGTTAATGCAGAGGTTAACGCAGTTGCAATCGTAATTCCTGCAGATGGCCCATCCTTTGGTACAGCACCTTCAGGAACATGAATGTGAATATCATATTTTTCGTAAAAGTTTTCTTCTAGGTTAAATTCGGCTGCTTTAGAACGAACAAAGCTGAAAGCCGTTTGAGCTGATTCTTTCATCACGTCTCCTAATTTACCTGTCAAAACCAATTTACCTTTTCCTGGAGAAAGAGAAACTTCAATGAGTAATGTATCTCCCCCTACTGTCGTATAGGCTAACCCTGTAGCTACACCTACTTGATCTTCTATTTCTGCTTGTCCATATCTAAATCTTAGCTTTCCTAGAAACTCTTCAAGATTCTTTTCAGTTACGATCACTCGTTTTCGCTCTGAAGAGACAATAATTTTAGCTGTTTTTCTACAGATAGAGGCAATTTCACGTTCTAAACTTCTTACCCCGGCCTCGCGTGTATAGTAACGGACAATTTTTTGAAAAGCATCGTCTCTCACTTGCAATTGTCCTTTCGCTAAGCCGTGTTCGGTCATTTCTTTTTGTAGCAAGTGATCTTTAGCTATATGAATTTTTTCTAGTTCAGTATAACCGGGAATCGAGATGATCTCCATTCTATCTCGTAATGGTCCTGGAATAGCAGATAGATCATTTGCGGTCGTAATAAACATTACTTTTGATAGATCATACATTTCTTCAATATAGTGGTCACTGAAACTATTGTTCTGTTCAGGATCTAATACTTCCAGCATTGCAGCAGAAGGATCACCGCGAAAGTCATTTGACATCTTGTCAATTTCGTCCAATAAAAATACTGGATTGATGGTACCTGCCTTTTTCATACCTTGAATAATTCTACCGGGCATCGCACCTACATATGTTCTTCGGTGACCGCGAATTTCTGATTCATCTCGAACACCACCGAGGGATACTCTTACAAACTTTCTACCTAAGGACTCTGCAATCGATTTCGCTAAGCTCGTTTTACCAACACCTGGAGGTCCAGCTAAGCAAAGAATTGGTCCTCTTATCGCTTGAGTTAGTTGTTGAACGGCTAAATATTCAAGAACACGCTCTTTCACCTTTTCGAGACCATAATGCTCTCGATTCAAAATACTTTCTGCTTTCGTAATATTTAAATCATCCTCTGTTGCTTTTGACCATGGAAGTGCGATTAACCAATCAAGATAGTTGCGGATTACTGAGCTTTCAGCCGAGCTTGATGGCACTTTTTCGTACCGGTCTAATTCTTTAAATGCCGTTTTCTTAACGTGTTCTGGCATTCCTGCGGTTTCAATTTTCTCAGTAATTTCGGCGACTTCACCAGTCTTGCCTTCTTTGTCACCTAGTTCTTTTTGAATGGCTTTCATTTGTTCACGCAGATAATATTCTTTCTGTGTCCGTTCCATAGACTTTTTAACACGCTGACCAATTTTCTTTTCTAAATTTAAAACTTCTTTTTCATTATGAATAATTTCAATAACTTTATTTAAGCGGTCTTTTATTTCGACCGTTTCTAATATTTCTTGTTTTTGAGTTAATTTTAGAGGCAAATGAGAAGCAATAATATCTGCCATTCTGCCTGGTTCCTCGATATCTGCAACAGTTTCAAAAGTTTCTGCAGAAATTTTCTTTGAAAGCTTTATGTATTGCTCAAAATAATCAAGCATGGTTCTCATCAATGCCACTGTTTCTACATCGTTTTTGTCGTTGCCTTCATATGTTTTTAGTGTAACTGAAAAATAATTATTGTTATCATAAAATTTCTTTATTTCTGCTCGAAATAATCCTTCTACCAATACACGGATGGTTCCATTAGGTAATTTAAGCATTTGCTTTACCCTTGTTAATGTACCCATATGATAAAGATCTTCTTCAGTTGGTTCATTTATAGAATCATCCTTTTGTGTTGCTAAAAAAATGAGATGATCATTCATCATTGCTAATTCTAACGCTTGGACTGAATGCTCACGTCCTACATCTAAATGAAGGACCATCGTTGGGTACACAAGCAATCCTCGTAATGGAAGAAGAGGAACGGTGTATTCTTTTTTCTTTGTCAAAATCGTGCACCTCCAAATAAAAACCCTGACGTTTCGTACTTATTGTTACCAATATACCCCTGTTTAAATAGGATTTATTGGTGAATCTTTTTACAATTCTAACGTATTTAAATAACCGTGTCCATTTTAAAGAACACATAGATGATTGAACCTATCACCTATTTAATTGTGTTATGAAATTAAAATAATGAAATCTTATAACCTTCCTTAGTATTGTACATTCTAAAGGAATTATTAAAAAAAAATCGATTTGGAGTGAACCAAATCGATTCGAAATTTCACACACTTTTTTTGTCCATTTCCTCAATTGTATTAGTAAAAGAAGATTCTCCTTCAAATCTATTGATTAAAGCTAATTCAATGGCTTTTTCAAATTGGTAAATAGGGATAATCGTAATATCATCAATTTCCTTTAAAATTGACTGCATATTTTCAGCTGGAATAATGACGGTTTTGACACCTGCTTGTTTTGCAGCCTTTACTTTTGCAAAGATTCCTCCAACCGGCTTTACATTTCCATGTATACTTATTTCACCAGTCATTGCAACTGAATGGTCAACAGGGATCTTATATATTGCGGAATAAATACCTGTTGCCATAGCAATTCCTGCAGATGGTCCATCAATCGGGATGCCACCAGGAAAATTAACGTGAATGTCATATTGGTCAGCGGGCACACCCATTGTTCTCAAAACAGTAATTACATTTTCAATAGAACCTCGGGCCATACTTTTTCTTCGAATTGATTTCCCCTGACCGCCAATGCTTTCTTCCTCTACAATTCCTGTAATATTAATTGTTCCCTTTTCTTTCGCAGGAATTACGGTTACTTCAATTTCAAGTAATATTCCACTATTAGGGCCTGTAACTGCTAATCCATTCACAAGGCCTATAGTAGATTTTTCTCCAATTTTCTTTTCAAATCTTGGTGTTAATTGGCTAGATTGAATAATCCATTCAATTTCTGCATCATTTATAAAACTTCGTTCCTCTTGGATTGCTAGCCCAGCAGCTATTTGAACCATATTAACCGCTTCACGTCCATTCCTGGCATATGAGGCAAGAATATGTAATCCAGAATCAGAAATTGATAAATTGACTTTTTCAGCAGCCTTTTTAGCAACCTTAGCAATTTCATCTTGTTCCAAATCCCGAAAAAACACCTCCATACATCTTGAACGGATAGCAGGAGGGATTTCATTTGGTGTTCTAGTAGTTGCCCCAATTAAACGGAAATCTGCAGGTAGCCCGTTTTGAAAAATATCATGAATATGCGAAGGGATTTGTGAATTCTCTGCACTATAATAAGCACTGTCTAGAAAGACTTTTCGATCCTCTAATACTTTTAAAAGCTTATTCATTTGAATCGGATGAAGTTCTCCAATTTCATCAATAAATAGAACACCACCATGTGCATTTGTCACAGCACCTTGCTTTGGTTGTGGAATACCGGCTTGCCCCATGGCCCCAGCACCTTGATATATCGGGTCATGTACTGAGCCAATTAGAGGATCAGCAATGCCACGTTCATCAAATCTTGCTGTGGTTGCATCTAGTTCAATAAAAACTGCTCCTTGTTTAAAAGGAGATTTTGCATTTCTCTTCGCTTCTTCAAGTACTAATCTAGCTGCAGCTGTTTTCCCTATGCCTGGAGGACCATATACTATTACATGTTGCGGATTTGGTCCACAAAGAGCTGCTTTTAATGATTTAATGCCATCTTCTTGCCCAACTATATCTTCAAAGTTGGATGGGCGTACCCTCTCTGCTAACGGTTCAGTTAACTTAATGGAACGCATTTTTCGTAATTGCTCCATTTCCTTACGAGATTCCCGATCTATAGATATTTTTTGTGTTTTTTGGCTTTTAAGCAAGTTCCAGAAATATAAACCGATAATCACTCCAAAAAATAATTGAATTAATAATGCTATCCCTGTCCAACTCATCGTATTCCCTCCAAGATGCTTTATAGAATAAATATATATAAGCTAGTATTTCCTTGAGGGTGTGGGAATAAACCAATTTTTTATGTGCATTTATTACGCACAAAACTAAAAAAGCCTAGTAAAATAAAGCATCTACTAGACTTTTTCCTTGATTAAGCTGTTTTCGTTTGTTCGTCACCTTCTACAATAGTTCCATCTTCAAGAACTAGTTTAGGCGGTTCGTTGTTAAGAACGGCTTCTTTTGTAACGATACATTTTTTAATATCTTTTCGCGACGGTAAGTCAAACATTACGTCCAACATGATACTTTCAATAATAGAGCGTAATCCACGTGCTCCAGTTTTTCTCTCAATTGCACGGCGAGCAATTTCTTTTAATGCACTTTCTTCAAACTCTAATTCGACATCATCAAGCTCAAGCATTTTTCTATATTGCTTAACTAAAGCATTCTTTGGTTTAGTTAAAATTTCAATTAGCGCTTCTTCATCAAGCGGCTCTAAGCTTGCAATAATTGGTAAACGCCCTATAAATTCAGGGATTAATCCAAATTTCAAAAGGTCTTCTGGCAATACTTTTGATAATAATTTTTTATCATCGATGTCTTGTTGTTTATTCTCGCCTCCAAAACCAATAACTTTTTGGCCTAAACGGCGTTTAATGATTTGTTCAATACCATCAAATGCTCCGCCACAAATAAATAATATATTGGTTGTGTCGATTTGAATAAATTCTTGATGTGGATGTTTACGGCCACCTTGAGGTGGTACACTTGCAACTGTACCTTCTAAAATTTTTAACAAGGCTTGTTGTACACCTTCACCCGAAACATCTCTTGTAATCGATGGATTTTCAGATTTACGTGCAACTTTATCAATTTCATCAATATAAATAATTCCTCTTTCTGCTTTCTCAACATCATAATCAGCTGCTTGTATTAATTTTAAAAGGATGTTTTCAACATCTTCTCCTACATACCCAGCTTCAGTTAAAGAAGTAGCATCTGCAATGGCAAAAGGAACATTTAAAATTCTTGCTAAAGTTTGTGCAAGTAGGGTTTTTCCGCTTCCCGTAGGTCCAATTAAACTAATATTACTTTTTGCCAGCTCAACATCATCAATCTTGCTGTTTGTATTAATTCGTTTGTAATGATTGTATACTGCAACAGCAAGTGATTTTTTGGCTTGATCCTGTCCAATAACATATTCTCTTAAGATTTCCCTAATTTCTTGCGGCTTTGGAATATCTTTAAACTCAACTTCTTCCTCAGTACCAAGTTCTTCTTCAACGATCTCGGTACAAAGCTCGATACATTCATCACATATATAAACACCTGGTCCTGCAACTAATTTTCGGACCTGATCTTGTGTTTTACCACAAAACGAACATTTTAATTGTTGTTTTTCATCGTTGAATTTAAACAATGAGATTCACCCCTTATTAAAAAACTTTCTTTCTTACTTCATAATTTGCCAATTTTTTGAAAAGCATATATTGTGTAAAGTCTAGCTAACTTCAGTAAAACCATAATAAAGTTTTGAGGTTCACCTTTTTGCAGAACCAGTTATTTAATACTTTTCAAAAAAGTAGCTATTCGTTTTCTTTAAAATTAATTATGTATTGGATTGTATCATATTTCTATATTGGACAGGAAATTTTAAGCCTTACTCTTATTATTTTCGCCATTGAAGAGGTAAATTCCTACTTACTCAAGAGTTTCCCGAAAATAAGTTTTATATTCTTCATATGTACATTTTTTTGAAATAAGCTTAAAAATATGTATGTATTTTTTATAAAACAAGGCACGAAAAAGTCGCGCCTTGTTTTTATATTGTTTATTCTTTTTTTATTTTTATTGATCCAGCTCCAACGCCTCGTGGCAAATAACATTTGCTCTTCGGGGCTGACCATGGTGCTTTTCGCTTTTCTATATATTATGCAACAGTTTTACTGTTTTGTACAAGAAATTCTACTGCTTTACGGATTTTCACGTCTTTTTTAACTGTGTCTAATCCACCAAGTGCTTTTTTGATATCTTCAGCAGACATATTGTACATTTCTGTCATTTTTGTAATTTCTTCTTCTGCTTCTTCATCTGAAACTTCAATTTTTTCAGCTTCAGCAATTGCTTCTAAAGTAAGGTTACTACGAACACGCTTTGTAGCGTCTTCCTTCATTTGATCACGCAGTGCTTGTTCGTCTTGACCAGAGAATTGGAAATAAAGTTCAAGATTCATCCCTTGCATTTGAAGGCGTTGTTCGAATTCTTGCATCATACGATCAACTTCATTATTGATCATTGCTTCAGGGATATCGATTTCCGCATTTTCAGCTGCTTTTTCTACAACTGCGTCTTGAACGGCATGTTCTGCTTCATGCTCTTTCGAATGTTTTAGGTTCTTTTTAGTTTTTTCTTTAAGTTCAGCAATTGTTTCAACTTCGCTATCAACATCTTTTGCGAACTCATCATCTAATTCAGGAAGTTCTTTTGTTTTAATTTCATGAACAGTTACTTTAAATGTAGCTGCTTTACCTGCTAATTCAGCTGCATGATATTCTTCTGGGAATGTAACTTCTACATCCTTTTCTTCTCCAGCTTTTACACCAACTAATTGATCTTCAAAACCAGGGATGAAGCTTCCAGAACCTAGAACTAAAGAGTAATTATCTCCTTTTCCGCCTTCAAATGCTTCTCCATCCACAAATCCTTCGAAGTCAA
Source organism: Heyndrickxia sp. NPDC080065 (assembly GCF_050281185.1). NCBI lineage: Bacteria > Bacillati > Bacillota > Bacilli > Caryophanales > Bacillaceae > Heyndrickxia > Heyndrickxia sp. NPDC080065. The sequence continues at coordinate 7,111 of NZ_JBNNWS010000013.1, read as the reverse complement.
TAACAACTGTATCATCGTTTTCAGCAGTTCCTTCTTCTTTAAGAACAAGCTCTGCATGTTTCTCTTGAAGTGTTTTTAATTCATTTTCTACATCTTCATCTGTTACTTCAGTATCTTGCTTTTCAACTTCTAACCCTTTGTAGTCACCTAATTTTACTTCAGGCTTTACAGTAACAGTTGCTTTGAAAATTAGTTCTTTACCTTTTTCCATTTGCTCAATATCAATTTCAGGACGATCCACAGGTTCAATTCCAGTTTCATCAATTGCTTGTGCATATGCTTCAGGTAAAATAATATCTAATGCGTCTTGATATAATGATTCTACACCGAAACGTTGTTCGAACATTCCACGAGGAATTTTACCTTTACGGAATCCTGGAATATTTACTTGTTTCACGACTTTTTTGAAGGCACCATCCAATGCAGTGTTTACAGTTTCCACATCAACTTCTACAGTTAATACGCCTTGGTTTCCTTCGAGTTTTTCCCATTTTGCTGACATACCTTTCCCTCCAACAATCTATATTTTGATAGTGTAATGAACATTTTTAATAGATAAACTTTCTAAGTTATTGCCATTACTGATTTAAATGAAAATACATTACAACCCTTTCATTATAACATACGTTTTTTCTGTTTCAAGAAGGAGCTATACAATCGGTAAAGAAATTTCTTCTAGTTTTTTTATAAATCCAATTGCATTTACTAGACTAGAAACGTCAACTTCATAGTCTTTTGCTTTTCTATTCAAATCCATACTTTCTCCATATAACTCATGACCAAAACTGTGATACGCAGCTGTCCATAAATTTTTTTTATTAGGAATCAATTCATACGGATAAAGCAGGAATAAGTGACGGTCCGCCATTTCTTTGATTTGATTAAATAAAGTCGGATTTTCGTTTTCAATTTTTTCTTTCATATAGTCAATTAATACTAAATAAAATGGTGTCTCAAAAACCGCATTCAGATTGACCGGTATCAATGTTTCTTCATAATGAAATTTCTTCACTACAATATTTTTATCAATACCGTGCTCTCTCAACAGGTTTAGTACCATCGTTTGTAAAAAAGGATGTGCTGACTCATTTTCAAGATAATTTGTTAACTCAGTAAGATGAGGAAAAATATTTTGATTGGCTAATCCGGCAATTTTAAAAATACTTTCCTTCATATCCCCATTCAAAAATAATGGTTCCATTTTCTTATTCAGATGTGTATCTATGGGTTGTTTGTCCGTTATCACTCGATTTTGACTAAATTGCAGTAATTTTTCATAATGGTCCACTTTTTCCATCGGCACTTCATTTTCATCTAGTAATGCTTTAATTGTATGTACGACTTCATTATGATTGCTTAGTTGGATCAAAATCATTAAATATACGTCAATAATCTCAAAATAGCTCCCTATTCCTTTATGTAAAAGTTCCTTACAAACATCTTTTGCTTCTTCATAATTGCTACTTTCATATAGCGCTAATAGAAATCCCATACCAATTTCTTCATTTTCCGGATCTATTTCATACGCTTGTCTAAGTAGATTCACCGCTTCATCATATTGATGATTATCTAAATGCTTCAGACCGAATTCAAGAAGACGATCCTTAAGCCCAGGAAAAAGAACAATATTTTGATCCTTCGACCCTTTATCTTTTTTCTTCATGTACGAAACCGCCTTTTATTACAATTAAGAGAGCCTAATTAGTTTAGCATATGTATGAGATCAATTTCAAAATTCTAAATGCGGAAGCGCCATGATTAGCCTCAAGCAAAAATGTTCTCCAACCATAGAAGAAAAAAACGTGAAAGTATCCGATTTGAGAAACGGCGAACCAAAACGCTTTGATTTGACCGATATAAACAGAAATATGATAAGTGTTATAGAGTTATAATATTATTTGACTGGTAAAAGTTGATTAAGCTTAGTAAAGATATCACAAAACTTATTCAAAAAAGAGAAAAATCCTTGGATTTAGAGTATTGCGTTGTAAAAACAAAAAAAGAAAAACCCTTGATACATCAAGGATTTTTCTTTTTAATTTTAGCGTCCCAGGAGGGATTCGAACCCCCGACCCACAGCTTAGAAGGCTGTTGCTCTATCCTGCTGAGCTACTGGGACATAATATTTTAGTATTTTTTGTCGTTGTTATTATCAGGACATTTTTTATTATAGTAGTGTAGCAACAATAAGTCAATAGTTTTTTCGATTTTTATTTTTTTTTTTAATTGCAGCCTAAAATGGCTGCAATTAAAGATAATTATATGTTAAAAGTCTGTCGGAGTTCTACTAATTCTTCATCATTGTGGTTAAAAAATTTCGTAGTAATTATATTTTCGTTTTTTTCAACGATCGCATAGGTTTTGTCTTTTCGTCCGCGCGGCATTAAAAAGCTGCCTGGATTTAAAAATAAGGTTCCGTTGATCATTTCTGCCCCAAGAGTATGCGAATGCCCAAAGAATACAAAGTCTGCTGCTACTTCTTTTGCTTTATATGAAAGGTTCAAGAGCGTCATTTTCACATTATAATGATGACCATGGGTAATAAAAATATTATTTCCATCAATATTTTGTAAAATATCAAGAGGAAAATGCTTATCATAATCACAATTGCCTCGGACTATTAGAAATCCTTTAATTTCATCATCACTTGCCATCAGTTCTGAATCACCGCAATGAATCATAGCATCTACGGTCTTTTCGTATCTCTCTTTGAGCTGTTTCAATTCTTCATGCAATCCGTGACTATCACTTACAATTAATAATTTCATTGTTCATCACCAATATCCAGTATATCCTTTAATACAACTCTAAGCTTTTGTAAGGCCTTTGCTCGATGACTAATAAGATTTTTTTCTGATGATGGTAGTTCAGCCATCGTAAGTCCTTTATCTTTGATAAAAAAGATCGGATCGTAACCAAATCCATTATTACCTTTTCTTTCATTGATAATATTTCCTTCACAAGTTCCCGAAACTGTAATCGTTTTTTCATCTGGTTTAGCAAGTGCCAAAGCACAATAAAATCTTGCTGTTCGATCCTCCGCAGGGATATGCTCCATCTCTTTTAATACTTTCTCAATATTCGCTTCATCATTTTTCTCTTCTCCTGCATATCTTGCAGAAAAAATCCCTGGTCTGCCGTCTAAAGCATCAATAACGAGTCCACTATCATCTGCAATCGCCATGATATTATATTGTTTTGAAATGGTTTCTGCTTTTAATATTGCATTTTCTTCAAACGTTGAACCAGTTTCCTCTACATCTATAGCCTCTGGGAAATCGAGTAATGTCTTCACTTTTATGTTATATTCTGAAAACATTTTTTCAAATTCTTTAGCCTTGCCACTATTTTTAGTCGCAATGATTACTTGATTTTCCATAATGCTATTCCTCACCATTTTTATTTTTTTCTATTTTTGCTGAAATTTCGCCAAGAGCCTGTTTTTGAATAGTAAACAGCTCTGTTAACCCATGTTTTGCTGCATCAAGTAATTGTTGTAGTTCATCTTGAGAAAACGTTGCTTCCTCTCCTGTTCCTTGTAATTCTACAAATTTACCTGCACCAGTCATGACTACATTCATATCAACCAATGCTTGACTATCTTCGGCATAGTTTAAGTCTAGTACAGTTCCAATATTTTGAATGATCCCCACACTTGTTGCTGCTAAATAGTCGGTTACAGGGAAATTTTTTATTACTTTATTCTCATGTAGTTTTGCTAGTGCCTGTGTCATTGCAACAAAAGCACCTGTTATAGAAGCTGTACGAGTTCCGCCATCCGCTTGTATAACATCACAATCAATCCAAATAGTCCTCTCACCAATGCTGTCTAAATTTACTACAGCACGTAAAGCTCTCCCAATTAGTCTTTGGATTTCCATCGTACGTCCAGACACTTTTCCTTTTGAAGATTCACGTATATTGCGTTGATCCGTTGCTCGTGGCAGCATTGAGTATTCTGCGGTAATCCAGCCCTTGCCGCTTCCACGCATAAATGGGGGTACTCTTTCTTCTATACTCGCAGTACAAATTACCTTTGTATTTCCAACAATGATAAGTACAGAGCCTTCAGGATGCATTAAATAGTCTGTTTCTATATGTATTGGTCTTAATTGTATTTTCTCTCTACCGTCAACTCTCAATAGTAGAACCTCCCTTGTGTTTAAACTAATAAAGAAGAGGCGGCAAACTGCCAACCTCCTTATATACAGTATATAGTATATCAAATTTCTATGATTAAAAACTACCTGTGTTTACCTTTTCGGGTCGAGTAACCGGTTCTGTTAATGGTTTCCCATTTTCATCAAGCAGCTTCGTACTGCCATTTACTTCTACCGCAACACTTTTTATTCCTTTTTGCTCTGTTAAAGAATAAACGAGTGGTTTTAATACATTATCAGAAATTATTTTCTCTTCAAAGCCGCCGAGTATATTTTCATTAAAGTTCAAGGTTACTTTCCCTTCTTGAATTACAGGATCATTTAACAAAGCTACATCAGGGTTAAATGCGGATACTAACGTTGAACGTTGATCAGGCCCCTTAACCAACTCATTAATTATTGCTTTAGCATCATTTGTTTCGGTATTTGATACCCGCTTTGTAACAGGAACAAAATATTTTGCATTATCAGCTAAATAATAAACGGTCAATGCATGTGTATTCGTAATATCTATTACATCAGAAAAGTCATTATTAATACCATCTGCTCTTGTTAGACCATCCGGATTAATAGGAGTATCATTTACCGGCATCTCATTCAAAGGATGACCATTTACTTGGAGTTGGACTTTTTTGATAGAATCAAACTGGGTTAATGTCCATGTAATCGATTGAAGGATTTTCTCTTCATCTTTTTTATCATAATTCTTAAAGTCCTTTGAAAAATCGACAATAGCTGTTCCATCTTTCACCACATTTACACTAATATTAGTATTAGCTGGAATTACAGCACGAAAACCATTTGGGATCATGTCTTGAACTGGTCCATCAACTACTAAATATTCTAATGCTTTCGTCGCAATTCCTTTCTCATTCGGTAATGGCAAGGTTTGGGAAACGACATAACCATTTTTATCAATCAAATATAACTCTGTCATGATTGAATTTTCTTTTTCAGCAGCAGTTAACTTATTTTTACTCCCTTCATCCAAAGACTCACCTTTACTTAAAGATGTAACCTTTGGTGGTGGATCAATTTTGTCCAATTTCCCGCCGCCAAATAACCCACAGCCTGACAAGTAAACACTTGATGCTAGCAAAGTAATTGCTACAGTAGCTTTTGTTTTTTTAGACATAAGGTACTCCCCCTAAGAACAGTTTGTACTATTATGTATACGAGCCTTTTTATAAAATAGACCGTTTTTTCATGTTAAAAAATAAATAAAACCATATATTTAGGAGTTATTCCTCTCCTAAATATATGGTTTCTACTTCTGTAATATCTTGTTCAAGCCAAGTCGATGCGATTTTAGAAAAAATGCTGCTTGATCCTGTTGTAAAAAAATGGTGCTTAGGTGAAGTTTCATCTGTATTCATAATATGACGAAAATATAATATCGTACTTATTTCTCTAGCTGTTTCGTCTCCAGAGCTAATAACTTGTACATTTTCTCCCATTACATTTTTTATTAAGCCTTCTAATAATGGATAGTGGGTACAACCTAGTATCAATGTATCTATATCACTTTTTTGAATAAGAGATAAGGATTCTGCTACAATTTTTTTTGCAATTGAGCTTTTATATTCTCCACTTTCAACTAATGGCACAAACTTTGGACACGCAAGTGAAGTAACACTTATCTTTCTGTTAATTGATTTTAATGCTTTTTCATAGGCCCCGCTTCCAATGGTACCGATAGTTCCTAAAACACCAATTTTAAAACTTTTAGTTGTCTTAAGCGCGGCTCTTGCACCAGGATAAATAACACCTAATACCGGAATTTTCAATTGCGAGCGAATTTCATCTAACACTACTGCTGTAGCAGTATTGCATGCAATAACTAACATCTTAATATTTTTTTTTAATAAAAATCTTGTCATTTGCCATGTAAAAGCTTTAACTTCCTCTATGGGTCTAGGACCATACGGACAACGCGCAGTATCACCAACATATATTATACTTTCATTTGGTAATTGTTTTAACACTTCTTTTGCTACCGTTAATCCTCCTACACCCGAATCAATTAATCCAATTGGTTGGTTCAACTATCTCGCCTCATTCTGCTTTCATTTCATGATGTAATTTTATGAGGCTGTCTTTTAAATGAATGACCTCATCTGTTGAAAAATTCATAAGAATATCATGTAAATACCCTTGTCGCTTTTGAATAACCTCATCAATCATTATTTCTCCTTTTTCAAGGAGATGTATACGCACCACTCTTCGATCATGCGGATCTTTTACACGAACGACTAATTCATTTTTTTCCATTCGATCAATTAAATCTGTCGTTGTGCTAAAGGCTAAATACATTTTATTTGATAATTCTCCAATTGTCATGTCTCCTTCTTCAAATAACCATTGCAAGGCTACAAATTGTGGAGGTGTAATAGTATAGCTGCTTAATAGCTCTCTTCCTTTTTGTTTGATAATCGCTGCGATATATCGCAGATCTTTTTCTATTGTTGCAACAACTTCATTTTCATGTTGTTGCACTTTTCCTTCATTATTCATTAATGAAGAACCCCCTATCAATTCAGAAAGTCGGAGGCTAGAGGTCAGAGGTTGGAGGATGGATTTTCGTAAATTGAGGGTAAGTCATTTTACTTATTCCAATTCCAGATTGCCTAACATTGTTGCCTCCTGGTTAATATAATATATTGTAATATATCTATTAAAAATATTGTCGCTTTTTTTTATTAAAAATTCAAGAACGATTTATTATCTTAAGATCCAATATTTAGCTCCATAACAAAACCGACTGCCTATTTGCAGTCGGTTTCAGGTTAAAGCTTTAATTCTCCCATGCGAAGTAACTCAACCACAGCTTGAGAACGCCCCTTGACTCCAAGCTTTTGCATGGCATTTGTGATGTATACCAATCACAAACACATAAAAAACTAAAGCTCAAATTTGTAATTAAAGTCCAACTTACCATCAGGATAAACAAC